>JBOHRQ010000012.1:0-49138 GCA_050732875.1 Gemmatimonadota bacterium | reverse complement strand
AGATCGGCCAGCGTGTCGGCCTCGGTCAGCAGGTCGACCGCCTTCGCCAGCGGCAGATCGGCCTCCATCACGGCCTGCCGGGCCACGCCCTCGCCGTGATACTGGCTGATCAGCGTGTACCGCAGGAAGTCGCGGATGTACTCGGCCTCGGCATCGAACGCCTCGTCCGAGAAGTCGATCTCCTTCTCCCGCCTCAGATAGGTGCGGAACTCTTCCACCAGGGCTTGGTCGGGGGCGAAGGTTCGCGACAGCTCCGGATGGATCCCGTGATAGTGGACCGCGAAGCTGAAGAACGCGTTCTTGCGGAAGGTCTGCTGCAGCAGCTGGGTCGACAGCTCGCTCAGCTTCTCGGCCTGCACGACCACGTCCGGCATGACGCCGCCTCCGCCGTAGACGGTGCGACCCATGTCGGTGTCGTAGACGAGGCTGTCGGGGATGGCCTCCCTGGAATCCACCTCCAGGACGCCGGCCTCGCTGGGGGCCGCCTGCGCCAGCCCGGCGAGCCGCTCGTCGATCCCGTTCTCGCGCTGGATGCTGCGGCCGCTGGGCGTGTAGTACCGCGCCGTGGTCAGCTTGAGGAAGTACCCGTCGTCCAGGGAGAAGAGGCTCTGGACCAGCCCCTTGCCCCACGATGTCTCGCCGACGATCAGCGCCCGATCGTGGTCCTGGAGCGCCCCGGCCAGGATCTCGGTCGCCGACGCGGAGCCGTTGTCGATGAGGAGCACCATCGGGTGGACCGAAAAGTCGTCGTTGTCGCGCGCCGAGTAGGTCCGGTCGCTGTCCTCGAGGCGTCCCTTCGTGGCGACGATCTCCACGCCCTTCGGCAGGAACAGATCGGACACTTCGATCGCCTGATCCAGGAGTCCGCCCGGATTCTGTCGGACGTCCAGGACGAGGGCCCGCATCCCCTCGCGCTCGAGGTCGCGGATTGCGTTCCTCAGCTCGTCGCGGCCGTGCTCGGAGAACTGGGTGAACCGCGCGTAGCCGATTCCGTCGTTCAGCATGAAAGCGTACGGCACCGCCGAGAGCTTGATCGCCTTGCGGGTGATCTCGGCCTCGAACGGCTCGTCCAGCCCTTCCCGGGCGATCGTCAGGGTGACGGTCGACCCCTCGGGGCCGCGCAGCTCCTGAACCGCCTTCTCCTCGCTCCACCCCTCGGTCGTCCCGCCGTCCACGGCCACGATCCGGTCGCCCGCCCGAAGCCCCGCCTGGTAGGCCGGCGTCCCCTCGATAGGCGAGATCACGGTGAGGATGTTGTCCACGATGTCGATCCGGATCCCGAGCCCTTCGTAGTTCCCCTGGGTGTGGATCCGCAGGTCGTTGTACTCGGTCGGGCTGAGGAGCTGCGAGTACGGGTCGAGCGACATCAGCATGCCCTCGAGCGCCCGCATGTAGAGGCTGTCGGAAGGGATGGGATCGACGTACTTGTCGGAGACCTGGTGGATGGCCTCGTTGAGCAGCTTGATCGCTCGGTACGGGTCGTCCCCGTTCGAGGCCGACAGGTCGTCGTAGATGACGCCACCGGTCAGGACGGCCAGGAAGAACAGCAGGATGAAGAAGGTGCCGAAACGCTTTCTGATCATCGCGATTCCTTCCTTGGCCAGCGTCATTGGGCGAGCAGCTTCCCCACCCGCTCCCGGATCGCCCCTTGAATCTCGTCGATCGGGCGCCCGGCGTCTACTACGAGGAATCGGTCGGGTTCCTTCCCCGCCAGCTCGCGGTAGCCCTCGCGCACCCGGTCGTGGAACGAGCGCCCGGCCCGCTCGAGGCGGTCGCGGGGCCGTCCCGCCAACCGATCCGCCTCCACGTCGGCCGCCACGTCCACCAGGATCGTCAGATCGGGCTCGATTCCGCCGGTCGCCCAGCGGTTCATCACCTTCACCCGGTCCGGCCCCAGCTCCCGACCGTAGCCCTGGTAGGCCACCGAGCTGTCGCCGAACCGATCGAGCACGACCACCCGGCCCGCCGCGAGCGCCGGGCGGACGACCTCGGCCACCAGCTGGGCCCGCGCGGCGACGTAGAGCGCGAGCTCGGCTTCGGCGGCCAGGTGGTCCGGGGCTTCCTCGAGCAGGATCTGGCGGACCATCTCGCCCACCTGCGTGGTCCCCGGCTCACGGGCGACCACTACCTGATAGCCCTTTTCGAGCAGCCAGGTTCCGAGGAGGTCGGCCTGGGTCGACTTTCCGCCCCCCTCGCCGCCCTCGAAGGTGATGAGGGTACCGCGAAGGGCAAGGCTCATCCGCCGGGATGCCTGGCCGGCGCCGCCCGGGGAGCCGGTGGGGGCCCGCCGACCTCGCCCGACGACGCACCATACGCACGATCCGGGCCGAGCGGTTCGATCGGCGCCCGTCCTTCCACGGCCTGCAGAAACAGGAGCCACTCGTCCGGGTCGATCGTGATCGACTCGACCGGGGCCGGTGCCGCGACTTCCACCGTGGTCTCGCGTCCGGTCAGCCTCACGCGCTCGCGGCGGCTTCCACCCGGCCAGCCGATCACGAGATCGACGTCCAGACGAAAGGGATCGCCGCGCTGGAGCTGCCGCAGCACGACGCGGGTGGAGCCCTCCCCCACCGGGGCTGCCGAAAGCTCGGGAAGCTCGGCCCGGTTCAGCCACTGGGCGAAGAACCAGCCCAGGTCCTGGCCGGAGACGTCCTCGACGATCCGCTCGAAGTCCGCCGTCCACGCGGTGCCGTCGCGGAGAGCGGCATAGTAGCGGCGGATCGTGTCGAAGAACGCCTCGGCGCCCACCTGCCGGCGGAGCATGTGGAGCACCCAGGCGCCCTTCTGGTAGTTGTTGGCGGTCAGCAGGCTTTCGTACTCGCGCGGCTCCTCGCCGTAGACGGGCTCGGGATTCTCGACATAGAGGGCGATCACCTCGTCCGCCATGCCGCGCATCCGGCGCGCCAGCTCGGACGGCCCCCGGCCCGCACCTCCGCCATGGAGCTCGAAGAAGACAGCCGCGAAGTAGGTGGCGAACCCCTCCGACAGCCAGAGGTGCCGCCAGTCGGCCTCGGTGACCGCGTCGCCGAACCACTGGTGGACGGTCTCGTGGGCGACCAGCCCGGTGAGGTCGTCCACGCCCGGCACGCCGGCCGCGCGACCCGCCATGTCTTGATCGAGGCTGGCTTCGCCGATCGCATCCTCGCCGTAGAAGATCGCCGCCGCGTTTTCCATCCCGCCATAGCGCGTGGCGGACTGCACATGGGCCAGCTTCTCGTACGGGAATGGCCCGAACAGCGAATCGTAGAAAGCCACGATCTCGACCGAGCGGGCGAACGCCAGCTCGCCCGCCGCCGAGTCGGCCGGGTAGGTCCAGTGGGTGACCTCGATTCCGGCCGCCTCGCCGGCCCGGGTGATCGCGAAGTCGGCGGCTCCGATCACCATGCAGTAGGTCGGGATCTCGGCCGTCTCCACCCAGCGGGTCCGGGCGAGGCCGCCCTCCAGCTCGGCACGCTCCCTCCGGTATCCATTGGCCACGACCTCCATCCGGGACGGCGCCGTCACCTCGAAGCGGACGGTCGCCTTGTCGGACGGGTGATCGATTCCCGGAAACCAATAGCGCGCGCGGTCGGGCCAGTTGTCGGCAAAGACCACGAAGTCGCCGTGGCGGTTGGGTCCCAGGATCAAGCCGTCCGCGGGGGCACCGTGATACCAGACGGCGGCCTCCCGGCGGGCGCCGGCCGCGGTGGGCGGGGTCTCGATCACGAGCCGCTCCCCTTGATGGCGGAAAGCGGCCTTGTGGTCGTCCACGCGCACGCTGTCGACCTGGAGGCCGCCGAAATCGAGCGCCAGCGAGTCGAGCGTGGCTACCACTTCGTAGAGGATCTCCGTCCGCCCGGCGATCGACCGGCCCGAGTCGGGCAGGTGGATGGCGATCTCGTAGTGGAGCACGTCGACCGCACGCCGGCGCTCGTAGCCGTCGACGGGCACCGACGGAAGCCCCCACTCCGGGCTGGGATCCTCCTGTGCCCATAATGCGGTTGTGCTCAGGAGAACACCGAGGAACGGCATCAGGGCCCGGGAGAGATTCCAGCGCTGAGGAAGGACCAGGCTAGTCCTCGTAATACTCGAGCCCCAGATGCGTGATCTGCGCCTCCCCCATCAGATGCCGCAGCGTGTTCTTCAGCTTCATAAGCTGGATGAAGAGGTCGTGCTCGGGATACAGCCCGGGCCCGTGCATGGGGCTCTTCCAGTAGAAGGAGAGCCACTCCTGGATGCCTGCCATGCCTGCCCGCCGGGCCAGGTCCAGGAACAGCACCAGATCCAGCACGATCGGGGCGGCCAGGATCGAGTCGCGGCACAGGAAGTCGATCTTGATCTGCATCGGATAGCCGAGCCATCCGAAGATGTCGATGTTGTCCCAGCCCTCCTTGTTGTCGCCGCGCGGCGGGTAGTAGTTGATCCTGACGACGTGCGAGATGTCGCCGTAGAGATCCGGGTAGAGCTCCGGCTGAAGGATGAAGTCGAGCACCCCCAGCTTCGACTCCTCCTTGGTCCTGAACGATTCGGGGTCGTCCAGGACCTCGCCGTCCCGATTCCCCAGGATGTTGGTCGAATACCAGCCGCGGATGCCGATCATGCGCGCCTTGAACCCCGGCGCCAGGATCGTCTTCATGAGCGTCTGACCGGTCTTGAAGTCCTTACCGGCGATAGGGACCCCCTGCTGGTCGGCCAGATCCAGGAGCGCCGGGACGTCGACCGACAGGTTGGGGGCGCCGTTGGCATACGGGATCCCGCACTTCAGGGCTGCGTAGGCATAGACCATGGAGGGCGGGATGGCGTCGTCGTCCTGGTCCAGCCCCTTCTCGAAGGCCTCCAGCGAGGCGTGGACCGCACCCGGCTTCAGGAACACCTCGGTCGACCCGCACCACACCATGACCATGCGATCGCACCCGTGCTCGTCGCCAAAGCGCCGGATGTCCTCGATGAGCCGGTTCGCCCAGTCGCGCTTTTTGCGGCTCTCGATGACGTGGGTGCCGTTCAGCTTCTTGACGTAGCGCTGATCAAAGGCGCCCGGCATGGGCTCGATGGCGTGCAGAAACTCCTTGAGCTCCTCCACCTGGGCGCGCTCCAGCACGCCCGCCCTCATAGCCGATTCGTAGACCGTGTCGGGGAACACGTCCCAGCCGCCGAACACGAGCTGGTCGAGCTCGGCCAGCGGCACGAAGTCCGCGATCCTGGGAACCCGCCTCTCCGGCCGGCCGCCCAGGCGGATCGTTCCCATCTGGGTGAGGGAGCCGAAGGGCTTCCCCGTTCCCCGGCGCACCGCCTCCACGCCGGCGATGAAGGTGGTCGCCACCGCTCCCAGCCCGGGCAGCAGTACGCCCAGCCTGCCGCCCGGCGGATCGATCTTCGTGGGCGCCGGCTTCACCTGCGGAAGGGGCTTCGGGCCCCGCTCCGTCTGTTCGCTCATGGCTTGATTCCTTTCTCCTCGTCCACCCCGGGGGCCGCTTCGAGCGGCACGCCGTGGGCGACCTGATAAACCGAATAGATTCTCTCGAGAGCGGTGAGGTTGGCCAGCACGGCGATCAGGCCAAGGGCCACCAGCAAGGGCCAGTACTCCCACGCCGGATCGATCATCGCAGCTACCGGGGTCAGCAGTCCGCCCAGCCCGATGGCCACGATCCGCTCGGGACGCTGCATCAGGCCCACCGTGCACTCCACCCCGAGCGCCTCCGCACGCGCCCGGGTGTACGACACCATCAACGACCCCACCATGGCCGTGATCACGACGTAGCCCACCCACCAGAATCGATCCAGCGGGCGGAAGAAGGCGTACAGGCTGAAGTAAAAGACGATCTCGGAGACTCGGTCGAGCGTGGAATCGTAGAACGACCCGAACTTGGATGCCAGCCCCGAGCGGCGGGCGACGTTGCCGTCCAGGATGTCCATCAGGCCGCCGATCAGGAACACGACCACACCGACGAAGAGATGGCGGGAGAACACGATCGCCGCCGCCCCCAGCGTGATCAGGAAGCCGGCCGTGCTGATGACGTTGGGATGGATGCCGGCGCGCACGAGCGCTGCCACGATGGGATCGAGGAGACGGACGAAGGCGTTCTGCAGCCAGTCCGGCACGGCGCTACCGAATCGAAAAAGGCTCGCCGCCGATGGTTCGGTGGCGAGCCCTGCCCGTTTGCGTGGGATGCTCTACGGGGAACCCGACCGCATCAGTGCGACCGGACACTAAATATGGGCCTCGATGACCTCTTCGAGTCGCTGCTTCCTGACCGCGCCGACGACCGTGTCCACGACCTCCCCGCCCTTGAAGAACAGCAGGCTGGGGATGGATCGTACCGCGTACTCCTGGGCGGTGCGCTGGTTGGAATCGACGTCCAGCTTGCAGACCTTGAGCTTGTCGTCGTACTGCTCGGCCAGCTCGTCGATGGTGGGGGCGATCATCTTGCAGGGCCCACACCACTCGGCCCAGAAATCCACCAGCGTCAGCCGGTCCGACCGCTTGACCTCGGCATCGAAGTTGTCGTCGGTGACGACCTGTATGCGATGATTGGATGACATGATCCGATCTCCGTGGAATCGTTTCCGTCGCGCTCGACGGAGGGTTGGCGAAGGGGCTATAATACCGGCTCCTAAAACTCGATGTCAACTGGTTATACGCACCTCTCGCGCTCCGCATTCCGGCTCCGGAGGACGATCCAGGTCGTGAAGGTCCAGCTCGCCCACATCGGCATCGCGGTCCGGTCGATCTACGATGCCCGCGTCTTCTACGAAGAGGTGCTGGGCCTCGAAGTACGGGGCATCGAGGAGATCGCCTCCGAAGGCGTGAAGGTCGCGCTCATCCCCTTCGACGGCGGGGAGATCGAGCTCCTCGAGCCCCTCGACACCGACACTCCCATCGGACGGTTCCTGGACAAGCACGGCGAGGGACTGCATCACGTCTCCTTCGACGTCCCCGACGTGCGAGGTGCCATTCTGGCCGGCATCGAGCACGGCGTCGAGACGGTCGGGGAAGCCCCCCGGATGGGATCCGAGGGCCGGGAGATCGCCTTCTTCCATCCTCTTTTCACCCACGGAGTGCTGGTCGAGGTCGCGGGGCCGCGCGACGAAGGAATCGGCGATCTGGCCGGTTCGCCCGGCGAAGCCGCCGCCGGGGAGTAGCAGGACCCCCTCGCCTCACAGGCTGCGGTTCGCACCCGAGGCCTTCTCGAACTCCGAGTAGTCGGCGGTCAGCTCCTCTCCCGCCCCGATATCCCGCCCCGCGTAATCGGGACCGTATCGATCCCGCCCGTAGTCCGACTCGAGGTTCGGGTCAGCGCTGTGGTTGATGAAGCGCGCGTTGTCGAGGCAGACGATCAGCCGGTCGAGATGGAAGTCCACGTAGCCGAAGTGGGCGAACCAATCCCGGGTGTGCTTCGGGAAGCCCTCGACGATGGACGGATCGAGGTCCAGATCGAACCCGGGGGAGAACCGCCACACCTCGGTGCCCTTCGGGATGCGATCGGCTGCAAACACTCCGATCCCGTGGATGGGGCTCCGACCCAGGATCGTAGGGACCCGCAGCAAGTCGGCCGGCACGGATCAGGTTTCGGCAGGCTCCGGCTCGAGCACGGGAGCCTCCGCGCTGCGGAAGGCCAGCGATGCGCCGTCTTCCGCGAGATCCACGACGACGTGATCCCCCTCCATGAGCGAACCCTCCAGCAGCCCCATCGCGAGGGGGTTCATGAGATCCGTCTGGATCACCCGCTTCAGGGGCCGCGCCCCATAGATGGGATCGAAGCCGCGCTCGGCGAGGTAGCCTTTGGCCGCGTCGGAGAGCTCGATCGACAGCCCGCGTCCGGCCAGCACCCGCTCCAGCCGGCGCAGCTGCACGTCCACGATGGCGCGCAGATCATCGGGCGTCAGCCGGTGGAAGATCACCACCTCGTCGACGCGGTTCAGGAACTCTGGCCGGAACTGCTCGCGAAGGGCGTCCAGCACCTTGTTCCGCATCCGGGCCTCGTCCTGCTCCTCGCTGATGTACTGGCTTCCGACGTTCGAGGTCATGATGACGACGCTGTTGGTGAAGTCGACCGTCCGGCCCTGGCCGTCGGTCAGCCGCCCGTCGTCCAGCACCTGCAGCAGAATGTTGAACACCTCGGGATGGGCCTTCTCGATCTCGTCCAGCAGCAGCACCGCGTACGGGCGCCGGCGAACCGCTTCGGTGAGCTGGCCGCCCTCCTCGTAGCCCACGTACCCCGGCGGGGCGCCGATCAGCCGCGCCACGGCGTGGCGCTCCATGTACTCCGACATGTCGATCCGCACCATGGCGTCCTCGTCGTCGAACAGGAACTCGGCCAGGGCGCGGGCGAGCTCGGTCTTGCCGACCCCCGTGGGCCCCAGGAACAAAAAGCTCCCGATCGGCCGGTTCGGATCCTGGAGGCCCGCCCGGGCCCGGCGTACAGCGTCGGCCACGGCGCGGATCGCCTCGTCCTGGCTCACCACGCGCCGGTGGAGGCGATCCTCCATGCGAAGCAGCTTCTCGCGCTCCCCCTCCACCAGGCGCGAGACCGGGATCCCGGTCCAGTGGGCGACCACCTCGGCGATGTCCTCCTCGTCCACTTCCTCCTTCAGGATCCGCCCCTGGGCCTGAGTCTCGGCCAGCTCTAGGTCACGCTCACGGAGCTCCTTCTCCAGCTCGGCCAGCGTCCCGTACTGGAGCTCGGCCGCCTTGCCCAGATCACCCACCCGCCGCGCCTGCTCGGCGGCCGCCTTGGTGTTCTCGATCCGCTCCTTGAGCTCGCGGATGGCCTGGATCTCCGCCTTCTCCTCCTGCCATCGGGCGCGCAGCGCGTCCGCCTCCTCGCGCAGGTCGGCCAGCTCCCGCTCGATCCTTTCCAGACGGTCCTGCGCCGCCGGATCGTCCTCCTTCGAGAGCGCCCGCCTCTCGATCTCGAGCTGGGTGATCCGGCGCTCGATGACGTCGATCTCGATCGGCATCGAGTCGATCTCCATGCGCAGGCGCGATGCGGCCTCGTCGACCAGATCGATCGCCTTGTCGGGCAGGAAGCGGTCGCCGATGTAGCGGTCGGCCAGGGTGGCCGCGGCCACCAGCGCGCCGTCGGTGATGCGGACCCCGTGATGGACCTCGTAGCGCTCCTTCAGCCCCCTCAGGATCGCGATCGTGTCCTCGACCGAGGGCTCTCCGACGAAGACCGGCTGGAAGCGACGCTCGAGGGCGGCGTCCTTCTCGATGTGCTTCCGGTACTCGTCGAGGGTCGTGGCGCCGATCATCCGCAGCTCCCCGCGGGCAAGCGGCGGCTTGATCATGTTCGAGGCGTCGACCGCTCCCTCCGCCCCGCCGGCGCCGACCAGCGTGTGGAGCTCGTCGATGAAGGTGACGATCTCGCCCTCGGACTCGGTGATCTCCTTCAGCACGGCCTTGAACCGTTCCTCGAACTCCCCGCGGTACTTGGCTCCGGCCACCATCGCTCCTACGTCCAGCTGGATCAGGCGCTTGTCCTGGAGGCTCTCGGGGACGTCCCCGGCCACGATCCGCTGGGCCAGTCCTTCGACGATGGCGGTCTTCCCCACACCGGGCTCGCCGATCAGCACCGGGTTGTTCTTGGTCCGCCGCGCCAGGACCTGCATCGTGCGCCGGATCTCCTCGTCGCGCCCGATCACCGGATCCAGCTTGCCGCGGCGGGCGAGCTGGACCAGGTCACGGCCGTAGCGCTCCAGCGCCTGGTACTTGTCCTCGGGATTGGGATCGGTCACGCGCTGGCTGCCGCGCACCTCGCGCAGGATCCTGAGGACGTCGTCGCGACCGACGCCAGCGGTCTTCAGGATCCCGCCCAGCGCGCCGATGCCGGTGTCGACCCAGGCCAGCAGGACGTGCTCGATCGACGTGTACTCGTCCTGCAGCTCGTCGCGGGCGGACTCCGCGCGGTCGATGAGCCGCGAGATCTCGCGCCCGACGCGCGGCTCGGACCCGCCCGACACCCTGGCCAGCTTCCCGACCGCGTCGTCGATGCGGCGGGTGGTCGAGACGGTCTCTACGCCGAGCCGTCCCAGAAGGGTCGGCAGGAGCCCGCCTTCCTGGCCGAGGAGGGCCTGCGCCAGGTGCTCGCTCGCGATCTCGGGATTGCCGTTCTTCCGCGCCTCGCCCTGGGCGGCCGCGAAGGCCTCCTGGAGGCGCTGGGTCAGGCGGTCGACCTGCATGGCATCTACCTTACCCGGCGGCCGGCCGGCGGGCAAACCCCGGCCCGTTGGGGGCGCGGGGTCGCGATCCCGAGGGCATCTTGCGTATATTCCACCCGCTTTGCCACTCTTTTCGCCCGCCGGGGCAACCTGTCTTACAGCGCGACGCCCCAGCGGATGTATAATTGTGCTCCTGTCTCCGATCTCCTCTTCTCGGTGGGGGAGGAATGGCGGAGGCAACGAGGGTCGCAGGGGCGGAGCTCCAGCCGGAAGGGTCTCATGGAATACGCGCTCTGGAATACCATCGCGCTCTGGGTCATCGCCGGGTTCTTCCTGATCCTCACCCTGGTGTTGATCTTCGTCGGGATTCCCGTGGCGCTCGACGTGAAGCGCTCGGCCAAGCACATGAAGGGCACGCTGGACGAGGTACGGGTGAAGGTCGACCCCATCCTCTTCCGCGCTCAGACCGTGGCCGACGATATCCAGGAGATGTCCGCCACCGCCAAGCGGGAGGTCAACCGGGTCGGCTCCTCCGTGGACCGGGTCAGCAAGCGGATCGACGATCTGGCGGCGCTGGTCGAGGTCGTGCAGGGGGAGGTGCAGAAGCCGCTGCTCAAGTCGGTGGCGACCCTTTCCGGCGCGAGGCGGTTCCTGGCGCGATATTGGTAGGCGGCGGGGATCGACGGTTAAATCGAGACGCTGATGAGAAATCGTCGGGTCGCTCGAGAGGTCTCGGACCTCAGCGACCCGGGAGATGATCGGAGGACAATGATGAGCCAGCGAGACACCGGAGCCGTCGACTTTTCGGCGGTGTTCGTACTCGGCGCGCTGTTCGGAGCGGGAGTGGCCTTGCTCCTGGCGCCTCAGGCGGGCCCGGACCTGCGCAAGGACGTGCGCAAGAAAAGCAAGCGTGTCCGCAAGGACGCCGGCAAGCGGTTCGAAAAGGCCGCCGAGTCGATCCGCGAGAGCGGGAACGAGTGGCGGGAAGACGCCGAGGTGCGTCTGGGAGAGCTCGGCGAGGAGATCTCCGCCGCCGTCGAGGAAGGCGTCCGCTCGATCCGGGAGACAGCCGCCGAAGAGCTCAAGGGAATCGAGAAGCGCCTGAACCGCAGAAAGCGGGGTCTGTTCCGCTGATCCTTTTCCTCGCCACGATCAGCGTTTCGGTCGCGCTCCTGCTCGCCACCCCCGAGGCGGCCTGGGCGTGGGGCCCGCCCACCCACGCCTTCATCGGCTCGCGGATCCTGGAGAACCTGGCGGTCCTGCCGGTCCTCGTGCGCGAGCTGCTGAAGTCGTATCCCTGGCAGTATCTGTACGGGAACCTGGCGGCGGACATCGCGCTGGGTCAGCGCTACGTCGATTACGCCCGGCACTGCCATAACTGGGAGGTCGGGTTCACCATCCTGGACCATTCGGAGACCCCGCCCCAGCAGGCGTTCGCGCTCGGCTACCTCAGCCATCTCGCCGCCGACACGATCGCCCACAACGTCTTCGTCCCCCGCCAGCTCGCCGCCACCCCCCACGCCACCCGGCTCGGGCACACCTACTGGGAGTACCGCTTCGACTCCGAGACGGGCGAGGACTTCCTGCGGCTGGCGCGGGAGATCGTTACGAGCGATCACGAGGAAGCCGACGCGCTCCTCGAGCGGGTCATCACGCAGGCGTTCTTCTCCTTTCAGACCAACAAGCGGATCTACCAGCAGATCATCCACCTCTCGAACCGGGAGCGCTGGAACACGCTCTGGGTGCGGATGGCCGATCGCTCCCGCTGGGACTTGTCGTCCGAGCGGGTGGACCGGCTCTCCCGCCTGTCGATCGCCTACGTGGAAGACATGCTGCGGCTGGGAGCGGAGAGCCTCTCGCAGAAGATGGACCCGACCGGCAGCGAGCGCCTGGCGCTCGCCAAGAAGATGCGCCGGGAGTCGTTCCGGACCGCGCGGCGGGAAGTCGGCCGCGAGCTGGCCACCGCGCCCCTCTCGTCGATCTCGATCGAGGATGCAGCGCGCCTCGTGAAGACGCGGCCGATTCCGCCCGAGGAAATGGAGATGCTGGCGGCGGTCTTCTTCCCCGATCCCGACTGGCCGGCGCGTTCCGCGGAGGGAAATGGTCACGACGTGGAGAGCCAGGCCGGCTTCTGGGCCGCCTTCAGCGGCGCTCGCCCGGCGTCCGCGGCGAGCTAGGGAACCACTCGCGAGGGCTCCACAACAGCAGAAATCGCTAGAGGCGGTCCCGCAGCAACTCGTTCACGAGCTTGGGATTGGCCTTCCCCTTCGTGCGGCGCATGACCTGGCCCACGAAGAAGCCGATCAGCCCATCCTTGCCTGCCCGGTACGCGGCGACCTCCACGGGGTGGGCTTCGAGAACGGCCAGGACCTCGGTCTCGAGCGCGTCGGCGTCCGATACCTGCCCCAGCCCCCGCTCCTCGACGATCGAGACCGGATCGCGGCCGGTTTCCACGACCGCCGCCAGGACCTCCTTGGCGGCGCTGCCGGAGATCGTCCCGTCGGACTTGAGCCGCAGGAGCGCCTCCAGATGCTCCGGAGACAGGGGCCTCGGATCGGGCCCGAGGCGCACCTCCTCCCCGCGCTCGTTGGCGAGCCGCAGGACCTCCCCCATCAGCCAGTTCGACACTTCCTTACCGTCGCCGAAGCGCTCCGCCACCGCCTCGAAGTAGTCGGCCATGCCGCGGGTCGAGGTCAGGACGCCGGCGTCGTAGTCGGGAAGGCCGTATTGCTCGACGAAGCGACGGGCCCGCGCCGCTGGGCCTTCGGGCAGCCCGCCCCGGATCGCCTCGACCGTCGCGGCCGACACGACCAGCGGCTCCAGGTCGGGCTCGGGGAAGTAGCGGTAGTCGTGCGACATCTCCTTCGACCGCATCGGGCGCGCCTCGCCGCGCGCGCTGTCCCAGAGAAGCGTCTCGTGGACGACCGCCCGGCCGGCTTCCAGGAGCTCCGCCTGGCGCCGGATCTCGAACGTCAGGGCGTCCTCCACGTAGCGGAACGAGTTCACGTTCTTGACCTCGGTCTTCGTCCCGAGCAGCGTCTCGCCCCGCGGGCGGATCGAGACGTTGGCGTCGCAGCGCAAGCTTCCCTCCTCCATGTTGCAGTCGGAGACGTCCAGGTACTGCAGGACCCGCTTGAGCGTCGACAGGTAGATGAAGGCCTCGCGCGGGCTCCGGAGGTCGGGCTCGCTCACGATCTCGACGAGCGGGGTGCCGCAGCGGTTGAAGTCGACGAGCGTGCCTTCGGGACCGTGCATCGACTTGCCGGCATCCTCCTCGAGATGGAGGCGTGTTATCCCCACCTCCTTGGGCCCGCCCTCATCGAGCCGGATCTCCAGACGGCCGCCGGTCGACAGCGGGCGGTCGTACTGGGAGATCTGGTAGCCCTTCGGGAGGTCCGGATAGAAGTAGTGCTTGCGGGCGAACACCGAGGTTTCCCGGATCTCGCAGCCCAGCGCCAGCGCCGCCGTCACCGCCAGCTCGACCACCCGGCGGTTGAGCACGGGTAGCGTGCCCGGATAGCCCAGGCAGACCGGACAGACCTGGGTGTTGGGCGGCGCGCCGTAGCGGGTCGAGCAGGCGCAGAAGATCTTGCTCGCGGTGGCGAGCTGGACGTGCACCTCGAGGCCGATCACCGGCTCGTAGCGCTCGAGAATCGCCTCCAGCCCCCGAAGGGCGGTCGCTTCGGCCATCAGGCGGCCTCCCGCTCCAGGAAGCGCGCCAGCTCGAACAGCGAACGTTCGGCGCGCGGCGGCCCCATGAGCTGGACGCCGATCGGGAGCTCCGGGCGGCCATCCGTTGCGGCGGTCCTGCCGAAGGGGACCGATACGGCCGGGATCCCCGCCAGATTCGCGGTCACCGTATAGATGTCGTTGAGGTACATGGCGAGCGGATCCTCCACCTTCTCCCCCAGCCGGAAGGCGGGCGTCGGGGTGGTCGGCGTGAGCACGGCGTCGACCCGCTCCCAGGCGGCGTCGAAGTCGGCGCGGATCCGCGCCCGCACGGCGCTCCCCTTGCCGTAGAAGGCCTCGTAGTAGCCGGCCGAGAGCACGTAGGTCCCGAGCATGATCCGGCGCTTCACCTCGGCGCCGAAGGCTGCCCGGGTCCGGGTGTACATGTCCTGGAGATCGCTGGCCCCGGCCGCTCGATGGCCGTACCGGACCCCGTCGTAGCGGGCCAGGTTCGAGGACGCCTCGGCGATCGCCACGATGTAGTAGACGGCCACCCCGTACGGTGCGTGCGGGAGCGAGATCTCGACGATCTCGGACCCGGCCGACTCCAGCCCGTCGCGCGCCCGCTCGCAGGCCGCGCGAATCTCCGCGTCCAGCCCCTCGCCGAAGTACTCGCCGGGCCAGCCGATCCGGAGCCCGTCCGGCCCGGCCTCGTCCAGCCCGTCGGCCAGGCTTCCCGCCGCGTCCGGCAGCGTGGTCGCGTCCCGCGGATCGGAGCCGGCGATCGCCTCCAGGATCCGGGCGGCGTCCTCGACCGTCCGGCCGACCGTCCCGATCTGGTCCAGCGACGAGCCGAAGGCGACCAGGCCGTAGCGGGAGACCCGGCCGTAGGTCGGCTTGACCCCCACCACGCCGCAGAAGGCGGCCGGCTGCCGGACCGAGCCGCCGGTCTCGCTGCCCAGCGCGACCGGTGTGTAGCCGGCCGCCACCGCGGCCCCCGAGCCGCCCGAGGACCCGCCGGCCACACGCTCGGGATCTACCGGGTTCGAGGTCGGCCCGAAGGCCGAGTTCTCGGTGGAGGAGCCCATCGCGAACTCGTCCAGGTTGGTCTTCCCCACCACGACCGCCCCCGCCTCGCGGAGCCGGGCCACGGCGGTCGCGTCGAACGGCGACACGTAGGGCTCGAGGAGACGGGAGCCGCAGGTCGTGGGCCCGCCGGCCACGGCGATGTTGTCCTTGACGGCGATCGGAACCCCCGCCAGCGGCGGCCGCTGGCCCGCGGCCACCCGCCGGTCAACGGCCTCGGCCTCCTCGAGAGCCTGCTCACCGCGCAGGGAGAGGAAGGCGTGAAGCCGGTCGGACGCCGCCAGCTCCAACGCGGCCCCGACCATCTCGCGAGCGCTCGTCTCCCCGGCGCCCACGGAGCGGGCGATCTCCGTCGCCGTACGGCGGTCGGCGGCGGCGCTCACTCGACCACCCGCGGCACGCTGAAGAGCCCGTCCCGCGAAGGGGCCTGCGAGAGGAACCAGGCCGGGTCCGGCCAGGGCTCCACGCGGTCCTCGCGGAGCGGCTGGTCAGGGGGCTCGGGCCCGGCCGCGCTCCCGGCCTCCAGCTCCTCGAGTTGCCCGACGTACTCCAGGATCGTCGACAGCTCCTGGCGGAAGCGCTGGATCTCCGCTTCCGATAGCTCGAGCCGCGCCAGGCGGGCGATGTGACGGACGTCCTCGGCACCGATCGACATTGCGGGAGAAGATAGGGAAGGGGTTCCACGCGCGCCGGTCAGCGGGCGCTGACCCCAGTGGAATGGGTGCCGCTCCCGCAACCCTGATAACATTAGTGCATACTGTCGCTGCGGCGGCGTGACTGATCACCGCTGGCGGGCGTCGCACGGGCAGGTCGGCAGTTACGCGGGGACAGACACACCTCCGTGGGGGAAGCGGATGATCTGGTTCAGATTGACGTCCACGGCCTCGAGGAACTCAGCCCCCAGACCAGCGTGCGCCCGGCTGCGGGAGCCGGTGCCAGTGTATGGCAAGTTGCGTCGAGACGTGGTGCGTGCCAAGCAGCGGTTGAAGGCAAGCCGCTGGAGGCGCGAAGCTCTGCCGTCTTTGAACTCCCGAGTCACCTACAATGGACTTCCCGACAAAAAGATGGAAGATCTGCCGGAGTCACCCCCGAATAGCCTGGTTCAAGCGGAAGCATCAAGCCTGACGATCGCTATCCTGCTCGCGTGCGCCTTCGCCTCAACCGCGTGTTTTCCTCGGCCTGGGTCCCCAGGCTTCTTCGAAGTGACGTCTGGCGACGACGCCGTGGACGACAACGCCGGAGACGGGCTGTGCAGGTCTACACTCCCGGGCGGCCCGTGCACGCTGCGGGCGGCCATTCAGGAAAGCAACGCACTGATCGGCGAGAGCACGATCCTGCTCGGTCCCAGAACCCATCGGTTGACGCTCCTCGATCATCTCCACGTCACGGATGGCGTGAGGATGACGGGATCGGGCGCGACGCAGACCGTCATCGACGGGACGGACCGGGGCGGACGCGTATTTCACTTCGACGGATCCTTAGCTTGGCTGACCGATCTGAATATCATCAACGGTGGTCCGGACGTGAGTTCCGGCGGCGCGATCTACATCAGAAACCGTGCGTTCGTTTCGCTAACCAACGTCGTCATCGATGACAACGAAGCGTATACCGGCGGCGGCGGAATCCACTTGGAAGACGGCCGCCTGCTCCTGATCGACAGCTCTGTGTCGGACAACAGGGCCACGGGCGCATTTGCCGGCGGTATCTACGTTCAGGCGTCGGGGACCCTCACGATCGACAGGAGCACGATCGACTCGAATCGCTCCAATCGATGCGGAGGGATCTATAACTTCGGTCGAATTACAGTCTCCAACAGCACCATCAGTGGCAATTCGGCGGGCAGCACTACGCGTGGGACCGGCGGGATCATCAACGTCGGGACCGCGCACTTCAACAACGTGACGATTTACAACAACTCCTCGAATGCACGCGGCGATGCACAGAGCAGCGGTGGTCTTCTCTCCGTGGACGGGAGTACAAGAATCACGCTGAGCAACACAATCATCGCTGGAAACACACGCGGCGGCGCGGCCAACGACTGTACGGGCCGGGTCACCTCGTACGGCTACAACCTCATTCAGAACGCTGACGAGTGCACCGTGACCGACATCGTCGCGGGCAACATCATCGATCGCGATCCACAGCTCTTGCCCTTGGCCTATAACTTCGGTGCCGCGACCCAGTCGCACCTGCCAGCAAGCTTCAGCCCGGCCATCAATGCTGGTCATCCGCAGGTCGGGCCCGGCGTCTCGGCGCTCGGCCGGTGTGAAGCGCGTGACCAGGCCAACATGATGCGTCAGCTCACCGGTAGTGGACGACGCTGCGATATCGGTTCGATCGAAGCGCGTTGACAGGCTCTTGTGACAGAAGTCGAGCGTCTCACTTCAAAGCTGAGACCGATGATCACGAAGGTCGACTTCTTAGGGGGACATTTGCGATTATCCCACCTCGTGGCGCTAAAGAGGAGCGCCTCCGGGAGCTCCAGCCTAGACTCGGGTCGATGAGCGAGGAGCTGCTCAGCGTCGCTGATTACGCCCGTGCCGCACGCACGCGCCTGCCCAGGGACGTGTTCGATTACTACGCCGGCGGCGCTCTCGACGAGATCACCCTCGAGGAAAACGAGGCTGCTTGGAGAGGGCTCCGTCTGCACTACCGGGTGCTGGCGGGGGTGGGACCACGTGAGCTGGCGACGACGGTGCTGGGCCGGTCGATCTCGATGCCGGTGATGATCGCGCCGACCGCCTTTCACAAGCTGGCCTGCCCGGAGGGGGAGCTGGCTATGGCCCGAGCGGCGCGCAGCGTCGGAACCTGCATGGTCTTGAGCTCGCTCTCCACCACTGTCATGGAAGACGTCTTCGAGGAAGCGGCCAGCCCCAAGTGGTTTCAGCTCTATTTCTACAAGGACCGGGAGCTGACCCGCCGCCTGGCGGAGCGGGCCGAAGCGGCCGGGCGGAAGCGATCGTGCTGACCGTCGATGCCCCCGGCTGGGGCACTCGTGAACGGGACGCGCGCAACGATTTCCGCCTGTCGTCCGGACTGGCGGTCGAAAACGCCGCTCCGGCCGGGAAGGGTGAGTTCCCCGCCGTGGAGGGCTCGGGGCTCGCGGCGTACGTCCGGATGCACTTTGAGGAGTCGCTCGGCTTCCCGCATCTCGACTGGCTGTGCGGAATCACCCGACTGCCCGTCGTCGTCAAGGGCGTCTGCCGCGGGGACGACGCCCGCCGCTGCTTCGACCACGGTGCGGCCGCGGTCGCCGTCTCCAACCACGGCGGCCGGCAGCTCGACACCGCTCCACCGACCTGCGAGGCGCTCCAGCACGTCGTCGAAGCGGTGGACGAGTCAGGCGAAGTCTTCGTGGATGGCGGCATCCGGCGCGGCAGCGACGTCCTCAAGGCGCTCGCCCTCGGCGCCACAGCGGTCCTGGTGGGCAGACCCGTCTTGTGGGGACTTGCGGTGGCCGGGCAGGAGGGGGCTCGAGCGGTTCTCGAAATCCTTCGGCGGGAGCTCGAAGAGGCGATGTTGCTCTGCGGGTGCACCCGGATCGCGGACATCGACCGAACCCTTCTGAGCGGCTCGATCTGCTCGCGCTGAAAGCCAGCGGCTACCGCGCGGCGGTCTCGGGGGTGGGCTCCGGCTCCTCGGCGGGCTCGGCCCCCGACTGGGTCTCCTCGCCCTCCGCGGCCGCCTCCTGGGCTGCATTCTCGTCCAGGTCCTTGTAGACCACGATCGGCTGGCAGACGATCTCCTGGTTGCCGCAGAGGAGGCGCCCCACGGAGGCCGCGAGCTGCCACTCCCCGTTCACGATGTAGGATCCGTGGATCGTGACCAACGCCCGGCACGACTTCTCGGGGAGCGCGTCGGGGACGTTCACCTGGACTTCCGAGGTGATCTTGTACTCCTTGACCGGCGGCTCGAGCGGGATGGGCTCCTTCTCGATGACCGCGGTGATGGCGTTGGCCAGGACGACCTGGCTCGGGAGGGCGAAGTCGACGTTCACCGTCTGCCCGGCGGACACGTCGAGCGACCGGCGGATCGTTCCGTAGCCGAGGTACTCGGCACTGATCGTGTAGCGGCCGGCGGGAACGTAGTCCACGAAATACGAGCCGCTTTCCGTGGTGACGTTCCCCAGGTTGGTGCCCTCGATCAGGACCATGCCGCCGACCAGCGGCTCGCGGGTCTCGCTGTCGTACACCTCGCCCACGACCCGGCCGGTCTCGAAGCTCGACCCACTATGGGAGCCGGTCTGGGACCACGCTGTCCCCACGGTGCACCCGAGGAGCACGAATGTGCCCAGGAGTGTCCGAATCGCTTGGTCGAAGCTCATTCGTGACTGGATCCGTAGGGTTGGGTCCCGAGAATCGGCGTCGACGGTCTCCCCATTATGACGCAATCTTCAGGCCCTTTCAAGCACGTTGCGGTTGAAGGTACCCCGGCCCACCCCGGTCCGCCCCCCCGGTGGCACATTGCGGGTCCCTCTTGCCGATCGCGCGGGGCGGATCCTCCGGGGCGACCCGTCTGGCGGGTCGCCTGGCTGAGGGCCGCGGCGATCACCCGTTCTCCTGCTGGAGCTCCGCCACGTCGGCCTCGTCACGAGGCCGGCCGACCGCTTTCTTGTTCCGGACGAGCTCGTACTTGCCGATGACGGGAACGTCGACGCCCTCGATCGGCACGACCACGCGCTTCGGCCAGGCCTCGTCGAACGAGATCCCGGTCAGGGACGTCATGAGATCGATCCGTCGCGGGGCGATACCGATCTGGAGGACGAGATCCGGGGATGCGAGCTCCTCCACCTCGAGATCGTGAAGCGGCGCGCCGAACTCGCCCAGCGCCGACCACACCCGCCGGGCATTCTCCTCGGTCGGCCGTATCCAGATATCGAGGTCTCCGGTAGCCCGCGGGCGCCCGTGAACCGCCATCGCGTGAGCTCCGACGACGAGGTACTCAGCGCCCGCATCGGACAACGCGGACAACATCTCGACGAAATCCCGGTTCAACCGCGCGTCCTTTCATGAATGCCCACGCTGTCACCGTAAGATCCCAGACCATCATGAGCCGCTCGGTCGAGGTGAATGACTTCATGTCGTCATCCGGCTCCTGACCCAGCCTGGCGATTCGAACACGATAGCCCGAGCGGTCCGGGGTGGCCTGCTCGCCGGTCACCATTCCTTCTCCAGCCTGGCGAACCTCGCCACCAGCCGCTTCTCGCCCGCCTGGTCGAAGCGCACCGTGACCTTGAGGTCGCGCCCCGCGCCGCTGACCGAGACGATGCGGCCGCCGCCGAACTCGCGATGCCGGACCCGCTCGCCCCGCCGGTAGTCGGGGGCGAGATCGGACATCTCCTCGGGCTCGACCGTCCCGCCAGGCGGGTCGTCCACCGCGATCGTGTCCCAGGCCGCCGCGCCACCCGCCATTCCGCGCGATACTTCCCCGCGACCGGCCGCTCCCGCCGCGTCGCGCGGCCGACCGCGCCGTCCCCAGCTTCCCCATCCCGACAGCGGCTCCTCCTCCCAGTCGACCAGCTCGTCGGGCAGCTCGGCCAGGAACGGCGACGGGCCGCCGGCGGAGGTCTGTCCCCATCGATAGCGCTCGAAGGCGTAGGAGAGGACGACCCGGTCCCGCGCTCGCGTGAGACCGACGTAGAAGAGCCGCCGCTCCTCCTCGAACTCCTTGGGCGAGTCGAGCGCGCGGGCGAGCGGGAAGAGGCCGTCCTCGCAACCAGCCAGGAACACCACCGGGAACTCGAGGCCCTTGGCGTTGTGGAGGGTCATGAGCGTGACGACGCCGCCCTGGAGATCGGCCTGATCGATGTCGGTCAGGAGGCTCACCTCCTCCAGGAACGCCGCCAGGTCGCCCTCTCCCGTCCCGCGCTCGACGCTGAAGGTCTGCACCCCGGCCACCAGCTCGTGGAGGTTCTCGAGACGGTCCTCGCGGCGCGGATCCTTGAGCGCTCGGTAATGCCCGAAGAGACCCGCCTTCTCGAGGTATTCGGCGATCCATCCGGCCGCCGGCTCGTCCGCCGCGCGGGGCGCGAACTCGCGCAGCAGATCGGCCACCTCCTCGAGCCCCGCCGCGGTCGGAGCGTTGACCTGGAGACGCACCGCCGGATCGACGAGCGCCGCCGACAGCGAAACCCCCCGCTCGTCGGCGACGGCCTCGAGCGTCTGCAGGGTGACCGGCCCGATGCCGCGTTTGGGGACCCCCAGCACGCGCCCCAGCGACCAGTCGTCCGAAGGATTGACGAGCACCCGCAGATAGGCGATCGCGTCCTTGACCTCCTGGCGCTCGTAGAAGCGGGTCCCGCCGACGATGACGTACGGGATGCCGCGCCGGCGGAGCCCTTCCTCCATCAGCCGCGACTGCGCGTTGGTGCGGTAGAGCACGGCCACGTCGCTGGGCGCGTAGCCCTCGCTCTGAAGCCGGGAGATCGTGCGCGCCACCCAGGCCGCTTCGGAGTCCGCATCGGCCGCCCCGTAGACCTTCAGCGGGTCGCCGCCCTCGCGCTCGGTCCACAGCTTCTTCGGCTTGCGATGCCGGTTCTTCTCCACGACCGCGTGCGCGGCTTCGAGGATGGTGCGGGTCGATCGATAGTTCTGCTCGAGGCGGATGGCGACCGCCTCCGGAAAGTCGTCCTCGAACGAGAGGATGTTCTCGATGTCGGCGCCCCGCCATCCGTAGATCGACTGGTCGTCGTCCCCCACCACCGTGATCGAGCGATGCCCGGCCGTCAGCAGCTTCACGAACTGGTACTGGGCGTGGTTCGTGTCCTGGTACTCGTCCACCAGGACGTGGTGGAAGTTGCGGCGCAGCGACTCCAGGAGCCGCTCGTCCTCGCGCATGGCCACCACCGTCTGCATGAGCAGGTCGTCGAAATCGAAGGCGCGGTTCTCGCGGAGGACCCGCCGGTAGCGGCGATAGGCCTCGGCCACCGCCTCCTCCACGTGACCGTGATGCGCGGCGGCGTACTCCTCCGGCGAGAGCAGGCGGTTCTTGGCGTCGGAGATCCGCCGCCGAAGCCCATACGCGTCCATAGAGCCGATCGCCCAGCCCATCGCCTCCATGACCGTCTTCAGGATCTGCAGCGAGTCGTCGCCGTCGTAGATGGTGAACGAACGCGGATAGTCGAAGCGGTCGGCGATGCGGCGGAG
The DNA here is from genome assembly GCA_050732875.1 of Gemmatimonadota bacterium. Classification (GTDB taxonomy): domain Bacteria; phylum Gemmatimonadota; class Gemmatimonadetes; order JACCXV01; family JAHWKZ01; genus DASRVA01. The sequence goes on along the minus strand of JBOHRQ010000012.1, from coordinate 27,101 downwards.
GATCCGCGCGCATACCGAGTGGAAGGTGCCGATCCAGAGCCCCTCGATCCCGCCCGGGCGGTCGGCCAGGAGCTGGACGATCCGCTCCCGCATCTCCCCGGCCGCCTTGTTGGTGAACGTCACCGCGAGGATGCGGTCGGGCTCGACCCCGTGGACTTCGATCATGAAGGCCACGCGGTGGGTCAGCACGCGGGTCTTCCCGCTGCCGGCCCCCGCCAGGACGAGGAGCGGGCCCGGCCCGTGCTCGACCGCCGTGCGCTGGGCCGGGTTGAGCGAGGCCAGGAGTCGCTCCTTCATTCGGCCACCGGCAGGGTGATCCGGAACCGCGCGCCGGGGGTGCCCTCCCCGCTCACAAGCTCCAGGCTCCCCCCGTGATAGTCCTCGACGATCCGCCGGGCGAGCGAGAGGCCGACCCCCCAACCCCGCGGCTTGGTCGAGACCCCGGTCTCGAAGATCCGTTTGCGGAGCGCCCATGGAACACCCGGCCCGTCGTCCGAGACCTCTACGATCGCCGTTCCCGGCTCCTCGCCTGAGGCGACCCGGAGCGCGATCCGTCCGCCGCGTCCCTCGAGCGCGTCGATCGAGTTCTTGACCAGGTTCTCGAGCGCCCATTCCAGAAGCGTCCGGTTCCCCGGGACGGGCGGGACGGGGAGGCGCTCCATCACCAGCCGGATCGGCTTCCCGCGCTTCGGGAGCCGCGCCCCGAAGTACGCCTCGACCTCGCCCAGCAGATCGTGCAGGTCGATGGGATCGAGGCGCGGCTGGCGACCGATGAGCTCGAAGCGGTTGGCGACCTTGCTGAGCCGGTCGATGTCCTGCTCCATGGCGGTCAGGGCCTCAGCCTCGTCGACCCCCCCGCCCGGGACCGACGGGCCGGCCACCACCGCCGCCGCCCGCTCGGCACGCAGGAGCTCGACCCAGCCGTACAGCGAGGAGATCGGCGTGCCAAGCTGGTGGGCGCTCTCACGCGCCATGGCGACCCAGATGTGGCCGCGCTGGACGCGCAGGTTGTAGCGGATGAGCCAGAAGGCGATCAAGGCCACCGCGGCCAGCACCAGGGCCTGGATGTAGGGCAGATACCGCAGCAGCGTGATGGTGCCCGCCTCGCTGACGTGGATGACCTGGATCACGTTGCCGGACTCGTCGGTCACCGGGTAGGGCGCCGCGATCCGATCCATCCGCGCCACCTCCTGCCGCAGCGCCAGCCGCTCGGCGGGTGACCAGGGCCCCGTCTCGCTCTCGAGATCGACGTCGAGATCGTCGAGGTTGCGAACGGCGGTCGGGTTCCCCCCGGGATCGGTCAGGATCACCGGGTAGGGGAAGCTCTGGATCACTTCCTCGAAGAGCAGCAGCTGCGCATCCTCGGGCGAGCTGACCCGCAGGGCGCGGGCGTACAGCGTGGCGAGAAGCGCGGTATCCTCCCGGATATCGGAGACGAGCGCCCGCGTGTACCAGACGTAACCGCCGAAGAGGGCGATCGTCGCCACGATCGCCACGCTGGGCCAGACACGCGGGTGGACGGTCGAGTCGCGCGTCGCTCCTCCCCTCCCTCAAGAAGGCAGGGATAGAGTTTCCTGGCCGCCCATGTACGGCCTCACCACTTCGGGCACCACGACGTTGCCCTCCGGATCCTGGAAGTTCTCCAGGATCGCGATCAGCGTCCTGGGCAGGGCCAGAGCGCTGCCGTTCAGCGTATGGGGGTGGCGCGTGCCGCCGTCGGACCGGTAGCGCAGGTTCGCCCGCCGGGCCTGATAGGCCTCGCAGTTCGAGCACGACGAGACCTCGAGCCACGCCCCCACACCCGGCGCCCAGGCCTCCAGGTCGTACGACTTGGTGGCGGCGTTCCCCATGTCCCCCGCCGCGAGCAGGACGACCCTGTACGGGATCTCCAGCGCCTGCAAAATCGCCTCGGCGTCGGTGGTCAGCGACTCGAGCTCGTCGTACGACGACTCGGGCGTCGTGATCTTGACCAGCTCCACCTTGTCGAACTGGTGGACGCGGATGAGACCCCGCGTGTCACGACCGTGGGCGCCGGCCTCGCGACGGAAGCAGGCCGTGTACGCGCAGTAGCGGAGCGGCAGGACCTCGGCGTCCAGGATCTCGTCGCGATGCCAGCCCATGATCGGCACCTCGGCGGTAGGGATGAGATACAGCTCGTCGCGCTCGGCCAGGTAGAGCTGGTCTTCGAAGCGGGGCAGATGCCCGGTGGCGGTCGCCGTCTCCGGGTTGACCAGGTAGGGCAGGGCCAGCTCGTGGTAGCCGGCGGCACGGTGGCGGTCCAGCATGTACGCCACCAGCGCCCGGGACAGCGCCGCTCCCTCACCGACCAGGCCGACGAAGCCTGAGCCCGAGATCTTGGCCGCCCGCGCGAGATCGATCGCTTTCAGCCGCTCCCCGATCTCCCAGTGCGGCTTCGGCTCGAAGTCGAAGTCGCGCCGCTCGCCCCATTCGCGCACGACCCGGTTGGCGCCGGCGTCGCCGTCGGGCACCGAGGCGTCGGGCAGGTTGGGAACCTGGAGGAGCAGCGAGTCGAGCGTCTCCTTGAGCGCGTTCCCCTGCTCGTCCAGGTCCCTGATGCGCTCGCTGACCTTCCGCATCCCGGACTTCAGATCCTCGGCGTCCTTCGCCTGGCCGGCCCCGATCAAGCGGCCGATCTCCTTGGAGCTGGCGTTCCGCTCGGCCTTGAGCTCCTCGCTCTCGGCGAGCAGCCTTCGATGCTCTACGTCCAGCGAGATCAACCGCTCGACCTCCGCCGTTTCGCCGCGCTTCCGAAGGGCCTCGCGCAGCGCGTCGGGGTCGTTGCGGAGGAGCCGGACGTCGATCAACCGCTACTCCTCCACGACGCGGCGGTTCAGCGGCTGGCTCTGGTAGCTCCACTCGAAGCGGACGAATCGCGACCGCGGGTCGTCGAGGAACTCCGTGCCGGCCTCGATGATCCGGAGCTTGGCGTAGTTGATGGGGATGACCCCCGACGAAATACGCGAGATCCTGAACGCGTAGACGTGACCCTCGACCACGGCGACCCCGGTCGAGTCGTCGACGGCGCTGTAGCCGGCTTCGGGGACCTCGATCACCGAATCGAATTCGATCGGCCCCAGGTCCTGGATGCCGGTGCGGACCAGCGCGAACTCGACCAGCGAAGAGAACGGCCGCAGGATCAGCGTGCCGTCGGCCCGCCCGTCGAGAACCCAGTTTCCGAGCGTGCTGCTGAACCCGCCCGCCCCGATGAAGAGGCGCTGCTCGGTCGGGAAGTCCCAGGCGCTCGGGAACCCCGGCAGAGCGAGCTCCCAGACCTGCGACTCTCCCGTGCTCACGACGGATGCTACGTTGCGGAAGGGATTGTCCTCGTCGCAGCCGAGGCCCGCGATCAGCAGGAGCAGGGCGACGACGTCAAGCCGGCGTCGCATCGCTGCCGACCTCCCTCCCCCCGGCCGCCACGCGCGCCCGGGCTTCCTCCAACAGGTCATTCGCGGTCTCCTTCCATTCGATCCGCGGACGCCAGCCCGTCTCGGACCGGAGCTTCTCGGGATCGCCCACCATCCAGGCAATTTCGGCCGGCCGCCTCCGCGAAGAATCGATCTCGAGACGCACCGGCCGCCGGGCCAGCCCGCAGAAATCCTCCAGCGACTCCTCGAGGCTCCGGCCGCGCCCGCCACACACGTTGTATACCTCGCCCGACCGTCCGCGCTCCATCAGCAGCAGATACGCGCCGACGACGTCGCGCACATCGAGCAGGTCGCGAACGACCGCCACGTCGCCCACGGTGATCGCCTCCGGGCCGAGACCCGCCTCCGCCTCGGCGATCCGGCGCGCGACAGACGGGAACAGATACGGCTCCCGCTGACCGGGCCCCGTGTGCGGAAAGGAGCGCGCCCGGACGACCGCCAGTCCGAACGTCCGGGCATACTGCTCGCCGAGGAGGTCCTGATCGGCCTTGCTCCCGCCGTAGGGGCTGACGGGAGCCATCGTCCGGTCCTCGGACGCCGGTCCGGCCGCTGGATCCAGGTCGCCGTAGACCTCGCACGAGGTGACCAGCAGGACGCGCTCGATCCCCGTTCGCCGACAGGCCTCCAGGACGTGGAGCGTGCCACCCGCGTTCACCTCCCAGGTGGCGACGGGTTCCTCGAACGAGCTCGCGACGCTGGCCTTTCCCGCCAGGTGGACCACGGCCTCCGGCCCGGCCTCGTCGATCGTCCGGAAGACGGCGGCGGCGTCGCGAACGTCCAGCTCGACGACCGGCTCGGGCCCCGTCACGCAATCCGCGGAGAGCGCGGTCCCCGACACCGAATGTCCCTCGGCCGTCAGCGCCGCGGCCAGATGTCGCCCCACGAATCCTTCGATGCCGGTGACGAGGACGCGCATAGGAACGACGGGGTGGGAGAAAGGCGACGGGCTGGCCCAGGGAGACGCGCTCCAACGACTGTCAAGTTATTCCCCCGGCGAAGCCGGGCAAGCCGCGAGGGTCCGGAGGATCGCCTCCTCGCCGGCCTCCAGACGCTGTTCCCGGCGCGCCATCGCCACGCTCGCCGCATCCCGGAAGTCGTCGAAGCGGACCGGGCGCCGCTCCTCGCCGTCGAACCAGGAGAAGTCCGGCAGCCAGGCCGGGGAGACCGCCCGGCCGCCGAAGAAGTGGGTCGCCACCCCCAGCCGGACGCCGGTCGTGAGGAGGGAGCCGATCCCCGTCTTCACGTGGTCGCCCAGGAAGGCCCCGACCTTCAACAGGCCGGTGTCCACCCGGCCCTCCGGACCCTGGACGCGCACCGAGCCGTAGGTGTTCTTGAGGTCGCTGTTCACCGTGCCCGCGCCCAGATTCACCCATTCCCCCAGGAACGAATGGCCCAGGAACCCATCGTGGGCCTTGTTGGCGAAGCCCTGGAAGACCGTCCTCTCGACCTCGCCCCGCACCTTGCAGCGGGGACCGATCGACGACCCGTCTCCCACGTGGCCGCCCAGGATCGCGCTCTCCGGACCGACGTACAGGGGACCCTCGAGCACGGCGTGGGCTCCCACCTTGACGCCGCGGTCGAGCAGGATCGGACCCGCGGTCGAATCCAGGACCGAGAACGCCCCCACCAGGACGCCCGCCGCGGCCCGCGGCGGCTCGCCGATCACGGCCGCCGGCGATGCCGGCTCGAGCGCCACGCCGGCGAACTCCGCAGCGTCGGCGACCAGCATATCGGCGTTGCCATTCACGAGGCTCCAGATCGAGGTCGGGCTCCACCCGCCGGCGTCCACGGCGGCCAGGCCGAGCCCCGCCAGCGCCTCCCGCGCGGCCCCGGCCTCGGCCGGCCCACCGGCCAGCTCCTTGGCCGCCGGCGCGTCCACCCGCCAGCCCACCGGGATCCCCTGGCAGAGACAGGTGGCCGGCTCGTCCCCGAAGGTCCACGCGGGCGGCGGCACCCAGGTCGAGAGGGCGATCCGGTAGCCGGCGGCGGAGTCCGGCCAGGCGTTCAGCTTCGGCGGATCTCCTGAGCGGAAGGCGCAGCCCACCACTCCAGGGTCGCAGAGAAGCGCCCCGAGCGGCCCGTGCCGCTGGCTCCAGCGGGCATGGAAGGTCCGGGTGCCGGCCAGCAGGTCGGCGACCGGCCGGGTCGCCGCCAGCGGCCAGAAGGGCGCGCGTGGAGGATCGATCAGGACGAGCGGCGGAGTCACCGGGCGGTCGTGATCGTCGTCCGCGCCGTCCACGCCTCGGCGTACCCCATCCCGACGAGCCGCTCCCGGAGACGCTCGGCCTCCTCCCGGGTCGCGAAGTCGCCGACCCGGACCTTGTACCAGGGATCGGCGCGCTCGACATAGACGGGCTGATCCGTAAGGCGGCCTTCCAGGCGGCGCGCCACTCCGGCCGCGGTCGCGTGATCGCGGGCCGCGAAGATCTGGACCCGATAGCCGGTCGCCGTCGGGGCGGCGTCGGTTGGGGCGGCCATGGGCGGGGCGGCGACGGACGGGGCGGAGCGCACGGTGCCGGTCACCACCGTCTCGCGCTCGACGGGGACCGCGGCTGCCGAGCCGGTGTCGGCGTGGAAGCGGCCGTCCGGCGTGACGTGGCCGACCAGGGCCTCCTCGGTTGCGTCGGCTCCGTCCGCGTCGATCTCGGTCGTCCCGGGGGCTTCCCGCTCGCCGGCCTCCGGGTCGCGAGTGCCGGACTCCGCCGCCGGTCGCGGAGCCTCCCCTTCGGCGGACGACGGCGGGCGCTCCTTGTAGGGTCCGGCGCAGGCGACCGCCAGGCCAACGACGACAGCGATGAACCCGCGGGCAATCATCCGCGCTCCCGGTCGGCCGTCATCCGCTGGACGAACGAGCGGATGTCCTCCAGCCGGTCCCGCGCCGCCACCAGCGTGGCCTCCCCGGTCCGCACGATGACGACGTCCGAGACGCCCAGCGCCGCCACCTGCCCGCCGTCGGCGAAGGCGATCACGTCGTCGCACTCCTCCAGCCGGCAGTCGCCCACCGCGACGTTTCCCTGCTCGGAGCGCGGCAGCCATCGCGACAGGCTCTCCCACGACCCCAGGTCGTCCCATCCCCAGTCGGCGGCCGGCAGCACCACCGCGCGATCGGTCTCCTGCATGATCCCGTAGTCGATCGACGTGGCCTCGACCGCGTCGTAGTAGCGCTCGAGCGCGCCCTGCCGGTCGGCGGTCCAGTCCTCCACGGCGGACGCGATCGCCCGGCGCATGAGCGGCAGGTGGCGGGCGTACTCGTCCAGGAACACCGACGCCCGGCCACAGAAGAGGCCGCCGTTCCAGTAGTGGGCGCCGCTCCGCCAGAGCTCGCGGGCGGTCTCGGCGTCCGGCTTCTCCAGGAAGCGCCGGACACGCCACGCCACGCCCGCGCCGGGGCCGTGGCTTTCGCCCCGCTCGATGTATCCGTAGCCGGTTTCGGGACGGCTGGGGACGATGCCGAACAGGACGAGGACGGGGTCTTCGGAGGCGATCTGGAGAGCGGTGGCGGCGGTGGCGCGGAAGGCCCCGGCGTCCCCGATGGCGTGATCGGCGGGAAGGACCAGCATGGCCCCGTCCGGGTCCTCGGCGGCCAGCAGGCCCGCCGCGAGGCCGATCGCGGGCGCCGTGTTCCGGGCCTCGGGCTCGCCCACGATCCGGTCCCGCGCCACCTCGGGGCACTCGGCCGCCACCCGCTCGACGAGGGCGCGGCCGGTAAAGATCCAGCGCCCCTCGGGCGGCACCAGGCCGTCCAGCCGGTCGGCCGTCTCGCGCAGCATCGTCCGATCGGAGAGGAGCGCCAGGAGCTGCTTCGGCCGCTCGGGCGTGGAGGCGGGCCAGAAGCGCTCGCCCACGCCGCCCGCGAGGATGACCGCGTGATTCACCGGCCTTCCTTTGGCAGGATCCCCTGCTCCCGAAAGAACCGGCCCAGCTGCGCCACATACGCCCGGATGTCCCCCAGCTCTTCCAGAGTGTCAATCACCTTCTCGGGAATGAGTTCAGCGTAGCCATGAACGAGCAGATTCCGGAAGCCGGCCGCCCCTTCGAGCCGGGTGGCCAACTCCGTCTCGATCAGCTCTTCCGCAGCGAGCGCTGCGAAGACGTCCCGATAGCGCTCCGGCACGCGATTGGGGCGATCGGCGAGAACGTGAAGTCCCATATCGATGCACGCCTGGAGCAGGACCTCGAGGTTGCGATCGACGATGTCCTGGACGTCCGGATCGTCGGCATAGGTCTCTGCGGTGACAGGAGCGAGCGCCTCCAGCCGAGCGAGCCGGCGCTCAATGGTCTCGAGGAGCGCCCGAACCGTCTCCGATTCCACCACCGAACGTTCCCTCCTCGATGCGATGGCTCAGGTAGCGTGTAAAAATCGACCGGGCGGCCTCCATGTCACAGTAACGCCCGACGCGCTCGACGAAGAAGCGGTGGCGCAAGCGTTCGTCTCGCGACAGGATCAGGCGGCCCGATCGAAGTGCGTTGAACGAGAGACCCAGAGGAGCCTCGTTCAGCGCGACGACATTCACCGGGCTATCGATCTCTCGCTCGATCGCGGCCTCCAGCGCGAGCGCACGATCCACGATCTCCCCGTTCTCTTCGAACCATACCGCCACGTCCACATCGCTCCGCGGTCCCGGATGCCCCTTGGCGACCGAGCCGAACAGGTAGGCGAAGAGGACGTCCGCCTCGGCCATCAGAGCCGCCCGCAGCTTGGAAAGAACCTCGTCCGCGGAGAGCGCGGGCCTGTTGGGGCGCATCACGATAGCGAACCTAGCGGTCTGTTCGCGAGCCGAGCAACCACCTGGCAAAGCGCCCCAAGGCCCGGTGCCGCCTCATCCCTGACGGGCGATCGCGGCATCCCGCTCGGTCAGCCGGCGCACGTGCGCGGCCAGCCCGCGATGCTCCGGCGCCTCCAGGTCAGGGTCGGCGTCGGCGATGGCGAAGGCGGCGTCGCGCGCCGCGGCCAGCAGATCCACGTCGCGCTCGACGTCGGCGATCCGGAAGTCCGGCACACCGTGCTGCCGGGTGCCGAACAGATCCCCCTGTCCGCGGAGCCGCAGGTCCTCCTCGGCGATCACGAAACCGTCGTGGGTCCGCGCGATCACGTCGATCCGCTCGCGCGACACCGCGCCCGCGTCGCGGGAGACCGACAGGAAGCACCACGCCTTGCTTCTCCCGCGCCCGACCCGGCCGCGAAGCTGATGGAGCTGGGAGAGGCCGAAGCGCTCGGCGTGCTCGACCACCAGGAACGTCGCCTCCGGAACGTCGACGCCGACCTCGATGACGGTCGTCGCCACCAGGAGGTCGACGTCGCCGCGTTCGAAGGCGCGCATCGTCCGCTCCTTCTCCTCGCCGCCCATGCGGCCGTGGACGAGCGCCACCGTGGCCTCGGGGAAGCGCCGGGCCAGCGCCTCGGAGCCGCTGGTGGCGTCCTGGAGGTCGATGGCCTCGGACTCCTCGACCAGGGGATAGACCACGAAGCCGCGCTCGCCGGCTTCGATGCGCTCGCCGAGAAAGCGGTACATGTCCTCCCTGCGCGCCTCCGGCACGACACGGGTGGCCACCCGCGTCCGGCCCGGTGGGAGCTCGTCCAGCCGCGACACATCGAGATCGCCGTAGAACGTGAGCGCCAGGGACCGCGGGATCGGTGTCGCCGTCATGACCAGGACATCCGGCTCCTCGCCCTTCCGGGTCAGCGCCAGCCGCTGGGCGACGCCGAACCGATGCTGCTCGTCGACGACCACCAGGCCGAGCTGCCGGAAGTCGACACCCTCCTGGATGAGCGCGTGCGTCCCGATCGCGAGGTCGATATCACCCGACGCAAATCCCGCGCGGACCCGCTCGCGCGCGGATCCGGTCACCCGGCCGGTCAGGAGCGCGACCCGGACCGGCAGATCCCCGAGGAGCGCGGCGACCTTCCGCTGGTGCTGCTCGGCCAGGATCTCGGTTGGGGCCATGAGCGCCCCCTGGTAGCCGCTTTCGACCGCCCGGAGGAGGGCCAGGAGCGCGACGACCGTCTTCCCCGCTCCCACATCCCCCTGGAGGAGGCGGTTCATGGGGTGACGGGAGCGCATGTCGCGGAAGATCTCGCTCAGCACCCGGCGCTGGGCCCGCGTCAGCTGGAACGGGAGGCTCCTCCCCAGGCGCGGCACGAGCTCGCCCTCGACCGCCATGGCGATCCCGCTCTCGGGTCGGCGCCGGGCGACGGCCTTGAGGGCCAGCCGGATCTCCCACCAGAAGAATTCCTCCCACGCGAAGCGGCGCCGCGCCCGCCACTGCCCTTCGGGGTCGCGGGGATAGTGGAGGTCCTGGAGCGCCTCCCCGAGCGGCGGGAGGGCATGCTCGTCGCGCAGGCCGCGCGGCAGCGGGTCGTCGACCGTCCCCAGGCGCTCGAGAGCGCTTCGCGTCCAGGCGCGCAGGTTCCGCTGCGTGATGCCCTCGGTGAGCGGATAGATCGGCAGTATGCCGGCCGCGGGCCGTTCGTCCTCGTCGTCACCGAGCGGCTGGAGCTCGGTCGGGGTGATCTGGAGCTGGCCGCGATACCGCGCGACCGGGCCGATCGCGTGGACCCGCCGGCCCGTCTGGAGCTGCTTCGCCACCCACGGCTGGTTGAACCAGACGAGCGCCACCGCCCCGGTATCGTCCTCGAGCAGGGCGGTCGTCTGGGAGCGCGCTCCCCGGCCGCGGAAACGCCGCTCGTGGACCGTGCGCACGATCCCCTGGACCGCGACCGTATCGCCTTCCCGGAGCTGGCTCAGGGGGACGCTGCGTCGGACGTCCAGATAGTCCCGCGGATAGTGGTGGAGGAGGTCGTCCACGGTGCGGATCCCGAGCGCCTCGAGCCGCTCGGCCAGCCGCGGCCCCAGACGCGGCAGCGCGCCGACCTCGCTCGCCGGCGTGAGATCGGCGGGCCGAGCCGAGTGGCGGCTCAGCGCAGGAGCCCCTCGGCGAAGCGCTCGGGCTCGAATGGGACCAGATCGTCCGGCCCCTCGCCCAGGCCCGCGAACTTGACCGGGACGCCGATCTCGCGGCGGACCGCCACGACCACGCCGCCCTTTGCCGTGCCGTCCAGCTTGCAGACGACGAGCCCCGTGACCGGCAGGCGCCCGGCGAACGTCCTCGCCTGGGCGAGGGCGTTCTGGCCGGTCGTCGCGTCCAGGCAGAGGAGCACCTCGTGCGGCGCCCCTTCGAGCCGCGAGCCCGCCACCCGCGCCACCTTGGCCAGCTCCTCCATGAGGTCCTTCCGGGTGTGGAGGCGGCCGGCCGTGTCGATGAGGACCGAGGTGTGGCCGCGGCGCCCCGCCGCCTCGATGGCGTCGTACACGACCGCCGCCGGGTCGCCGCCCGCCTGGCCGGCGACGACCGGCAGGTCGAGCCGCTCGCCCCATTGCTGCACCTGCTCGATCGCCCCGGCGCGGAAGGTGTCGGCAGCGGCGAGGAGCACCGACTCGCCATCGGCGGCCAGCCGTCGCGCCAGGCGCGCCATCGTCGTCGTCTTCCCGACCCCGTTGACGCCGACCAGGAGGATCACCGTTGGCGGAGCCTCGGCTCTGGCCAGGCCACGCTCCTCGTCACGGCCGAGGAGCTCCACCACGCGGTCGCGGACGAAATCGCGGAACTCCTCCCCCGTCTTGAGCTTCCCCTTCTTCGCCTCGGTCTCGATCTCCTCGACCATCCAGAGCGTGGCCGGGACGCCAAAGTCGGCCTCCAAGAGCCGCTCCTCCATCGCCTCGACCGAGCCCTCGTCGACGCCCTTCACGAGGACGGCGACGTCCATCAGCGCGATGTCCTTGATGCGCCGCCAGAGCCCCTTGCGCGGACCGAACTCGCGGTCGGTCCCGGCGCGCTGGATCGACTCGCTCACCATGCGGCACCTGACCGGTGGACCCGCACGGCTCGCGGGCTGCCCGCGGCCAAGCGACTAGTTTTCGCGGTCTCGTGCATGCCGTCTACTTCCTCTCGGACGCCCACCTGGGGGCCGGCCCGCCGGAGCTGGACCGGGCCAAGGAGCGCGACCTGGTCGCCTTCCTGGCGACGCTGCGCCCGGGCCAGACCCTGTACCTCCTTGGGGACGTCTTCGACTTCTGGTTCGATTTCGGAGGCCCGCCTCCGGCCCGTTACACGCCCCTGCTCGAAGCGCTCGGGCGGGCCGTCCGCCTGGGCGCCCGAATCTCGTTCATGGGCGGCAACCACGACTACTGGGCCCGCGCCGGCCGTGGCCCCGGCTGGCTCGAGCGCGAGCTCGGGCTCGAGCTCGTCCCGGACCCGCACGTCGTCGAACATCAGGGGGTGCGGCTCCTGCTCTGCCACGGCGACGCCCTGGGCGGCGCGACCGGCGGGTACCGGGCGGTGCGCGCCGTGCTCCACCATCCGGTCGCGATCCGTCTCTTCGGCCTGCTTCCCTCCCGGCTGGGCTACGCGATCGCCGATCGCACCTCGGGCTTCAGCCGCGACCGGCACGACGACGAGATCACCCGTGAGCACGCTCGCCGGCTCCGCGCGGCGGCAAAGCGGGTTCTCGCCGAGGAGGACGTGGACGCGGTCGTCGCCGGCCACGTCCACATCCCCGAGCGGTTGGAGACCGAGCACGGCTTCTATCTGAATCTCGGCGACTGGATCCTCCACCGCACGTACGGTCGGCTGGAGGACGGCGAGCTCACCCTGGAGACGTTCACCCCCGGAAGTGACGATGGCACAGCACCGACGCCGAACCATCTGCCACCCGGATAGCATATAGTACTACCATGCGCCAACACGAAGGAACGAATCGCCCTCAGCCAGATCCCGCCGTGGCCACCTCCACCCCTTCGATCCGCTCTCCCAGGAAGCGCTGCCCCACCTTGAGGAACTGGTCCGGAAGGTCGCTGACCAGATAGCGGTACTCGGGCCGCCCGTCCGCCCGCGCCAGCTCGAGCTGGGCAAGGAGCCCGGCGGTCTCGCGGGCCGTCTCCTCGGCCGAGTCGATGAGCGCGACCTCGGGACCCAGCGTCTCGGCGATGACCGGCTTCAGCAGCGGATAGTGCGTGCAGCCCAGGATCAGCGTGTCGATCCCGTCGTCGCGAAAGGGCGCCAGGTACTCGGCGGCGATCAGCCTGGCCGCCGGGTGGTCGGTCATCCCCTCCTCGGCCAGCGGCACGAACAGCGGACACGCGCGGCTCACGACCTCGAGGTCGGGACGGAGGTCGAGGAGCGCCTTCTCGTAGGCCCCGCTGCCGATCGTCCCGTGGGTGCCGATCACGCCCACGCGGCCGCTCCGGGTGGCCAGGGCGGCGGCCCGCGCGCCGGGGCCGACGACGCCCACGATCGGCAGGTCGAACCTCTCGCGGAGGGCCGGCAGGGCGTGGGCGGTGGCGGTGTTGCACGCCACGACCACGGCCTTCACGCCGCGCCGGGTCAGAAGCTCGACGTTCTCGAACGAGAAGCGGGTCACGGTGGACGGCGACTTGGGCCCGTAGGGGACCCGCGCCGTATCCCCGAAGTACACCATCGACTCGTGCGGAAGCCGCTCCATGAGCGCGTGCATCACGGTCAGCCCGCCGATCCCCGAGTCGAAGACGCCGATCGGAAGGTCCCTGGTCGTCACCGCCTGTACCTCGCGGGATCTGGCCGGGCTGCCCGCCTGGCCGGGTCGCGGCCGACCGGGAAGCTGACGCCCGCCGACACTCGGCCGCTCGCGTCCTGGCTCACCTGGATCGGATCGAGCTGCGCCGACACGTACGCGTCCACCGCCGCGAAGATCACCGAAAGAGCGAAGTAGGCGTACCAGTCCTCGCGCCGCTCCTCCACTTCGGAGAGCTCCGCCCGGATCGTGATCGCCTCGGGGCTCCTGTCGAAGGCCTCGGTCAGCGCCAGCGTGTCGGCCTTGAGCGAATCGGGCGCCATGGCGAAGAATTCCTCGCGCGCGAGCTGGAGTTCGTCCTGGAGGTCGAGCGCGTCGAGCTGCTTCCGGTAGCCGAAGGTGAAGAATCCCGTCTCGGCGGCCGCCCAGAAGATCCCGCGGAAGGGGTGGCCGGTGTAGAACTGCCCCCAGCCCGGGATCAGGAAGGCGCGAATCGCCGCGTTGCGCGGGTTCTTCAGGAGGATGTCCTCACTCGGGACCTCGGCCAGGCGGTCGGGCCCGCCCTCGGATCGGAAGCGCGGGGCGAGGATCGGCACGGTGTCGGGCGTGGCGATCCCGAGCGAATCGAGCGCGAGTGGCTCCGACGGGCGGCGCTCGGGCCGCGTCGTGTCGGCCGCCGCATCGGCGGGTCGGGTCGTGTCGGCCTCGGCCTCCTGGGCCGTCGCGGGGGTGGCCGCGACGGCCAGCCAGACCAGCCCCAGGGCGAGGATACGGATCGTCATCGGGATCGAGGACCGGCCTAGCGAACGCGGATCGTGCGCGGCCGGATCCAGTCGTTCAGATACCCCGGCGCGGCGGGGTCGGGTTCATCCGGCTGGCTGCGGCCGCGAGCGTCGATCGCGCGCGCAGCCAGCCGGTGCTCGCCGGAAGCGGCATCCCACACCCACCGCCACAGCCGCCACCCGTAGCGCGTTTGGCGGCCCTCGAGGCCGGCCTCGCTCCACGTACCGCCGCCGTCGACCGAAACTTCGACGCGCTCGACCGTCGCGCCTCCCGACCACGCCGCCCCCATCACCTCTACCCGGCCGGCCGGCAGCTCGGCCCCCTCACGCGGGCGGGCGATCTCCGCCTTGGGCGCCACCCATTCGAGCGGCTCGCGGCCCCCGGCCGGGGTCCGGCGCGTGTAGTCGGCCGCCATGAAATGGTCGTCGACCGGGGCGTCCCGCGGCTCGATGGCGACCAGCCACTTGACCGACGCCATCCCGTACCATCCCGGCACCAACAGGCGGGCCGGCGCCCCATGGGCGGCGTTCAGCGGCCGGCCGTTCAAGCGCAGCGCCACCAGCGTCTCGGCATCGAGCGCCTTCGAGGCAGGGACGCTGCGTCGGAAGACGATCTCGCCGGGCAGGTCGGCGACCCGGCCCCGGTCCGCTCCCGTGAAGGCGTAGTGGTGGGCAGCGGGTACGCCGGCCGCTTCCATCACCCCCGCCAGCGAGGGCCCGCTCCACTCGCCGTTGGAGACCGCCCCCTGGCCCCACTGCACCCCCTTCACAGGCGGGTCGAGGTAGCGCCGCCCGTTTCCCGCGCACTCCAGCACCGAGACGACGTCGCGGGCGGGAAGATCATGGAGATCCGGCAGGGAGAGGCTGCGCGCGCCGTTTCCGGTCCCGATCCGGAGGCGCCAGGAATCGGGATCGATCTCCGGCACCGAAAAATGGTTCCGCACGTAGAAGCGCTCGAACGGAGTGATCCACGAGTCCAGGTCGGCGAACGGGAACTCGCTGTTCTCGGGGTCGGTGGTGACGGGGATGCGGTCGGCCATCAGGAGATTCTGGTCGCTTCGATCCCGTAGGTGAAGGTCACGTCCCCGGCGATGCCCTCACACTCCAGGTCCGCGGAGAATGAGACCGTGATGACGGTTCCGTTGAAGGTCCCCGTGAAAGCCTCGTCGCTGCTCACGATCACGCAACCGAGTTCGGCGAAAATCGCCGACAGAGCCTCTATATCCTCCGGAGTGACGGGTACCTCGACCGCCCCGCTGCTCGATACGGTTCCCGAAAAGGGCGTCGACGCGTCTTCGCAGCTCTCGTCCGACGTGGCCTCCACCGAGATCTGACCTGTGAATTGTCCGTTGTTGAGGATCGTGATCGTCAGAGAGCCGGGACACTCGAAGCTGTCGCCGATCGTGCCGATGCTGAGCGTGAACTCGTGAATCGCGGTATAGCTGCCGCGGATGTCCGTGTCTCCATTCCCCGGGTCCGTCGGTCCGCCACCGTATCCGTCGCCCCCACAGGCGAGGGGGAGCACGAGCAGAATCGACCCCAGCGCCGCTCGCAGGATCCTGCCGCTTTCGCGCATCGAAGCCTCCCGTCAGATTGTCAGATGCCTGGCCTCAAGATAGCGCGCATGCGGCCGCGCGCGATAACGTGGCGTTGTGCCCTTTTCGCCGAGCCTGGGAATGCGCAACCATGTGCGAGCGGTCGCCGGCGCCGTCGCGGTCCTGCTCGCGGGCGCGTGCGGCTCGACCCGCCTGTCCGACCTTCCGGTGCCGCGCCCCGTGCCGGCCCGGTCCTGCCTCGTGATCGGCTTCCTGGGCGGCAACGATCGCCGGGACGACGAGACCAAGGGCGTCCGCCGGCTCGCTCTTCGCCTGCGCGAAGAGCCGCGTGTCTACACCGAGACGTTCGCCAACCGCCAGCTCGGGCTGGCCCTGCGCTTCCTCGAGGAGGCGCTCGACGTCGACCGGAGCGGGAAGGTGGAGCCGCTGGAGGCGCACCGGGTGCGACTCGTGATCTACGGTCAGAGCCTCGGCGGATGGGCCACCGTGGTCTTCGCGCGGCTCCTCCAGGGCCGCGACATCCCGGTCCATCTGACGATCCAGATCGACTCGGTCGGCGCCGACGACGGCGCCATCCCGCCGAACGTCCGCTACGCGGCCAACCTGTACCAGGACGAGGGGTCGGTGATCGCGGGCCAGCATCCGATCCGGCCCGTGGATGCCGCCAGCACGCGAATCGTCGGGGAGTGGGAGTTCGACTACGATCGACCGCCCGGGAGCCAGATCGAGGTGGACGACCAGCCCTGGCACAAGACGTTCCTGCGCGCCGATCACCTGCGGATGGACCGCGACCCGCGCGTATGGCGGACGGTCCAGCGGCTCGTGGAGGCCGCGTGCGCGGGCCGTGACCTGGAGCGTGCAGCGCCGGAGGGCGCGGCGGGAAGTCCCGCAGAAGCCGTGGAATGAAGAGAGATGGCGGGAACGTGTGGGAATCGAACCCACCCCGGACGCGTCGCGCGCGCCCGATGACGGTTTTGAAGACCGCAGAGGCCACCAGACCCCATCCGCTCCCGAGGATTTTCCGGTTCATGGTTGTCCCGCCGGCCCTGTCCGAATAATCTCTCGCGACCGACAACGACCCCTCGAAAGGAGAGAGCGTATCGATGGAGCCGAAGCGTTTCAAGGAGATGGAAGCCGGCGAAACCATGATGCTGGCCAGCGAGATCATGCAGAGAACGAGCGTGAGCCAGGTCTACGAGAAGGTGGACGAAACCACGATCCGCCACACCAAAAGCGGCGAGACCCGGGAGATCTCGGGCGACGAGCTCGTCTACCCCTTCCAGTCCGAGCATAGCGCGCCACCAACCTGATTGCCGGGTCCTAGAGCCGCTCGTCCAGATACCGCAAAACCCGACCCGTCGTGATCGCGAGAAAAGGAAACAGCCCGCTCGTGTAGTGGCCCCATGGCGCCACGATCACGTGGTGCGGCCGCGCGTGCTGCCGGAACGCGCGGTGGAAGCCCTCCGACAGATCGTAGGGGAAGGTGAGGTCGTAGCGACCGGTCAGGAGAAGCGCGTGCGCGCGCCGGGAGGTCCGGTGGACGAAGTGGATCGGGCTGATGGGCGCCCAGACGCGCCGCAGGGCGGCCTGCGAGACATGGGGCTCCAGCTCGGACCGGACGTGACGGGTCGAGATCCCTCGCCAGACGACGTCCCCGAAGGTGCTCGAGACGTGATGCAGCACCGCCACCCGCAGGCGCGGATCGTTGGCCAGCGCCAGAAACCCGATGCACGACCCGAGGCTCGTCCCGAGGACCCCGATCCGCTCGTAGCCAATGGTCTCCAGCCACGCCCGCGTCCGCCGCACGTCGCTGACCGCCTGGCGGCCGGCCATCAGGGTGCGTCCCAGGTTGGCGCTCACCGCCAGATCCGCCCGCGGCTCGCCGGCCGGGCCCCGCTCCTCGTGATAGGGCAGGGTGAGCCGCGCCGCGGCGATGCCGCGCCGGGCCAGGAGCTGGCACAGACCGACGTGGCTTTCTGGGTCCGCGTTCCATTGCGGCAGCACGATCATCGCCCGCCCGGTCCAGGTCCGCGGCTTGAAGAAGCGCACCGAGATCCGGTTGGTTTCGGCCTCAGGCGCCCGGATGGCGCTCGGGAAGCGGTAGCGCCCCTCGCCGGCGTTGTGGAACAGGGGCGGTGGCCCGGGATCGGCGTAGAACTCCGACGGTTCGTGGACGACCTCGCGCGCGTAGGAGATCAGAGCCCTCAGCGGACCACCGCTTCCGCCGCTCAGCTCGACGTACTCCAGACCCCAGTCGAAGGCGTGGGCGCGCCGGGCCTCCTCCTGGAGGAAAAGCCGCCGCTCCCAGCGATGCATCAGGGGCTCGAGCATCATCGAACCGCTTTCCCGTCTACGCTGGAACCACGAGCTCCCTGCACGCGAGGATCCGCTCGATCGTTTCGCCGGTCTTGTTGTTGGGGGTCGAAGCGCCGGCCGTGAGGCCGATCTCCACCGGTCCCTCCGGAAGCCAGCCCTCGGTGAGGACCTCGTCCTCCTGTCCGGGCGGCTTGTGGCGAATGATCGCCGCTCCCTGGATGCACGAGGAGTCGTCGACGTGGAAGGTCGGCACCACCTCCGAGCAGATCCGGGCCAGGTTGTTGGTGTTGCTGGAGTTGTAGCCGCCGAGGACGATCATGAGGTGGGGCGGGTCCTCGAGCAGCTCGACCACGGCGTCCTGACGCTCCTGGGTCGCCGAGCAGATCGTGTCGAGGGCCCGGAAATGCTGGTCCAGCGCTTCCTCCCCGTGACGGTCGAGCATCGCCTTCCGGAATTCTTCGGCCACGGCCTCGGTCTCCCGCATGAGCATGGTCGTCTGGTTCGCAACGCCGACCCGCTCCAGGTGCCGCCGCCATTCAAACCCGGGGCTGGTCGCGTCGGCAAAACGATCCGCGAGACGGGTGAGGTCTGAGTCGGTGACGTCGCTGCCCTTCCGGATGAAGTCGGTGGCCAACGCGGTCTCCTCCAGATCACGCACGATCAGGTATGCTCCACCAGGGTACTCGAGCGCGCGCGAGGCCGTGGACCGGGTCTCCTCGTGGTAGTACTTGCCGTGGATGACCGCGGTGAAGCCGTCCCGGGCGAAGCGTTCGACCGTCTTCCAGACCAGCAGCACCGACCCGCAGGTCGTGTCGACGAGAACGCAGCCCCTCTCCTTCAGCCGCCGCATCTCGTCCGTCGGGGCTCCGAAGGCGGGCAGCAGCACGACGTCGTCGGGGCGGAGCGTGTCGAACGTCACGCCCTCCGCGTAGCGGCCCGTCAGGAAGCCGATCCCCTTGGCCAGCATCTCGCGATTGACGTGCGGGTTGTGGATCAGCTCGCCGGTCAGGAAGATGCGCCGATCCGGGAACCGTCGGCGGGTCTCGTAGGCATACTGGACGGCCCGGTCCACCCCGTAGCAGTTGCCGAACTCGCGCGCCAGGCGGATCGTGAGATCGCCCACCTCGAGACGATGCCCCGAGGCGACGACACGGTTCACGAGGTCGGAGTGATAGGCCTCCGACAGCTCGCCCGACACGTCCTCCTTGAGCCCGAAACCCTTGCGGTAGTAGAGCTGATTCTCGCCGATGAGATTGTTCATTGGAGAGAAGCTAGGAACGCCTTCCCGGGCCGACAACCGGCACGCGCGTCTCCAGCGAGAGGCACCAGCTGGAAAGACGGTCTTGCGGGGAACTCGCGGAGCTTCTCCGGCCAGCGAAGGAACAGGTGGGTCAGGTGGGCGAGCCTACGCGGATCTTGAGAGCGGTCTCGGAAACTCCCAGCTTCTCAGCCAGAACGTCGATGTCCTTGGTCTCTCGCATGAACTTCTGAATCAGGTCAAAAGGCATCAGGATTTCAGCCGCCTCCCGGTTGGCCTGTGCCTCCTCGGCACTCGTAAAGCGTGTGCTGTTGTAAAACACATCGTCGGTCACCCCACCCCTGATACTGCGGCGGTGAAGCAAAAAGTGCGCAATCTCGTGGGCGACTGTGAACCGCTTCCTTGCAAAGCCATGGGAAGCGTTGACGACGATCATGTAATCGGACTTTCCTCCCTGCTCATAATCACGCTTGAGAACGCCGGCGACGCCTTTCTCCAGGTCCTCTTCGTGAACAGCGATCCCAAGAGCCTCGGCAAGACCTACGACATCCACCGCCTCGCCAGCCTCGAGAGCACGAGCTTGAAACTCGTCCACTTTCCCGAACGCGCTTCCCTCAAGCGCCCGACTCATCCTTCTCTTCCTTCTGCTCGAGTGGTCTGGGGATGTCGCCCTTATCAGCCTTGTACGCTCTCTCCTCGGTCAAATCTCGCTGCACTCTATGCCGCTGTAAAGTCCGGGTTTGAAGCTCCTGTACCCGGTCCCTGACCGCCGCGTCGATATCATCAGCCATTGCATCCTTCAGTGCTCCGTACCCTACAACGGCGGCGAAGATCAGAGCGACCGTTGTCAGGCCCAACATGATGGCCGTGGCCGTCAAGATGACCGTGAGAATTTCAAGGGCTTCACATCCTCCGCAAGGGCTATGACGATCATGCCCCCTCGCCACAAACATAGGATGCCGAATACCAGCACCAGGAACGACAAGTCGGCAACTGCCCACAGGCATCCGGACTTGCTCAGCCTCCAGCTGGCGGCCAGTCCTCTCCTCCTCTTGCATGCACTCCCTCATCCAAAGCGCACAATGCCCCCGTACGCGGCTCGGGCAGCGGAACGCGCCACAGGTCCGGCCCGGCGGCGATGGCCAGCGAGTCCCGCCACACCGCCAGGGCCCCGGGCGGGGTCGGGAACGCGAGCCGCCAGGCGCGGACCTCCGGGGCTTCCACCGTCACGCGGAGGAGTGCGGCACGGGACGAGCCGGGGGGATCGAGCCGGAGGATCCAGAAGATATCCTCATCGATGATGGCGCCGGCGTAGAGGGGGACGACCGACACGCGGCCGCTGCTCAGCTTCACGCGACGGGGACACCCGGGGCACGACTGCACCTCCCGCCGCGTCTTGCCTTCCAGACGAACCTCTCCCCGTTCGCCGTCCGCCAGCTCCAGGATCCAGTGGCGGCCGGTCCTCATCTGAAGCGCCTGGACGGGGTCGCGAACGACCGGGACGTGAAGGAGCCAGGGGCCCTCGCCCAACAGCAGGCCCTCGTCCTCGTGGAGATGCTCAGGCCCGCGGAGAAGGGACCAGAAGAGATTCCGCCGGACGGGCAGAAGAGCGCCCTGGATCGCGCCGTCGTCGAGGGAGCGACGCAAGACCAGCGCGCGCTCGTTGAAAGCGGAATGTACCAACGCCTCCCCTCCCAGGAGTGCGACCGACACGTCGTGCCCCTGTGCCGGCAGCCTGGCCCGGGGGACGGGCGCCTCTCCGGAGCGGTAGTCGAAGGTCTCGATCCGGTCCTCCTCGAGCCGGGCGAGACGCTCGCCGGCAAGGGCATAGTCCCGTCCGCCTTCGAGAAGCCGGCGCGTCCCTCCGGCGGTATGCCGGTAGAGCCCGCCCCCATCGGCCACCACGAGCAGCCCCTCGCCGTCGGGCAGAAGCCGGCTGGCCTCAACGCCCACATGGACGGGCGGCGGCAACTCCAGCCCGGGCAGGCGAGCGGGGCAGACGACCCGGAGGGTCTCGGCTTCCATGGCGACCGCCGCCGGAGAGGGGGAGGCCGCCTCGCCGCCACCCACCTCGACGCGGCATGCCATCACAAGTGCGACTGCCGTCAGCAGCGCGAGCTTCGTCCGGACTGCCCGGAAACTCCAAAGCGAGCCCGGGCGGTCTCCAGCCGGCGCTGTGGGTCCGTCCAAACGGGCCCGGTCAGCGGGGATCATCGGCTCCCGGCGGGCTGCCTGGCTCCACGACCAGGACGACTGGCTCTTCCGCGTCGCCCCGCGCGCCCACGACGTAGCCGCGCTCGCCGGCGCGGGCCGCCGACACCGCGAGGATCCCGGGAAGACCGGGAACGCTCTGTCCCGGGGCGTCCTCATCCGGCCACCAGACCAGGATCTGCCGGCCATCGGTCCCCCGACGGTGGGTGAGCAGGTATGTCCTGCCGTCGAGGTGGAGGAAGCCCAGCCCGCCGCCGGGCCTTGGCGGGGCCTTCAGGACCCAGCGCTTCCTTCCCGCTCTCTCTTCGAGGCTCGTCTCCGAGCGCCCCACGTCCGGCGCCTCGAACTCGAGGAGCCGCGGGGCCCGCCCGGGAGCGGCGTAGACCCCCACGAGAGGCAGGTAGAGGTGCGCCACCCACAGCTCGCCCTCGAGGACCGCCAGGCGGTACACCGACGGGACCGTTCCCCCGTCGGGCGCCACCTCGCGCGCCCTTCGGGCGAGCTCCGCCCCGAAGAGGACCGGGGCCTCCTTCCCCCCGAACCGGACGAGCGGGCTGGCGCCGAACGCCAGCGCGCCAACGAACGCGCCCTGCCAGCGCACGAGGTCGACCGGCGCGGGCAGGCTGTCCGGCAGGGGCTCGGAGCCCAGGAGCCGGCCATCCTTCGAGAAGTACTCCACGCGCGCGTTGCCGGTGTTGAGGACCCACAGGGTGTCGCCCGCGACCCCGAGGGCGAGCGGATCCAAGAGCTCGCCCGGGCCGTGCCCCTTGCGGCCGATCGCCCGGCGGTACCGTCCGCGGGAATCGTAGGCGTACGCCTGTCCCGCGCCCGCGTCGAGGACCCAGACCCGGTCTCCGTCGACCTCGACGTCGACCGGCGCCCAGAGATAGCCTTCACCGGGAGGCTCGAACTGCCCGACCACCCGAAGATCGACGGGCCCCGGCTTCGAGCCCTGCCCGCAGCCGGCGCCCGCCGCGATCACGAGCGCTCCGGCGACGAGCCGGCGCGCCACAGCGGAGGGCCGCCCCCCGGGAAGCCGCATCCGCGGCCTCCCGGGGCCGGCCGTCCACCGCCGGATCGGCTCCGCCACCGGGCTCAGTCGTGGCAGTACTCGACGCAGACCGTGCCCTTCCAGACGTAGATGTTGATCTCCGAACAGACCTCGATCCTCCATCTGCACTCGGCCGCCTCGGCCGTCTGGGACCCGAACCACCCCGCCGGCCCCGCCTGCCCCACGGGCAGGACGAGCAGGAGGACGGCCAGGGCCGTCGACCGGATGAGGTTGCTCGACTTGTTGCTTGCCGTCATGTTCCCTTCCTTTCGCTGCGCTCCGTTGTTTTTCGCTCTTCGAACCGCTCATGGCGAGGGCGGCCGTGCGCTTCCGCCAGCCGGGCCGGCCCCCTCCCTGGCCTGGCCCTATCGCAATCCGCGCGGGCCGCCCCTCGCCGAATCGGCGTCCGCCGCATCGCTCCCCGTGATGTTCCGGACGCCGGGACGGGGTCGCGAGCACGCTTCGGGCCAGCCTCGGAAGCTCGCGAGCGGGAGTCGTCGATGTCTATGCGAGGGAGAGAGTTGCGGCGCCGGGCCGCAGGTTGATCGAAGGCGGGCGCGAAGCCAACGGGGCGGTCAGCGTCAATCCACCGACGGACGGACCTCGAGGCTGGCGGCCGGCAGGACCCAGTGGGGAAAGTCCCATCCGGCCAGCCGGGGATCGTGCGTGAAGAGGAGGATCTGATGCCGCTCGCCCAGGCGTCGCAGGGCCCTTCCGGCGAGACCCAGCCTCTCCTCGTCGAAGTGCAGGAAGGGATCGTCGAGGACGAGCGGCAGCGCCCGGTCGGTGGCCAGGCCCTCTACGACCGCGACCCGGAGCGCGAAGTAGAGCTGGTCCTGGGCTCCGCGGCTCAGATCCGCCGCGGCCACGCCCAGCCGCTCCGGTCCGTCGACGAAGACGTCGAAGCTCTGCGGGTCGATCCGGACGTCCGTGTACCGTCCCCCGGACAGATCCTCGAACACGGTGCCGATCCGGCCCGTCAGGCGCGCCGTCGCCACGCGCATGAACTCGTCCTTGCAGCCGAGCAGGGTTCGGTAGGCGAGACGATGGGCGTCGCGCTCGAGCGCGGTCTCCTCGCGGGCCCGATCGAGGGAGTCGATCTCGGCGGCGAGCCGGCTCGGGTCGTCGTCCGGGGCCGGGAGGGCGGCCAGCCGGCGCTCGGCCTCGAGCAGCTCGCTCCTGAGCCCGGCGGCTCGCTTCTCCACGCTCTCGGTCTCGCTCAGGAATCGCCGCTCGTAGTCCGGATCGCGCGCCAGCCAAGGGTGCTCCTCCTGTAGATGGCGCTCCTCCAGCCGGAGCACGTCGAGCCGCCTCTCCTTGAGCTGCCGGCGCTCCTTCTCGAGGGCGGCCCGGTCCCCCAGCGCGCCGTGGGTCTCCTTCATGCCGTCGAGCTGGTCACGCAGGCGCTGGGCCTGCCGGAAGCGCTCCCGCTCCACGACCGGATCATCCCGGGAGCCCAGGTCCAGCGACGAGGCCAGCTCCTTCCGCCGGCTCTCGAGCTCCGCGATCTCGCCGGTCGAGACGGAGGCCTCGTCCGGGACCGGCCGGCCTCGCGCGCGGAGGGCGATCCAGCCGGCGCCGAGGAGGAGCAGGGCCGCGACCGCGCCCAGGCCGGCCGCCACCGTCCAGGGCGCGTCCAGGAACCACGCCGCCCCGGCCGCCAGGATCCACGGCCCGGCGCTCCCGGCCATGATCCAGGCCCGACGCCGGGAGGCGGGCGCCGGGGGCCTCCTGCGCGCGGTCTCGGCGCGCAACCGCCGGGCCCGGATCTCGCGGTCCAGCCGTTCGATCTCGCCGAGCCGCTCCGCGTAGTCGTCGGGCTTGCCGAGATAGCCGGCCAGGGGACGAAGCTCGAGCTCGCGCTCCCGGAAGGTCTCCTCCCATTGGTGGAAGCGTCCCGACTGGTCGTCCAGCTCGGCCAAGCGCTTTTCGGCGGCGACGATCTCGTCACGGACGCGCGAGTGCGCCAGGATCGCCTCCATCGCGCGGGCACGTTCCCCGAGCTCCCCGTCGTGCCGCTCCAGATCGGCCCGGGTCCGCTCCAGCGCCTCTTCCGCCGCTCGACGCAGGGCGCCCGCGGCGAGCGCCGCCTCCCGCCGGCGATCGAGCTCACGCCGGCGCGCCTCCAGCTCCTCGATCTTGCGGGGCGTGCGCTTGACCTGCCGGGAGGGGTCTTCCAGGTCGGCCTGGGTGATCCGGTACCAGCCCTCGGCCAGCGTCTCGAGCGCGGCCCGGAAGTCCGCCCGCTCGCCGCCCGACAGCCGGCGCAGGAGCTCGGCCTCCAGCGGCCGGACGTCCGGATCGCCGCGTCCGGTCAGCACGGTCTGCTGGAAGATACGGGGCGAAGTGAACCCCAGCAGGCGCTCGAGCTCGGCCTGGTACCCTGTGAGCTCCACGGATCGCCCGCGCGGATTGGGCGATCCCTCCCAGCGCCCCTCGAGGACGCTCCCGCCATCGCCGGTCCGCCGGCGCCACTCGACCGAGACCTCCTGGCTGTCGAAGTCGCGGACGATCGTGCACTCGGTGTCGTCCCCCAGCCGCCAGCGCTGGGTCACCCGGAAGGGGCCCGACTCCCAGGGCCGGCGCGCCTCCTCCCGCGCCTTGTCCGGGAAGCCGAAGAGACCGCGATGGATGGCCGACACGAGGGTCGATTTCCCGGCCTCGTTGGGCGCCATCACGATCGTCCCGGGAACGGGCTCGGGCTCGAACTCGAAATCCCTGAGCCGTCCGAACCCCTCCACCCGCAGATGGACGAGCCGCAGGTCCAGCCCGGCGCTCATCCGAAGACCCGGACCCCCAGCTTGACGGCGCGGTCCGCGACGCGCCGCTCGCGTGGGTCCTCCGCCCGCTCGCGCTCCTCGACCAGGCGCCGGAAGAACTCCCCGCGAACGGTCTGCTCCTCGCAGAGCTGGGCGACCAGGCGGCTCGTCACCAGCGTGGTGAGGTCGGCGATCTGGATGTGGCCGTAGGCCGCTTCGAGATCGGCCGCGATCGAATCGGGGCGGAGCGGGGTCTCCGGCTCGCCGACCAGCACGATCCGCCACAGGGTCTCGAGAGCGCAGCGCTCGCGGATGAGCTCCCGCACCTCCGCCTCGGAGTCCGACCCGCCGATGTCCAGCTCGCACGTCTCCAGGATCCGGGAATGGACGGGGATCGGGCGCACGCTCGGCGTCCGGGATCCCGCCTCCCACTCCACGAGCAGCGCGTGGCGCGGACCCGTCTCGGTCCAGTCCCGGCCTTCGACCGATCCGGGGTAAGCGCCCAGGATCCGGCCGCTTTCGCCTTCGAACAAGCGGTGGTTGTGATAGTGGCCGAGCGCCACGTAGTCCATGCCGAGCCCGGGAAGATCGCCCTCGTCGAAGGGGAGATCCTCCGGCGGGATGGTCCAGTCGGGCCGGTCGCGGCACGCGGCGTGGGCCAGCGCGACGTGGATGCCTCCCTCCGGGACGCGCTCGAGCGTCCCCCAACCCGCCGCCTGCCGTCGCGGATCGCAGGCGATGCCGTACACCCACAGCACGGCCCCGTCCGTCTCCACGCGCTCGGGACCGGCGAAGGTCGGCCCGTCGAAGAGCCGGGCGAAGGGCAGGCTCTCCCGGCGGTACACGCAGTCGGGATGGAGCAGGCTGTCGTGCGTTCCGGGGACGGCCAGGACGCGGATTCCGGCCTCCTCGAGGCGCGCCAGCTCGCGGCGCGCGAGCGCGACCGTGCCGACATCCGGACGATGGGTGTCGAACAGGTCGCCGGCGATCAGGACCGCGTGGACGCGCTCGGCCAGCGCCGCATCGACGGCGCGGCGGAACGCCTGGTCGAGCTCGTCCCCGCGGCGCGCCGCGTAGCTGCCGAAGTTGCCGAGCGGCGCCCCCAGGTGGACGTCCGCCAGATGGAGGATCCGGACGCTCATGAAGCCTCTCCCAGGCGATGCCGCCCGACGGCCTCGTGCCGCGCCCCTCCCGGATCCAGCACGCTCTTGTAGACGGTCAGCTCGTCGAGCGTCTCCGGGCCGGTGTCCGGGCGCCAGCCGCGCAGGTCGTCCAGGACCGTGTCCAGACCGCGCGACGACTTGACGCGGCCGAGCGTCAGGTGCGGCCTGAACGGCCGCTCCTCGGCCGGGAAGCCGGCCTCGCGGGCGGCCGTTTCGACCCGCCCCGCCAGGTCAGCCAGGGCCCCCTCGTCCGCCAGCCCGAGCCACAAGACCCGCGGCCGGCTCCACCCGGGGAAGGCGCCGGTCGCGTCCGGCCGGACGGTCGGCGACCGGCCCGCCGCGGCTGTCCGCGCCAGCCCCGCCGCCAGGCGTCCCAGCCGGTCCCCGTCCGCATCGTCTCCCAGGAAGCGCAGCGTCAGGTGGATCCTCTCCGGGTCCGACCAGCGGACCGCCGCCTCGCTCCGTCGCCAGCCGCCCAGGACCTCGCCCAGCGCCGCCCGGAGCCGCGGTGGACAGGGGAGGGCTATGAACGCCCGCATTTTCAGGAGCCTCCGCAGCGCTCGTCGAACCAGCCGCAGACCCGCCCGTACACGGCCTTCCGTCCGAGGTCGTTCAACAGCTCGTGATAGGCCCCCGGGAACTGCTCGACGGTGACATCGGAGGAGGACACGAAGCTCGCGTAGGCCAGGGCGTCGGCCCCGCTGACCACGGCGTCGGCCCGTGCGACCAGGACCAGGAGCGGGATCTCGACCAGCTCCGGGGTCATACGGACCCGCTCCATGGCGCTCCCGATCTCGAGCAGGGCCCGGGGCGTGATCCGGTTGTGCCGCAGGCGGTCACGGCGCATCGCCTCGATCCGCTCGGGATCGCGTGTCAGCCGCTCCGGATCCGAGAGCCGCGGCAGCGGCATCCGCGGGGCCACCCGGGCCAGCGAGCGGACGCCCCACCCGTACCAGTGCGGCACGCGTCCGGCGAACGCCAGCAGCGGCCCCGAGACCGCCATCCCGGCCAG
>JBOHRQ010000011.1:0-51350 GCA_050732875.1 Gemmatimonadota bacterium | reverse complement strand
CCTGTGCCGTTCCGCGCGGCCCGACCGCGGCCTTCACGAACCTCCGCGCCCGACCCCGAACGCCAGTGACGTCACGCTACGAGGCGGCCGACCTCGGGGCGGTCGCCCCGATCCCCTTCGCCGACCGTCGCAACAAGGTCTCGGTCGGCCAGTTCGGCGAGGTGTTGGACCCGCCGCCGGAGATGGCTCCGCTCATATCGGCCCTTCCGGACGTCCTGGCGGCCGCCGATTTCCGAAGGATCGTGCAGCGCTGGTCGGCCGCCCTGGACGCCGATCGGGCCGTGGTGCTGCTCGTGGGCGGGCACGTGGTCAAGACGGGCTGCTCGCCGTTCCTCATCGACCTGGTGAGCCGCGGATGGGTCAGCCATCTGGCTTTCAACGGAGCCACCGCGATCCACGACTTCGAGATCGCGTGCTTCGGCGAGACCTCGGAGGACGTCGCCGAGAACCTGGCGGATGGGACCTTCGGCCTGGCGGATGAAACGGGACGCTGGATGGCCGAGGCGACCTCGCTCGCGGTCCGCGAGGAGCTCGGCCTGGGCGAGGCTCTCGGTCGCTGGCTGGTCGAGCGCGATCCCTCCGCGGCCCACACCGGATCGAGCCTGCTGGCATCGGCCTTCCAGCGCGGGGTCCCGGTCACCGTCCACGCCGCGATCGGCGCCGAGATCGTGCATCAGCATCCGGCCTGCGACGGGGCCGCCATCGGGGCCGCGAGCCACCGCGACTTCCGGATTCTCGCTGCCGGCCTGCGCGATCTGCACGCGGGCGGGCTGGTGGCCAACCTGGGCTCCGCGGTGGTTCTCCCGGAGGTCTTCGTCAAGGCGCTCAACGTCGCCCGGCGGCTGTGGCCTCCGATCAGCACCTTCACCGCCGTGGACCTCGACATGATCCGGCATTATCGGCCGCGTGTGAACGTGATCGGGCGACCGGTGCTGGAGGGGGGCGAAGGGATCCACCTGACGGGGCATCACGAGATCACGATTCCGCTTCTCTACTACGCCCTCCGCTCGGCGAGGAATCGTTGATCCGGGGGCGGGTGACGACCCTTCTGCTCGCGTTGGCGATGACCGGGCTGATCGCTCCCGGCGGCCGTGCCGCCCAGACCGAGCCCTCGTCCACCCTGCCGGCCGCGGACCCCCGGGCGTGGCCCGCCGATTCCCTGCCCGGATGGCTCCACCAGGTCGCTGACGGCGCCCTCCAAAAGGCCCTCTGGGGCGTCGCCGTCTACGATCTCGACGCCCGGCGCTGGGTCCGCCTCTACAATGCCGATCGATGGTTCGTCCCGGCCTCCAACCAGAAGCTCGTTGTGAGCGCGGTCGCCTTCGAGCGGCTGGGTCCCGGGTTCACCTATCTCACCAGCATCTACGCCACGGCGCCGATCGAGGACGGCGTGCTGGAAGGCGACCTCGTCATCTACGGGCGCGGGGACCCCAATCTCTCGGGGCGCTATGCTCCCGATATGCTGTCCATCTTCGAGTGGATGGCCGATTCATTGCTGGAGTTCGGACTGACCCGCGTCACCGGGGATCTCATCGGCGATGAGAGCCACTGGGACGACGAGCACACGCGCGGCGACTGGTCGACCTACGACGTCCTCTGGTGGTATGCAGCGCCGGTCGGGGCGCTGGGCTTCAACGACAACAGCATCGACTTCCGGGTCCGTCCTGCCGCGGAGGTGGGAGAGCCTCCGATCATCGAGGGCGAGCCCCGCTCCACCTACTATCGGTTGGACAACCGCGCCGTCACGGGCCCCCGCCGATCGGCCACGACCTTCGACCTGACCCGCGTTGCGGGGACCAACCACGTGGTCGCCTACGGATCGCTGCCCCTCGACGGTCCCTCCTGGACCGAGTATTTCGCGGTCACGGACCCGGCGCGCTACACGGCCACTGTCTTCCGCGAGGTCCTGGAACGGAAGGGGATCGTCGTCGAGGGAGAAACCCGGACCGTCTCCGAGCGGAGCCTCTCGCCGGTGGCCGCGGGCGACACGGTCGCCCTCGCCACCCATCTCTCCCCGCCTCTCGAGAAGGTGGTCGAGGCGATCAACAGCCGGAGCCAGAACTGGCACGCCGAGCAGCTCCTGAAGACCCTCGGCCGCGAGCTGGCCGGCGAGGGATCGTGGAAGGCGGGGCTGGCGGTGGAGCGGGCCACGCTGGCCGCCCTCGGCGTCGATACGCTGGATTTCGAGCTGCGCGACGGCTCGGGCCTGGCGGCGACCAACCTGGCCACGCCCCGCGGCCTGGTGACGCTCCTGACCCGCGCCCGATCCCGGCCGTGGGGCTCTCTATTCGTGGCCTCCCTGCCGGTGGCGGCTGAAACCGGCTCGCTCAAGCGACGCTACCACGGCACCGTCGCCGAGGGCCGCGTGCGGGCCAAGACAGGCTTCATCGAGAACGTGTATGCACTCTCCGGATACCTGACGACCCTGGGCGGGCACGAGTACGCCTTCAGCATCATCGTCAACGGCACCGGCGGAGGGATCGACGAAGAGGCGCTGCGAGCGGTCGATGGCCTCGTCGTCAGCCTGGTGAAGGAGGCGGCGCCCTGAGTGGGGCCGAGGATTCCTTTCCCCCCGCGGGATACCTCAGGTGGCGGCAGGACGGAAGGGACGTGGTGGCGACCCGGGAGGTCTCGGCGGCGGTCCGGGCAGCGCTCGAGTCCGCGCCTTCGCTGAGCGCCTGGGCTCGTGAGAACGGAGAGCGCTCGGCTTCCCCGACCGGACGTGGAACCCTCCACGTCGTGCCCCTCGGGGACCGGCGAGCCGCGGTCCGGCACGCCCTTCGCGGCGGCTGGATGCAACCGCTCGGGGATCGCTACTTCGACCGCCCAGCACGCCCGTTCGTCGAGCTGGCCGTCAGCGATCGCCTCCGCGCGGCCGGGGTCGCCACGCCCGAGGTCCTGGCGGCGCTCGTGATGCCCGCCCGCTTCGGCTACCGCAGCGACCTCGCCACCGAATGGCTCGAGCCGGGCCACGGCCTGCTCACCCTGCTGACCCCCAATGCCTACCCGGTCGACCTCCGGCGGGCCGGACTGGCCGCGGCCGGCCGGGAGGTCGGTCGAGCGCATGCCGCCGGGCTCGACCATCCGGACCTGAACGTCGGCAACCTCTTTCTGCAGCCTGTCGCCGAAGGCGGCTGGACCGCCTCGCTCCTCGACCTGGACCGTGCCACGATCGGCGACGCCTCCGGGGGCGCTGCCCGGGGCAACCTCGAGCGCTTCGTCCGCTCCATGGAGAAGGAGAGACGCGCCGGGCGAATCGCCTGGGAGCGAGCCGACCTCGAGGCGTTTTTCCAGGCCCACGCCGCCGCGTCCGGCCACGTCTCCGGCGATGCTTGACGGGCGTCGGATCGGTCTGGTGCTCCTGTCGGCGATCGGCGACGTGGTACACGCGCTCCCGCTCGCAGCCTCGATCCGCGCCGCCGCCCCGCGAGCCCGTCTCGAATGGGTGGTCCAGCCGGTCCCCGCCGAGATAGTCAGCGCCCATCCGGGCGTCGACCGGACGTGGGTCCTCGACCGCCGGCGCGGCTGGCGCGGCTTTCGCGAGTTTCGCCAGCGGGTACGCGACCAGGATTTCGATCTCGTCCTGGTCCTCCAGGTGTACGCCAAGGCGAGCCTGGCGACCCTCTTCCTCCAGAGCCCGCGCAAGATCGGATTCGACCGCGCCCGCGCCCGCGAGCTCAGCTGGCTGGCCACTAACGAGCGCATCCCGGCGCGCCCGCTTCGACACGTCTGCGAGCAGTACCTCGAGTTCGCCGATCACCTGGGGATGACGCGCCGCTACGAGTGGGCGCTGCCGCTGACCGATCGAGAGCGCGCGGACCAGGAACGGTTCTACGACGGATTCGATCGGCCCCTCGCCGCCCTCGTGCCCGGCACGTCCCGCCCCGTGAAGGAGTGGCCCCCGGAGCGCTGGGCCGGACTGGCCGACGGCCTGCACGGCCTGGGTTACGCTCCCTGCATCCTGGGGGGCGGAGGGACCCGCGAGCGGGCCCTCGCGGGGCGGATCGTGGAGGTCGCCCGAGCGCCCGTCCGGGATCTGCTCCGGCCCGACCTGCGCCGACTCCTGTGGATCCTCGACGGGGCCGCGCTGGCGGTGTCGTGCGACACGGGGCCCTATCACGTGGCGATCGCGCTGGGCGTACCGGCCATCGGACTCTACGGCGTCACCGATCCCGCCCGCGTGGGCCCGAACCGTCGGTGCCTGGACCTCTTGGTGGACGCCTTTCACGAGCCTGGAGAGCCGTGGCACCCGCTATCGGAAGCGATCCGGCCCGGACGAATGGAGAGGATCGGGGTCGGGCGTGTGATGGAGACGGTCGCCTTCGCCCGGGCGCGCTACCCGCGCGCCGTGGACGGACCCGCCCGGGCCCCGGCTCCCGAATCGGCGTGAACGTCGACCGGCCTCCCGCGGACGGGAGGTCGCGGCGTCCCGTCGTGGGCGAACCAGCCTCCGCCGGTCTGCTTCTCCAGCCAGGCCATCCCGGTGAGGAGCGCCAGGCTCCCCACCAGCATTCCCAGGATCACGATCGCCACGACAACGGGGAGCGACTGGCCTTCCGCCGCGGCGCGGTCGAGGGGGACCTTGACGAGCGACAGCGACGCGGCGTTGAAGAGGGTGTGGATGCCGATCGAGGCCAGCAGCGAGCGCGTGGTAAGCACCAGCCATGCCAGCACCAGGCCCAGGAAGAAGGTCGGAATGACCTGCCAGGGGTTGTATATGTGGAACAGCGAGAAGAAGACGGCCGTCCAGAAGCTGGCCGCCTGGGGGCCGTTTCGCCGGGCGAGTCCATGAAGGATGACCCCGCGGAAGAGCGCCTCCTCCAGCACCGGGGCCACCGCGATCGCGATGATGAGCGTGGCCATGCTGTCGGCCGGGTTCGTCATCTCGAGGAGATCGCGCAGCATCCTCTCGAACTCCTCGGGGACGGGGACGAACCGCTGGATCACCACGTAGATCTCGATGAAGACAGTGACCGACCCGACCAGGATCAAAAGGAGAGGCGGAAGGTGGCGCCGGTCGAGCCGGTTAAGACCCAGCGCCTCGCGCCACGGCCGGTCCGACCGCAGGACGGCCCAGACCACGACGATCGCCAGGGCGAGCTGGGTCGGCACGGCCATCTGCGCGATCTCCGGCCAGCCCGGGAAGATGAGCAGCACGACCTGCATGAAGGCGGCTCCCAGCACGACGATGGCCGCCAGCAGGCCGAGCGTGCGCAGGAGCCCCGGGTAGGGGTGGCGCCCGCGCCTGGTGCCGTCGTATTCGGAGGGGCCCTCGTGCACGGGCGGCAATCTAGCCGCTCGTGCTTCGGCGAGCGATTCAGGGCCCTTCGAGCGTGAAGTAGAGCTCCTCCCCGCCCCGCTCCACGCTCACGTTGATCTCCCGGTTCGTCTCCCACGACCCGTCCAGCGCCGCCTGGGCCGCGGTCACATCCTCACCCACCGGCCGGCCCTCGATCGTGAGCAGGACGTCCCCCTCGGCGAGCCCGGCCCGGGCTGCGGGTGAGCCCTCGTCCACGTAGGCCACGAGAATCCGCCCCTCGTAGGTCGCGGCGAGATCCATGCCGTAGTCGGTGCCCGTCGCGCGCTCCCGCTCTGGAATGGCGGCGACGGGGGTCGCGGACTGCTCGAGATACGCCTCGCGGACGCGGAAGATCTCGCTCCCCTCGGAGTTTGCCTCCAGCCAGTCGGCGAGCGTGGCCAGGCGTGAGAGTCGGTGGCGTGGCTCCAGCTCGTCGACCACGAAGCCGTGGTTGGGGTTGTAGGCGCGCCAGAGCTCGTTCGTGGCGGCCGCCCGCAGACGGGACTCTCCCCAGAGCTCGCCGAGCGCCCGGTAGACGATCCAGTTCACGAGCGCCTCCACGGCGTAGTTCCCGGGCGCCATGAGCGGGTGATCGTACGCTTCCGGGCGCGCGTCGTCGGGGACGAACTCCGGATCGTCGAGGAGATAGTGGGCGAGCTGGTGAGCGAGCAGCAGGGTCCGCACGTCCTCCTCCTCGGGCACGGGCGTCTCTCCGCCTCCCGGGAGCCGGATGGCGTCCAGGGCCAGGACCAGCGGATGCTCGATCGAGACCACCGGCCAGTAGCGGACGAGGTAGACGTCGATCTGGCGGTACGGCCACGGCAGCCCGGTCAGGTCCTGGAGTCGCTGGAGGAACAACCTCCCCTGGCTCTCCCACCATCCCGTGACCTCCTCCGAGTGCTCGCGGACCCACTCCACGTCATCGGCCAGACGCCGCGCGTCGATGCCGTAGCGTTCCGGATAGGCCGTCTGCAGCAGCTCGCCCGCATCCCCGAAGTGGAAGCGCACGATCGGAACGGCTGAGTCCTCGGGCTGGGCCCGCAGCGCTCCAGCCGCGGTCAGCGTGGCGAGGATGATCGCGAGCGACGGAAGCACCACCGTCGAACGCATGTCTGCCCTCCCTTCCCGATCCCGCTATATTCGGCTCTCACGTCTTGTGCCCGCGTTGTACCTGATTCCGCCAGGACCGGTTCCGTGCCCAAAGTCGCCGAGAAGGACGTCATCCGGACGATCCGCAAGGTCAAGGATCCCGACACGACCAAGGATCTGATCTCGCTGGGCCGGATCAAGGACCTGACCGTCCGGAATGGCGAGATCGCCTTCAAGGTACTCGTGGACCCCGGCCGTCCGCTTTCCGAGAACGTGCTCAAGAGCATGCGGAGCCAGCTCGAAGACCTCGAGGGAGTAGACCACGTGGCCATCGGCCTGGAGGAGAAGGCCGGCGTGGCCGGCGGTCCAACGAAGCGGCCCGCCCCGCAGGAGCCGATCCCCGGCGTCCGGAGCATCATCGCCGTGGCCAGCGGCAAGGGCGGCGTGGGCAAATCCACGGTCGCGGTGAACCTGGCGCTGGCACTGGCGAGCGAGGGAGCGCGCGTGGGGCTCCTCGACGCTGACATCTACGGGCCCTCGATCCCGACGATGCTGGGCGCCCAGGGCGCCCAGCCCACCGCCGTTGAGAAGCGGATCCAGCCGATCCCCCGCTATGGGATCCAGCTCATGTCGCTCGGCTTCCTCGTTCCCGACGTCGAATCGCCGATGGTGTGGCGCGGGCCGATGGTCCACTCGGCGCTCACCCAGTTCCTGCGCCAGGTCGACTGGGGGGAGCTCGACTATCTCGTCGTCGACATGCCTCCGGGAACGGGAGACGCTCATCTCACGCTGACGCAGTCGGTCCCGCTCACCGGAGCCGTTATCGTCACGACTCCGCAGGAGATCGCTCTGATCGACGCCAAGAAGGGGCTTCGCATGTTCGACAAGGTGGGCGCCCGCATCATCGGTATCATCGAAAACATGGGCACCTTCGTATGCCCGGATTGCGGCGCCGAGCATGCGATCTTCGGCGCCGGCGGCGGTCGTGCCACGGCCGAGCGGTTCCGCGTGCCGTTCCTTGGCTCGATCCCTCTCGACAGCGAGATCACGCCGAGCGGCGACAGCGGCCAGCCGATCGTCCACGCCCAGCCCGACTCACGGGTCGCCGAGCGCTTCCGCGAGATCGCGCGCCGCATCGTGTCGGTCATCGACTGAAGCGCCCCGGCCGTGGCCGAAGCCCCGAAGGAGACCGAGCGCAGGGCCACCCCCGCCGAGGCGTCCACCGAGGCTCAGAAGAGGCTCGACTCCATGCTCGACGCCGTCGATCCCGCCCGGCCGGTCGCGATCTACACGCACGATCATCCCGACCCCGATTCCATCGCCAGCGCGTACGCGATGCAGCATCTGCTGAGCCGACGCCTCGAGATCGAACCGATCATCGCCTACGGCGGCCGGATCGGGCGGGCCACGAACCACGCCATGGTCGATCAGCTCGGCGTCCGCCTCTATCCGCTGGCACAGGTCCGGACCCCGGACTTCGGGACGAACATCCTGATCGACACCCAGCCCGAAACCGGAAACCACTCCATCCCCGCGGACCTGCCGATCGCGATTGCCATCGACCACCATCCGATACGACCCGAGACGAGCCGGGTGCGATTCGCCGACATCCGGACCGAGTACGGCTCCACCTCGACCATCATGTACTACTATCTGAAGGCCGCCGGGCTGGATTTGCCGACTCGGCTCGCGACCGCGCTCCTCTTCGGGATCAAGTCGGACACCCGCGACCTCGAGCGCGAGGCCAGCGAGGCCGACCTGCACGCCTACCTGGAGATCTTCCCCCACGCCGATCTGACCCTGCTGACACGGATCGAGAACCCGCTCATCCCGCGCAGCCATTTCGAGGTCTTCCACAAGGCGCTCGAGGAGAGCGAGATCGTGGGCGACGCGGTGGTCACCGACATCGGACAGGTCGACAACGCCGATGTGGTCGCCGAGCTGGCCGACTTCCTGATCCCGCTCGAGCGTGTGGACTACGCGCTGGTCATGGGGCGCCACCGCGACCGCCTCTACCTGAGCCTCCGGACACGCGACGAGATTCATGACGCGGGCCGGCTGATCTCCACGGTCGTGGGCGATCTCGGCACGGCGGGCGGACACGGGAAGATGGCTGGGGGCCAGATCGAGCTCGATCCCGGAGGGTCCGATCCCGCGGACGAGGTGCGGCGGCGGCTGAAAGCGGCGCTGGGGATGGATGAGGAGACGACGGGCCAGCCCCTGATTCGGGACGGCAAGGGCTGAACGGAAGATGATCGAGGCGGCCCGCGCTACCGCGCGTAGAAGCTCTCCGTCCCGTACACCTGGTACCTCCCCTTCTCCCACACGTACATGGCGCTGGAGCGGCCCGGGAAGATGAGCTCGATGCCCGGATGGGCGAGCTGGACGCCTCGCGCGTTTCCGACCACGGGCTGACGGCCGCTCGGTACTACGCGCAGCTGGACGTCGCCTTCCGGAAGACGCGTATAGAGGGGGTGCATCTCGTAGCCCTGGGGCGTCCCGTGGAACACGACCAGCGCGGAACGATCCGGTCCCCTCACGACGGCGGCCACGTCCTGGCGTCCGTCGCCGTTGAAATCCTCGCGGACGACCAGGGTCTGCTCGTCGGGAAGGCTCATCTCGGGCCCGAACGACCGGATGGCGCTCTGTAGGGCAGATTCCTGCGGCCGGGCGGGCGCGGGGACGACGCCGATGGCCAAGAGAGAAAGAACGATGGTGCGGATGGGGATTCTCATGGTCGGATGGAACCTCCTCCAATCATTATACCCCACTGGTGCGGATCGGTCCGGTCGGGAGGGGCCTCGTCGGGACGGACGGGCCTCCCGGGGCGGCGTCCGGGTTGGCCTCCGGGTTGGCCTCCGGGCCGATGCTCGATATCTTCGTTCCCATGCTTGATCGGCTCCGGGAGTATTTTCGCGAAGAGCGAACGTTTCAAATCCTTCTCGAAGAGGAAGAAGACGGGACGTTCGTAGCCACTTCTCCCGCCCTGCCCGGCTACGTCGCCTACGCCCAGTCCGAGGCGGCCGCCATCCGCAAGCTGCGGCGCGCGATACGGCGCAGCATGGAGGGAATCGCCGAGGACTATCAGGGCTCGGTGGAACGAAACGGCCGGGTGAGCCGGCACCGCGCCAACCTGTATCTGCACCGCCCACTCGACACGACGACCAAGGTCGTCATCGTATCCCTGGCCGCGACGGCGCTGGTGGCGGTCCTCTACGAGCTTCGCCGCCGCAAGGACTAGCCCCAGAGAAACGCGCTGTCAGCGCCCCGCGGACCCCTGGAGCAGGGGTGGGCGCCACACCGAATACTCAGCCAGGCTCTCGGCGATCGCATCCTCGATCGTGACGGCTCCCCATTTACCGCGTGGCACCCCGTTGCTGATCACCGAGAACGCGAGCAGCTCCCCGTCACCGGTCGTCACGTAGCCCGATAGCGCGGACACCGACCGCAGGGTGCCGGTCTTGCTGTGCACGTTGCCCTGCGCGGCGGGGGAGTCGAGGCGTCGCGTATCGCCGTCCACTCCGGCGATCAGGAGAGACTCGTAGTATGCGTCGAACTGGGGATGCCCGCGCATCGCGACCAGCAGCTCGGCGGTCAGCTCCGCCGTGACGGTGTTTCGGCGGCTGAGACCCGAGCCGTCGAAGATCCGCAGGCCTTGCAGCGGTAGATCGAAATCCTCCAGCATGTCGCGGACGACTTCGGCTCCCTCGTCGAACGCCCCTCCGTCCTCGAACATCGCGCCCAGCGTCTTCAGGACCTGCTCGGCGAAGAAGTTCTGGCTGTGCTTGTTGATGACGCGCACGATCTCGATCATGCGCGGGCTCGTGTGGCTGGCCAGGAGCTTCGGGGCCCGGAGGGGCCGGCGGTTCCACTCGTACATGACGCTCCCCTCGTCCTCGACCTCGATGCCGGCGCGCAGGAGGCGGTCACGAAAGACGGAGAGCGTGTAGGAGGCGGGGTCCTCGACGGCCACTACGTAGCGCAAGGGTCCGCTCGAGATCGAGATCCGACCCGACATCGTATAGCCGCCGATCGCGGGCGATCGCCGGATGCCGATCGACCGCCCCCCTCGACGGCGGGTCGTGACGACGTGATTCTCCACCGCGATGCCGTCCGTGTAGGGGATGAACGCGATCGATGCCGGCGCTCCGATCCAGCCCCCGGGCCGCACCTCGACGGTCACGACGTTGTCGTTGAAGGAAAGCGCGCTGGGTCGAGCTCCGTACCACCAGAGCAGGTTCGAGCTCTCCCATCCAAGCGCGATCCGGGTGTCGTCGAAGTAGGAAGCGTCGCCGATCAGCCGGCCGGAGACTCTACGCAGCCCGCGCTCTCGGAGCTCGGCGGCGAGACGGTCGAAGACGTAGGTGATGCTGTCCCCATAGAACCGTCCCGAGATGGTGGGATCACCGCGTCCCACCAGCACCAGGTCGCCGACCAGCGTTCCGTCGGCGAGCAACGCCCCGTCCGCGTACACCGATGTCGTGTACTGGAAGTCCGGGCCCAGGCGGTCCAGCGCGGCCGCCGTCGTGTAGAGCTTCATGTTGGAGGCAGGGACGACCGCCCAGTCCGCGTTGTGCAAATAGAGCGGCGCCTGATCCTCCACCGAGTACACCGCGACCCCGATCTCGCCGCCGCGCCCACGCACGATGGGATCCAGGAGCCGCGCGATCGCGCCGGGCGTCGCCCGGTAGGCGGGCCGGACATCGCTCGACCCCTGCGCCATGGCCGGGGACGCCCAGACCAGCCAGCCGGCCACCAGGGCAAGGCTCCACGTCAAACGCATCATCTCGCGGTCGCTTCTCATCCCCCCGTCGCTTCCAGAGCTTCCAGGCGTCGCGCTCCGGTCCGCATCGCCGCCAGGAGGGCGATCATGCACAGGGCTCCCACCGCGATCAGGCCCGCCGTCATGCTGCCCAGCTCCGCCGCCCCCGCGCCCCATCCGAACCAGGTCGCGCGGAACGATTGATACACCGGCCAGGCGAGCACGGTGACCGAGACAAGGACCAGCATCGCGCTCAGCATCATGAAGAGCAGACCCGCGTAGCCGGCGGTCACCTGCGCTCCGTCCGCGGCGTCGAAGCGCGGGTGCGCGGCACCCAGGCCGACCGCGAGCCCGACGATCGCCGCCGTCAGGCACAGGACCGCCCCCGCGGCCAGCAGGCCCATCTCCAGCGACGTGTCGAGAACGGCGTTGGACAGCAGCACCACGATCTCCGCCACCACGACCACCGGCAGGAACCCGCCCCAGAACTTGGCCCACAGGATCTCCGACCACGTCAGCGGGCTCGCGCGCAGAACCCACATCGTGCTTCCCTCCAAGCTCAGTCCCGGCAGCACGAACCGCGCCGCCAGCGCCGTCACCACCAGCCCCACCAATGCAATGTTCAGGAAACCGAGCAGGTTGCGCATGAACCAGCCCACGCCGTCGCTCGCGGCGCCGAGCCGCAGCACCTGGAAGTTATATAGATAAACGGCCACGACGGCGACCAGGAGCAGGAGCTGCGCCCACTGCGATGGATCGCGGAAGAACGTGGCGGCGTCCTTCACCATGATCGCGCGGACCCGCTTCGGGAAGGGGCGCGCGCCGAGCTGGATCGCGCCGTGCCACCACGCCTGGCGCGTCAAGCGCGCGCGGTGACCCTCCTGCGATTTCGAGTAGCCGGTCCGGTACATCGTCCGGAAGACGACCGCCGCGGCGGAGACGGACACCAGCGTCGCCCCGGCCAGCAAGCCCAGCGAGCGGACGACAGTCTCCCCGTTGAAGATCTGTGTGAGGCCGAGCACCTCCGTCAGGACGCGGGAAGCCCAGTACGAGGGAAGCCACGGCAGGGTCGGATCGGAGAGGGTGATCAGGTACTCGGCCCAGGTCCCGAAGTCCTCCGGGCGCACGAACTCCTCGGGCCGCAGCATCCGCAGCATCACCGCCATTCCGACGACAAACGCCAGCGCCACCAGGGAGAGCAGGTCGCGGGCGCGTCGGGCCGGGAACAGGTTGACCAGCGCCACCGCCACCAGGATGCCCAGGGCGGCGGCGATGATCACGCAGCAGACGACCACCACCACCAGGAGCGCGTAATAGGCCGGACCTCCCTGGAACACGATCCCGAACGCGACCCACACGGGGACGGCCAGGAAGATGCCCGTCCAGGACGCGAGGGTGGCCACCTCAACCAGCTTCACGCGGAACAGTCTCCTGAGCGGGATCGGGGAGGAGAGCCACAGAGGCAGGTCGCGCGCCAGGAAGCATTGAGACAGGGCGGTGAGCAGCGAGGAGAAGAGCAGGAACGCGAGCCAGAGAAGGAACAGGAGGGCGAGCAGCTTGGACGAGAGCAAGCTCCCGAGGTCGGGATCGACGGTGGAGAAGTGCTCGAGGACCCGCGCGATCGCCAGGTACGCCCCCGTCCAGAAGAGGGCACCGAGCACCACCAGCCCCATCAGGCGGCGACGCGACCCCGGACGGCGGTCCCGGCCGATCGACTTCAGCCGCGGATGCAGGAGAGTGGTCACGCCAGGGCCGGTTCCCTGACCGGGCCGGCCGGCTCCGTCAGGTGCAGGAAGACGGTCTCGAGCGATCCGCCGTCGTGGCGGGCCTCGCGCCGCAGGTCGTCGAGCGTCCCCTGAGTCAGGATTCGCCCGTCCTGGATGATCGCCACGCGGCTGCAGACCGCCTCGGCCACCTCGAGCGTGTGGGTCGAGAGGAAGACGGTCCTCCCGCTCGCGGTGAACTCCTGGAGCAGCTCCTTCACGCGCCGGGAGCTCCGCGGATCCAGCCCGACCATCGGTTCGTCCAGGATCAGCACCTCCGGTTCGTGGAGCAGCGCCGCTGTCAGCGCCAGCTTCTGACGCATGCCGTGGCTGTAGGACTCGATCAGCTCGTGGATCCAGGGGGCCAGGTCGAAGCGCTCGACGAAGGGCGCCGAGGCGGTCCGGACCTCGGGGCTGTCACGGTCGTGTAGGTGTCCGACGAACTCCAGGAACTCCGCGCCGGTCAGCTTCTCGTAGAGGAAGACCCGGTCCGGCACGTAGCCGATCCGCCGCTTGACGTGGAAGGGGTCCCGCACGACGTCGCAGCCGGCCACGTGGACCGTGCCGCTGGTGGGCAGCAGGAGTCCCGTCAGAATTCTGATGGTGGTGGTCTTGCCGGCCCCGTTGGGGCCCAGGAACCCGAACAGCTCTCCGGGCCGCACGTCGAGCGCGATGCCGCGCAGGGCATCATGGCGGCCAAAGCTGCGCCGCAGGTCGCTGCAGACGATCGAGCTCACGCCGTCACCGCTCCGCGCGGGAGGTCTCCCGCCGGCTGCAATCGATCACTTCCGTCTCGGTCACGATCCAATCGACCGTTTCATCATCCGGCCCCTGGGGTATCCGGGGGACGAGCTGCAAGGAGAATGCCAGTCCCATGCGCAGCGCGTCCGTCGCGGCCAGGAAACGATCGTAGTAGCCGGCCCCGAACCCGATCCGACGACCCCGGCCGTCGAAGCCGACCCCGGGAACGACCACCAGTTCGATCGCGCCCGGATCGACGAGCACGGCGCGCGCCGGATCGGGCTCCCGGAGCCCCATGGGGCCGTCCACGAAGTCGGCCATCGACCGGACCTCGCGGCTCTCGAGCCGGCCTTCCGGGCCAATGCGCGGACAAAGGACCCGCTTCCCGGCCGCCCACGCGTGCTCGAGGAGGGAGGGGGTCGCGACCTCGCCAGCGACCGTGCCCAGATAGGTGTGGACGGTGTGCGCGTCGCCGTAAAAAGGAAGCTCCACGGCCCGCTGGCATATCGTCGACGACAAGGCCGCGTGGTGGCTCGGCGGGATGGCCCGTCGGCGCGCCAGGAGCTCGGCCCGCAGCGCCGCCTTGCGTTCCCGCAACGAAGCACTAGGCACGACGGACCTTGACGGAGAGTCCGTTCACCTCCA
This sequence comes from Gemmatimonadota bacterium, assembly GCA_050732875.1. GTDB lineage: Bacteria > Gemmatimonadota > Gemmatimonadetes > JACCXV01 > JAHWKZ01 > DASRVA01. The sequence continues at coordinate 37,051 of JBOHRQ010000011.1, read as the reverse complement.
CCACCTCCACCGCCGTCCCGGCCTCGAGCGGCTCGTCCGCGCGGGCCTGCCAGAGCTCGCCGTGAAGGCTGACCTGCCCGACGGGGTCGATGCGCCGCCGCACCTCGCCGCGAACGCCCAACAGGCCTTCCTTGCCGGTCGTCGGCTTGCTCTTCCAGGTGCGCCACGCCATCCCCATGGCGAAGACGAAGAAGCCGGCGGTGAGGAGCGCCGCGGGTATGATGACGCTCCAGCTCACCCGCATGAGCGATCCCGGCGCGTCGAACAGCATCGTCCCTCCGAGGATGAAGGCGATGATCCCACCTACCGTCAGGAGCCCGTAGCTCACCACCTTCACCTCGGCGATGAAGAGGATGAGCGCGAACAGGATGAGGAGGAGGCCCACGTAGTTGACCGGCAGCGCCTGAAGCGAGAAGAAGGCCAGGAGCAGCGCGATCCCGCCCACGACGCCGGGGAGGATGGCGCCCGGGTTCATGAGCTCGAAGAAGATCCCATACACGCCGATCAGGAGCAGGATGAAGGCGATGTTGGGGTTGGCGATGGCATCCAGGATCTTGAAGCGGAGCCCCCCCTCGATCGTGCGCACTTCGGCGTCGGCGGTGGACAGTGCGACCGTGCGCTCGAGGACCTCCACCTCGCGGCCGTCGATCTCGTCGAGAAGGGCGGGAAGGCTCGGTGCCACCAGATCGACCACGTTCAGCTCCAGGGCCTGGTTCTCGGTGATCGATGCGCCCTCCCGCACGGCGCGCTCGGCCCAGTCCGCGTTGCGGCCCCGCTTCTCGGCGATCGTGCGGATGAAGGCGATCGTGTCGTTCAGGATCTTCCGCTCGAGGGCGCCTGGCTCGTCTTCCCCCTCGTCCTCGCCCTCGGTCGTGTCGGCCGGGGACGGCCCTCCTCCCGGCATCGGCGCGCCGCCCATCTGGATCGGCGTGGCGGCGCCGATGTTGGTGCTCGGCGCCATCGCCGCCACGTGGGCGGCGAGTGTGATGAATACCCCGGCCGAGCCCGCCCGCGCCCCCCTCGGGGAGACGTAGACCACGACCGGAACGCGGCTCGCCAGAATCGCCTGGACGATGTCGCGGGTCGACTCGACCAGCCCGCCCGGCGTGTCGAGCTCGATCACCAGCGCAGCGGCGCCCTCCTCTTCCGCGCGTTCGATCGCATCGCTCATGAACTCGGAGGACGCCGGCGAGATCGCCCCGTCGATCACGATGTGGTGGACGAAGGGAGTCGCGGGCCGGGACGCCGCGTCGGCGGGCGCCGAGTCCGCGGTCGAGTCGCTGGTGTCGGGAGGCGCGCCCGCTCCGGTCCCTCCCGCATCCCCCTGCCCCAACACGCCGCCGGGCGCTGCCGGCAGGAGGCCGAGAAGCGCGACGGCACCGAACACCCGAGCCGCAGCCGCGATGTCCTGTAAGCTGATCATGAGAGAGAATATAGGGGCGATGATGGAAGCCGCGCCCGCGCGGCTTGCTGCACTTCGGGCGCCTGCCGATATTGCGGCGCCTGATGCGACAGCTCTTCTTCACCGCGATCCTCACCATTCTGCTGGTGAACACCGCCGCCGCCCAGCAATCCCGCTGGTGGTCGCCGGTCGTGGCCGACAGCGCGATGGTGGTCTCGGCCAAGGCCGAGGCGACCGAGGTCGGGCTCGAGATCCTCCGCCGGGGCGGCAACGCCGCCGACGCCGCGATCGCCGTTCACTTCGCGCTCGCGGTGGCGCTCCCCTACGCCGGCAACATCGGGGGCGGCGGGTTCCTGGTCTGGCGCCCGGCCGACGGCGAGGTGCGGAGCTACGACTACCGCGAGGCGGCGCCGCTCGCGGCCACCGCGGACATGTACCTGGACGAGGCGGGCGAGCCGCTCCCCGGCCGGCCGTCCTGGTTCGGTCCGCTGGCGGTCGCCACACCCGGCTCGGTGGCCGGGATGTGGCTCGTCCACCAGCGCCACGGTACCCTCCCGTGGGCCGAGCTCGTCGAGCCGGCCATCCGGCTGGCGGCGGACGGCTTCCCCGTCGACGCCTACTTCCACGATGTGATCGCCGGCAAGGCGGACGACATCCGCCGCTTCCCGGGTGCCTCGGCGATCCTGCTTCCGGGTGGCCGTGTTCCGGCCATCGGCGACACGCTCCGGCAGCCCCAGCTCGCGCGGACGCTCCGGCTGATCGCCGAGCAGGGACCGGAGGTCTTCTACGAGGGCGAGATCGCCGACTCGATCGTGGGCGCGATGGAGCGCCGGGGCGGGCTCGTCACCCACGATGACCTGGCCGGCTACGAAGCGAAGGAGCGGGAGCCCGTCACCTTCGACTACCGCGGCTACACGATCCACTCCATGGGCCCGGCCTCGTCGGGGGGGATCACGATGAAGCTCATCCTGGACCAGCTCGAGGCGTTCGACCTCGAGGAGTATCCGTGGCACGGGGCGCGGTCCGTGCATCGCATCGTCGAGGCCATGAAGCGGGCCTACGCGGTCAGGAACGCGGTCCTCGGCGACGCGGATTTCGTGGACATTCCGGACACGATCATGACCGAGGCCTTTGCCCGTGGGCTGGCGGCCGCGATCGACACTCTGCGCGCCACGCCGTCCGAGGAGGTCGAGCCGCTGCCGGGCGTTCCCGTCCCGGTCGCCGCCGTCGAGGCCGAGCAGACGACCCACTTCTCGATTGTGGACCCCGCCGGCAACGCGGTCTCGTCGACGACCACGATCAACGGCTGGTTCGGCTCGCTGGAGACGGTGGCCGGGATCTTCCTGAACGACGAGATGGACGACTTCACGATGAAGCCCGGCGTCCCCAACGCGTACGGGCTGCTTCAGGGGGAGGCCAACGCGATCGCGCCGGGGAAGCGCCCGCTCTCGGCGATGAACCCGACGATCGTCGAGAAGGACGGCCGCGTCCGCTACGTGGTGGGAACGCCCGGCGGCTCGACGATCATCACCACGGTCACCCAGATCCTGATCGACGCCATCGACTACGGCATGACGTTCGCCGAGGCGCTGGACGCCCGCCGGATCCACCACCAGCACCTGCCGGACGAGATCCGGGTCGAGCCGTTCGGTCTCTCGGAGGATACGGTGCGCGCCCTGGAAGCGATGGGCCACGAGATCGATTTCCGGGGCGGCTACTCGGGCCGCGCCGAGGGCATCGAGGTCGGTGCGGAGACGGGGCTCCTCTACGGCCGGAGCGACCTCAGGGGCGGAGGGCTGGCAGACGGCTTCTAGGACGCCGGGATTTCCAGCGGCCCCGCCAGCTCCAGCGTGAACGGCGTCCCGGTGGGGATGATGATCTCCCTGTCGGTCGAGCTGGCCACGATCGCCCGGCCGTCGATGCCCTCCAGGATGTTCGCCAGAATCGTCGCCCGGGCGTCGCGGGCGGCCTCGCTCAGCTCCACTCCCTCCATCTCGCCCGTCACGACCCTCGCCCGCCGGCCGTCCGCGGTCGATTCGATCACCTCCTGACCGGTCACGTCGAGGACGTGGGCGGTGATCCGCAGGCGCTGCCTGTCGTTCAGGCGGATCTTGCGCGCCTCGAGCTCGATGAAGGCGATCCGACCCGGCTCGCTGGCGCTTCCCACGTGGCTCACCCGCCCCTCGACCAGCGCGCCCGCCGGGATCACGACGCGTCCCCCCGCCGCCACGTCCCGGGTCAACCGCGCCGCGAACCGGTCGCCGACGATGGTGGTGGCGGTGTGGATGGGCGTCCGGAGCTCGACGACCAGGACCGTCCCGGCGGGCAGGCGAACACGCCCGGCCGGCAGGAGGACCGGCGGCGGAGGCCTCCCGCCCCGCTCCCTCATCGCGTCGGGATCCGCCTCGCCCGCGCTCGCGTTCGCGTCGTCGGCCGGCGCCCTTGGACGGGAACGGCGCGAGGCGGCGGAAGAAGGCGCGCGACCGGCCGGTGTGTCCAGGGAAGGCCCCCCGGCGGTCGTACGATCCCGAGCGGCGAGCGATTCCGTATCGAGAAAGGCGACCTCCGCCCCCTGCGCGGGGGTCTCGATCGGTCGCCTCGACACGCCCGTGGTGTCGGCCTGAACGAGGATGGTGCGGCTCCCATCGTGTTCGCAGGCGACCATGAGAAGGGTGAGCGCCGCGAGAAGCGAGGCGGCCGGCATGTGGCCCTGGCCGCCGGCATTCGCGATGCGGACCTTAGCCTGCATGAACGAGCTCAAGCCGTTGCTTCCCTTCGTCCGTCCGTATCGGGCGCCACTGGCATGGGGGGCGATCAGTATAGCCCTCGCCGCGGTGTTTGGTTCCCTGAGCCCGATCGTGGTCAAGATGGCGGTGGATGCCCTGCGGGCCGACGTCAGCTGGGGCGCGATCGCCTTGTACGCGGCCGCCGTCGTCGGGCTGGCCCTCGTGCGCGCGGTCTTCCGCTACTTCCAGCGACGGCTCGTGAACGACGTCTCACGCCACGTCGAGGCCGACCTCCGGGACGCCCTCTATCGTAACCTGCTCCGTCAGCCTCCTGCGTGGTTCGACCGCTTCCCCACCGGCGACGTGATGAGCCGGTTCATCAACGATCTGGGGGCCGTCCGCATGGCCCTGGGTCCCGGCTACATGTTCGGCATCAACACCGCCGTGTCGCTGCTTCTCGCGATCGGGTTCATGACCTGGATCGACCCCGGACTGACCCTGTGGGCGCTCCTCCCCCTCCCCCTCGTGACCCTCACCGTCCAGACGATGGGCCAGCGGATCCATCGCCGCAGCGAAGAGGCGCAGGAAGCGCTGGCCGGTGTGACGACCTCGGTCCAGGAGAACCTGGCCGGCCTGCGGGTGGTCCGGGCTTACGGCCGCGAGTCGGCGGAGCGGGCGCGGTTCGGGACCGACAGCGGGGCGTATGTCGAGGCCAATCTGCGGCTGGCTCGCATCCAAGCCCTGCTCAGCCCGCTCCTCGGCTTCCTGCTGGGCTCGAGCGTCCTGATCGTCCTCTGGCTCGGGGGACGGCGCGCGGCGGAGGGCTCCCTGACACTGGGGGACCTCGTGGCCTTCCTGATGTACCTGGGCATGATCGGGTGGCCGCTGATCGCGTTCGGATGGATCACGCACCTCTTCCAGCGGGCGGCTGCCGCGATGGGCCGGCTCAACCGCATCCTGCTAGCGGTGCCGGAGATCCGGGATCCGGAGCCCGTCGGGAACGGCGCGCAGGTCGACGGGAGACCGCCACCGCGGATCCGGCGCGGCTCGATCGCGTTTCGCGAAGTCACGTTCCGCTATCGATCGGACGGGCCGCCCGTGCTCGACTCGCTCGAGCTGGAGGTGCCGGCCGGCGCGACCCTCGGCATCACCGGAGCGACGGGCTCCGGAAAATCCACCCTCGTCCGGCTCATCGCCCGACTGTACGAGCCGGAATCGGGGAGGATCGAGGTCGACGGCCACCCGATCTCGAGCTACGCGCTGGAAGATCTGCGCGGAGCGCTCGGGGTCGTCCTGCAGGAGCCATTTCTCTTCAGCGACACGCTGCGGGCGAACCTCCTGTTCGGCACCCATCTCCGCGAACGGAACGGGGATCGCCTTCGGGACCAGCGTTCCCGGCTCACCGTCGAGGAGGCGGGCCGGATCGCCGGACTGGCCGAGGACGTCGCCGGCTTCCCGGCCGGCTACGAAACCCTGCTGGGGGAGCGGGGGATCACCCTGTCGGGAGGCCAGAGACAGCGCGCGGCGCTGGCCCGCGCCCTGATCGTCGATCCGACGATCCTGATCCTGGACGACGCCTTCTCCTCGGTGGACACGGCGACGGAGGAACGGATCCTGTCGCGGCTGCGCTCCTTCATGGCCGAGCGCACGACGGTCCTGGTGAGCCACCGCGTCTCCACGCTGCGCGGGGCCGACCGCATCGTCGTCCTGGATGCGGGCCGCGTGGTCGAGAGCGGAACCCACGACGAGCTGGTGGACGCCGGCGGCGGGTACGCGGCGCTGTACAGACACCAGCGCCTGGAGGAAGAGATCGAACGCACCTAGTGCGACACCACACTGGGGCGCTCCCGGTGATCGATCTTCAGGGGGTGGCGAGGATGGAGTCGATCACGGCGGCGAAGGCTTCCGCCGGCTGGGCGCCCTCCAGCCGCTGGCCATTGATGAAGAAAGTGGGCGTTCCGAGGATGTAGAACTTCTGCGCCTCCTTCAGATCGTCCGCCACCTCCTGCGCGTAGTCGGCGTTCCGGTAGCATGTCTCGAAGCGCCCGGTCTCCAGGCCGATATCGCGAGCAGCGTCGGCGATCCCGCCGTCGCTGGTTGCGTAACGATCGCTGAACATGGCGTCGTAGTACGCCCAGAAGCGATCCTGTTCGTGGGCGCACTCGCCGGCCAGGGCGAGGTCGTACGCGCGCGGGTGGATCGATTGCAGGGGGTTGTTGACGAAGATCCATCGAACGCGCTCTCCGTACTGCCGCCGGAGAAGAGGCGCTGTCTCCTGGACGAACCGGGTGCAGAACGGACACTCGAAGTCCGAGAACTCCACGATCGTCACCGGGGCGTCCTCGGGACCCTGGACCGGATCATGGGCGACGTTCACCCCCTCGACCATCGTCCCGGTCTCGGGGCCAGGCAGGTCCGCGGCCGATCCGCCGCCGGCCCCCGGACCCGATCGCCAGAACAGCCAGCCGACGCCGAGGCCCACGAGAAGCCCCAGGACCAGCAGGCTCGCGGCCGGCCCGAGCCGACGACCGGCGTGGTCCTCTACTGCCGGATCGTCCACTCGTAGTCCTCTCCCTCCTCGATCGTGAGCACGGGGAGGCCATAGTGGCGCTGCGAGATGCGCCCGACTCCGTAGAGGTTGACTTCGCCCAGGGGAAGGTTGCGGAAGGTGTACGCGCGTCCGGGCGGTACCGAGTAGATCTCCCGCCCGTCCAGATAGACGGCCACCGGCTCCGAAGCCTGGTTCACGACCCTCAGCGTTCCGAGGCCCTCTTCGACCCGGGCCTCGGCCGAGCCCTGTTCCTCACCACCCTGCTCCTGGTCACCGCGATCGGCGTTCCGATCGCAACCCACCAGAACCAGAACCGCCATCGCCATCGCCGTCGTGCGTCGCATGACCTCACCTCCGGTCCAGATCCGAGCGACCCCGGAAACTCTACCCCGCTCGATCCAGTGGTTTCCTCCGGGCCTGACCTGACCAAGGTAGCGGACCGCACGTCCGCCTTCCAAACCGGCATCCTGGGATCGATAGAGGCCCGGGTTGACCGCCAAGCGGCGTTCCGGGCACTTTCTCGGGACGTCGACGAGCTTGCCGGCATTTCCGGTAGATCGAACGCGACGCGAAACGCCGCCAGGAGGCGACCCTGTCGACCCATGCCGAAGAGCCGCGCTATGCTCCGTTCGACCGGGGTCTGGCGACGCGCATGCTCGCCTTCCTCATGCCCTACCGCAAGGCCGTCGCCGGCGCCTTCCTGCTGCTCGTTCTCCTGGCCGGCGTCGAAGCCCTCCAGCCGTATCTGATCAAGATCGCAATCGACCGTCACATCGCGGTCGGCGACGCGGGCGGCCTGGTCGCCGTCGTCGCCCTCTACTTCGCGCTGCTCCTGCTCGAGCTGGCCTTGGGCTTCGCGCGCACCTGGCTCACGACCTGGATCGGGCAGCGGGCGATGCACGACCTCAGGGAGCGGCTGTTCGACCATCTTCAGAGACTTCCGGTGCCGTTCTTCGACCGCCGGGCGGTCGGTCGCCTCGTGACCCGGGTGACCAGCGACGTCGAGGTGCTGAACGACCTGTTCGCCTCGGGCGTGGTGGCGGTCCTCAGCGACGCGTTCATGCTCCTCGCGATCGCCGTCACGATGTTCTTCGTCGACGCGCGGCTTGCCCTCGTCACCCTCGCCGTCGTGCCCTTCATCCTCGCGGTGTCGCTGTTCTTCCGCGTCAGGATGCGAAGCGTGTACCGCGAGATCCGGATCTGGGTGGCGCGCCTCAACGCCTACCTGCAGGAGCACGTGACCGGGCTCGATGTGGTACAGCTCTTCCGCCAGGAGGAGCAGAGCGCGCGGGCGTTCGGCGACCTGAACCGCGGGCTCCGCGACACCCAGCTCCGGTCGATCCTCTACTATGCCCTGTTCTATCCGATCGTCGAGATCCTCGGTGCGGTCTCGATCGCGCTCGTGATCTGGTACGGCGGCGGCGAGATCCTGCGGGGGGCTCTCACGTTCGGATCGCTGGTCGCTTTCATCCAGTACGGTGAGAAGTTCTTCGCACCCATCCGCGACCTGGCCGAGAAGTACAACCTGCTCCAGGCCGCCATGGCTTCCGGCGAGCGACTGGTCGCCCTGCTGGACGAGCCGGTGCCGTCATCGGCGAACGTGACGGACCGCCTTCCCGAGCCACGCGGAGAGATCGATTTCGAGGATGTGTGGTTCCGCTACAACCCCGAGACCTGGGTGCTCAAGGGCGTCTCGTTCCACGCGTCTCCCGGCGACCGCCTTGCGCTGGTAGGCCCCACCGGGTCGGGAAAGACGACCTGCGCGAGCCTTCTGACCCGGTTCTATGAGGTGACGCGCGGACGAATCCTCCTCGACGGCGTCGACATCCGGGAATACCCCACCCTGGCGCTGCGCGAGCGGGTCGGGCTCGTCCTCCAGGATCCCTTCCTCTTTTCCCGCACGCTGGCCGAGAACGTCTCCCTGGACGCCGCCCGCGTGGACCGGGCCCGGGTCGAGGCCGCCATCCGGACCGTCGGCGCCGAACGCTTCGTCTCGGCCTTGCCGGAGGGTCCGGACACGCCGGTCGGCGAGCGAGGACGCTCGCTCTCGACCGGCCAGAAGCAGCTCGTCTCCCTGGCCCGGGCCTTGGCCTTCGACCCCCCCGTGCTGGTTCTCGACGAAGCGACCTCCAGCGTCGACAGCGAGAGCGAGGCGCTGATCGAGCGAGCGATCCGCACGCTGCTCGCCGGCCGGACGTCGCTGGTGATCGCCCACCGTCTCTCGACGGTGCGCAGCGCCGATCGGATCGTCGTCATCCACCACGGCGAGGTCCGCGAGCAGGGCACCCACGAGGAGCTCCGCGCCGCCGGCGGGCTGTACGCGCGGCTCTACGAGCTCCAGTTCACGGAGCTCGGCGGGGCCGCCGGGCGGCTGGCGGCTACTTCGTGAGCGCGACCGTGGAGCGGGCGACGGCGCATCGGAGTCTCGCCCATCTCCGCCGCGAGCCGCGCCACTCGGCCGAGCTCGTGACGCAGATGATCATGGGAGAGGAGGCGCTCGTCCTCGGCGCGCGGGAGCCGTGGCTCGAGGTGCGCCTGTCCGACGGCTACGTGGGATGGGTCCACCAGGGCTCTGTCGTGCGTTCCGAGGTTTCGGATCTGACGGGCTTTCTCGAGCATCTGGGAGAGCGAGAGCCGGCTCCCGGCTGGTGGGTGGTGGTGGCGCGCGGAGCGATCGCCCGGCAGGACCCCGACCCCGGCTCCCCGCCCGCGGCGGATCTGGTTCGCGGGGCGCGGCTGCAGGTCGAGGATACCGGCGATCCCGTGCTGGGGGTGATCCTGCCGGACGGCGCGCGGGGCTGGCTCGACCGCGAAGCCGCGGTCCCCGCCGAGCGGCTGGCCGAGCGGTTTCCCACCGACGGAACATCGATCGTGGAGCATGCCGCGGAGTATCTCGGGCTCCCCTATCTCTGGGGGGGCACGTCGGAGAAGGGCTTCGATTGCTCGGGCCTCGTCCAGCGGATCTACGGCCTGCATGGCGTGCCGCTGCCGCGGGACGCCAGCCAGCAGTCCCGGGCGGGAGCGACGATGGAGCCCGGCGCGCGATGGGAGAAGGTGCTGGACGGTGACCTCGCCTTCTTTGCCGAGCCCCCGGCGGATCGGGCCACCCACGTCGGCATTCTCGCCACGGGAGGCCGGATGATCCACGCGTCGACGAGCCAGGGCGGCGTCGGCTGGGACGACCTGCGGACGGACGGCGAAGGCACGGCTCTGGGCGCCCGGCTGGCGGGGTGGCTGATAGGGGTCCGCCGGGTCCTCCCCGACTAGCAGGGCGTTGAAAAAGCCCTGACTCTTCAGCTTCCGGCGGTATCCGCTGGTGCGACGGCTGGATCGGCGGCCGGAACCGTGTCCGGCAGTAGGGGCTCGAAGCCGGGCGGGAGCCCGACGTCGTCCGTCTCTTCGATCCGCTGGCCGGCCAGCCGATAGCGAAACTCGCACCGCGAAGCGTCTCCTTCCGAGGCCAGCGCCCGGAGATCGGGGGCGCGGACCACGTACGTCCCGACGAAATCGTTGCGGGAGAAGTCGGCCTCCAGCCGGTAGGTGATCGTCTCGAGGGAGTCGGCCTCGGTGACCCGCGCCAGGAGAGAATCGGGCAGGTCGATCGGCGTCTCGACGAGGTTCATCGCCTCCAGTCGATCCCCGTGGAACTCCCCCGCCAGGCGGACGAGCGGGTTCATCGTCACCGTCGCGCGGTTGTTCTTGTGGTGCTCGAGGTCCAGGATGAAGCCGGTCATCGCCGGCGGGGCCGTGGCGCCGTAGCAGTCGGTCGCGGCCTCGGAGATGGTGGTCCCGTAGCGGCCGCTCCAATCGCCCGACGGGTAACCGTCCTCGCCGTCGCCGCCGCATCCCGCAACCGGGAGCAGCAGAGCGAGCACGGCCGCGAGAAGCCTTCGCTCACCCGGACGGTGGCCGCTGGCCGAATCGGTCTTCGGTATCCACACGGCGCCCGAACGTAGCGGGACTCGCCGCGGATGAAAAGCGGGTTGCAGGGAGCGGGAGCGGCCTTCTACGGCACCGGGACGAGGAGCGCCACCACCGAGTCGTCCCCCTCGGCCAGGGGATAGGCCAGGACGATCGTCTCGTCGAACGAGGCCAGCATCTCCTTCACCACGGCCTCGCGGCCCCCATCCACCTCGAGACGGAGGAACACGCTGTCGCGGCGCGGCTCCTTCAGGACGCCTTCGACCCGGAACGTGACGTCGCCGAACTGGATGGCGGGGGTGTCCTGGCCGGGGACCATGGTGACCTCCTCCAGCTGCCGGACGGGCCCCGACGAGAGGAGGCTCTGGAGGCGCTCAGCCCCGTCGCCGGCCGACCACACCTCGTCGAGGCGCCGGATCTGGACCTGGCTCGGCGCGTCCTGCTCGGCCAGGTAGAGGATGACCCGATAGGTCGGCGCCTCGGCCTGCGCGCTGGACTCGACCGGCCCGACCATCCCCGCGAGAGCGAAGACGGCCAGGAGAATCGACGTGTGGATGGTGTTCGAAAAACCCATGATGGCCCCTCCTCGGCCACATTATACCGCTGAGGAGGGGCCGGGTTCCTGGGAGAGATCAGCGCTCGGGCAACCCGGCTGGGGGCGGTCCCGGCGGGGGTGGTCCGGTGCCCTCCGCGGCCGGAACGACCGGCGGCGGGGCCGGAGCCGGCTCGGGGGTCTCGCCGTTGCTCCAGCGATAGCGGGTGCCGAACCGGGTCAGAAGCAGCACGCCCATGCCCACCGTCCAGGCCACGTATTGGGCCACGAAGCCGAGGACCGTCAGCACCATGCCGAACACTTTGAGCGGGCCACCGGCGACGCCCAGCACGTGGCCGAAGAAGCTGAGGAGCATGATGAGGCCGACCCCCACCAGGATCGTGACGTAGGGGCTCGCGTGCTGCCATCCGAACCTGTCCTCGGCGGTATGCCCCAGGCGCTTGGCCACCGCGGTAAGGCCCAGCAGGGCCCCGATCGCCAGCGCCAGCATGGCGAACGGCACGAGGACCAGGAGCGGGATGCCGATGATCGAGATCGCCAGGACCACACACGTCAACACGAGCGCTGGGATGAACAGGATCTGGAACACGAGCCCGACCAGCGCCGCCTTCCAGGGGCTTGTCGCCACCCGGTACTCCATCCGCTCGATCGGACGCCGAGCGAAGAGGAAGGCCAGGCAGACCAGCAGGAGCAGGACGGCGATCCAGACGAGCGTGCCGATCAGCCCGGCCACGCCCGCGAAGAACGGACCCGCCCCGAAGTCGGGCCCGTGGAACCGGAAGTCCGGTCCCCCGAAGGCGACCTCGTTGACCGAGCCGCGCACCACGGCGCCAGGATCGCGGTCGATCGTGCCCCCCACCGAGGTCACCTCGCCGTCGACGACGGCGTTCGGACCCAGCTCGACGCTGCCGCCCACGGCCACCACGTCGCCGTTGACGGTCCCGTCCACCTCGACCGAGCCCCCGACCGACACGACGTCGCCGTTGACGACCTCGCCTGTGTCGATCTCGATGCTGGCGCCGATGCGAACCCGGTCGCCCGATCCGCCGACATCGATCCCCTCCTCGTTGTCTTCGGCCTCGCTTTCGTCGGCGGCCTCATCGGTGGCCTCGGCGACCGCGGTGGTGTCCGGCTCGGCCTCGCCGGGCGTCACCGGCGGCGGGCCGATCCCGAAGAGGACGCGGCGCTCGTTCGCGTCCATGAAGGAGAGCCGTCGGATATCCGCGGCGTCGGGTCCGACGCGCGCTTCGAGCTCGGCGCCGGTCACCGGCGTCCCGTTGATGGCGATCTCGCCGTCGGAGAGCTCGATGGACTGGACATCGGTATCGCCGTACTGGGGCAGCAGCGCGATCCCCCCCTGGAGCGGCAGCACCTGGTAGCGCGCCTCGACGCGGTCCCGCAGCTCACGGAGCGATGGCTCGGGCTGCTGGGATGTGGTATCGGGCCCCGCCTGCGTTGTCTGGGCATGGCCCGCCACCGGCGGCATCGCCAGCATCACGACGCCCAGCAGGAGGGCCCGGCCCCTGGAGGGGGCGAGACAGGACCGGATCTTCATGCAGTTCTCCTCTCTAGGACCAGCAGTCGATTGAGTTCGTACAGGGCGGCCGCGCTGACCAGGGCGCCCGCCAGAAGCGCTGCGCCGAGCTGTGGCGTGGTCATCGCCACGCCGATCGCATTCCCGATCCGGACCATGAAGCTCCAGACCTCGAGCCCGGCGGTGAGCCACTCGGCCAGCCAGCCGATCCCGCCCGTCACACCGTCGACGACCCACCCCACTGAGGGCACCTGGAACGTCACACCCGCGACCGGCAGGAGCCCGATCGTCACGGCGATCAGGGCCAGGGCGCCGATCGTGGCCGCCTTCGGGCCCCACGACAGCCACGCGAATCTGCGGACAGGGGTCGGCTGGAAGGCGTACATCACACGCTCGGCAAAGCCGGGACGGGGCTCGAGACGCGGCAGGGCCGTAATGGCGGCCCCGAAGGCCGCCTCGGCCTCTCCCGCATCGCCCCGCGCCTCGGCTTCCAGCCAGCGCTCGATGTCCTTATGGAGCTTGCGATTCATCATCCTGCGCGTCCTACGAAGGTATCCTGACCGGGGTTTCGCTCGACCGGACCCCAACCGCTGCCCCCCAGAAGGGCTGCGAGCTCCTTTCTGGCCCGATGGATATAGGTCTTGACCGTTCCCAACGGAAGGCCGGCGATCTCGGCGATCTCCTCGTAGGCCAGTCCCTCCTGGTGACGGAGGACGATGACCTCGCGGTACTCCGGGCGAAGGCGCTCCACGGCGGCCGCCATCGACTCCGCCAGATCCGCCCGTTCCGCCGCCTCGAGGGGCGTGGTCGCGTCGGTATCGGCGAGCACCGCGTGAAAGTCGGGATCGTCGTCGTCATCGCCTCGGTCCAGCGAGTAGGTGTCGGGCCCCGACTTCCGTAACTGGTCGATGGCGGTGTTGTGGGCGATCTTGAACAGCCAGTTCGAGAATTTTCCCTGCTCGGGACGGTAGGTATCGAGGCGCGTGAAGGCCTTGATGAAGGCGTCCTGGGCCACGTCCTCGGCGAGCGTGTGGTCGCGCACCATGCGGACGACGAGGTTGAACACCGGGCGCTCGAAGCGACGGACGAGCTCTCGGTAGGCGCTCTGCGACCCCGAGAGCGCCTCGTCCACGAGTTGCTCGTCACGCATGCCCACACGCTCCCGATACGATACGGCTTCGAGTCAGGTTTCGTCCTTCGCCGACACGGAGGACAGGGCCGCCGCCGTGCGCCGGATGTTCGACCGGATCGCGCCGCGCTACGATCTGTTCAACGACGTCCTCTCGGCGGGGATCCACCGGCGCTGGCGGCGGCGTACGGTCGACGCCCTCGCCCCCCGGCCGGGCAGGCGGTATCTGGACCTGTGCGCCGGCACCCTCGATCTGGCGGCGGCGACCCAGGAGCGCGCTCCCGGCGCTCCGGTCGTCGGCACCGACTTCTCGCTGCCGATGCTCGCCCGGGGCGTCGCGAAGCTCGGCGGCGAGGCGCCGAGGGCCGTGGCCGGCGACGCGCTGAAGCTCCCTTTCCCCGACGCCGTCTTCGCGGGCTGCACGATCGGCTTCGGCCTGCGCAACCTGGTGGACCCCGAGGCCGGGCTCGCCGAGATGCACAGGGTTCTCGAGCCCGGCGGCCGGCTGGTGGTCCTCGAGTTCACGACCCCGCCCGGCAGGATCTTCCGGACCGGCTATCACCTCTACTTCCACCATGTCCTCCCGGTGGCGGGCGGAATGATCGCCGGAGACCGGCTCGCCGCACGCTATCTGCCCGACTCGGTGTCGCGGTTCGCGGATCCGGCCTCGCTCGCGACGATGATGCGCGAGGCCGGGTTCGCGGGCGTCCGCTTCCGCTACCTGACCCGCGGGATCGCCGCCCTTCACACCGGGACTCGGACCTAGTGCCCCGGCCCTACCCCGACAAGGTGCATCTGATCGGCGTCCCGATCGACCTCGGGGCCGGACGGCGAGGTGTGGACATGGGCCCTTCGGCCTTGCGGATCGCGGGTCTCGGTGAGCGGATCACCCGGCTGGGTTACGAGGTGACGGACCAGGGCGACGTCTCGGCCACGATCCCGGAGGCGGCCGAGCACGGCAACGAGCGTGTCCGCTTCCTCGCCGAGATCGCGGCCGTGAACCGGGTCCTCACCGAGCGTGTGGAGAGCTCGCTCGAGGCGGGCGCCGTCCCTGTCGTCCTGGGCGGCGACCATTCGATCGCCATCGGCTCGATCGCGGGAGTCGCCTCGTGGGCTCGTGAGCGGAAGGGCGAGGTCGGACTTCTCTGGTTCGACGCCCACGCCGACATGAACACGCCAGAGAGCACACCGAGCGGAAACATCCACGGCATGCCGCTCGCCGTCGCGCTCGGCTACGGCCACCCCGAGCTGACCGGGATCGGCGGCTTCTCACCCAAGATCAAGGACACCAAGGTGGTCCTGATCGGCGCCAGGGAGCTGGACCCCGGCGAGCGCGACCTCATTCACGAGTCGGGGATCCGCGTCTTCACGATGCGGGAGATCGACGAACAGGGAATCGTTCCGATCCTCGAGGAGGCGCTGGCCATTGTCGGCAAGGGGACGCTCGGCTTCCACGTCTCGCTCGACATGGACTTCATCGACCCCAACTTCGCGCCCGGCGTCGGGACCACGGTCAAGGGGGGCTTCGATTACCGCGAGGGGCACCTGGCGCTGGAGATGGTCAGCGACTCCGACCGCATGCTCTCCATGGACGTCGTCGAGACGAACCCGATCCTGGACGACCGGAACCGGACCGGAAGGCTGGCGGTAGAGCTCATCCTCTCGGCGCTGGGGAAGACTATTCTGTGAGAATGGGCAAGAACATGCCGCCCCACTGTCCCGCTTTATCGATTTTTCGGCGCAAGCAGTTGCTCTTTGTCTTGTTGATTGTTGCTACGCTGGGACATCATGGCGAGTCTGTGGCACAGGCCGATCAGATCCACCAGGGACGAGGCTTCACGATTTCCTATCCGGACACGATCGCGGTTTTTCGCGAACAAGCGATCGATTTCGAACTTCTTAGCTTTTTGGACAAGACCACCAATTACCTGAGCCTAAACGCTGGGCTGCACCTTCCTTCCCTGTTCTACCACATGACTTGAGCAGGCCGAATCCATCCTCGGCTCGGTTCAGCTCACGAACGATGTGAAAGGGAAGTCATACTCGGGAACCTGCCTGGATCGCTTCGAGAGACGGGCCGCTCACAGCGATCCGTACTGACCGCTTCCCCTTTCAAGTCCTACTTGAGATTGACGTCATGTCATGATGTGATTACGCTTCTTCTCCGTGATTCGCACGCAGATCCAACTGACCGAGGCCCAGTATCGCGAGCTTCGGCGCCTCGCCGCTGAGACTGGGTCATCGATGGCCGAGATCATCCGCCGAGCCGTGGATCGGACGCTATCGGGAAGCGGCCGGTCGCGGCGGGATCTCTACCGTGAGGCCGCTGGTGTGGTCGGCGCCTTTCCCGATCGCCAGAAAGCCGACGACGTCGCCCGTGAGCATGACGCCTATCTCGACGAAGCTTTCGGGGACGACGGGGAGTAACGTCTGCGAGTCTTCGTCGACACGTCCGCGGTCCTCGCACTGCTGTCGCCCACCGATCGATCGCACGCCCAGGCGCGTGACGTTTTCGATCGACTCGGCGCCGCGGAATATCCACTGACGACCACGTCTTACGTTCTGGTCGAGACCTACGCCCTCGTGACACGAAGGCTCGGGCTGAAGGCCGCCCTGGCCGTGCGCGAGAAGATCGCCCCGCTGCTCGATGTTGGCTGGGTCGCGGAGAGCTTGCACGAGCGCGGCCTCGATCGTTTCATCCAACGGGGATCGCGATCCTTCAGCCTCGTCGATGCCGTGTCGTTCGAATTTCTTTCCGACCACCCCGCTGATGCGGTCTTCGCCTTCGACCACGATTTCGAGCACGAAGGCTTTCGCGTCCTGGAGTGATCGGAATTCCATGCGGATCGCGCTGGTCTCCGATACCCACGATCGCATCCTGCCCTCCCTCTTCGACGCGCTGGCCGGGGTAGACGAGATCCTGCACGCGGGCGACGTCTGCGGCGAGGCGGCGCTGGCCGAACTGGAGGCGATCGCGCCTGTCACAGCCGTCCGGGGGAACATGGATGGGTGGGCGCTGGCCGAGCGCCATCCCGAGGAGCTGCGGCTGGACCGGGGCGGGATCGCGATCGGGATGGTCCACGGGCACCGCTTCGGCCGCGGGCTCGTCGACGATCTGACCCGCCACTTCGGGGCGTGGGCGCCGGACCTGGTCGTCTTCGGCCACAGCCACGAAGCCCTGGACGAGATGCGCGGGCCGACCCGCTATTTCAACCCCGGCACGGCCGGCGGGATCGGCGGGCCGGCGACGGTCGGCTTCCTGGAGATCGAGAACGGGAGCTTCGGGGTGGGACTCGTCCGCCTTCCGAACTAGTGGCGTGTGTGCCAGTCGGCGCGGAGCCGCGATTCAGGGAGAGCGCCCAAACCTCATCTCCGCGACCTTCGCGGAGATCTTGGGCGCGCGGATCGCCCCGCCTCCCACGTCGATGGCGTTCCGCACGTCGACATTGATCCGTCCTTGGTAGGGCTTGGTCTCGTCCAGGCGGATCAACTTGGTCGCGAAGATGAAGCAGTCCTCCGACTCCGCCGTCAGCCAGTGGACGTTGTTCCGATCACCCGACACGCTCGTCCACTGTCCCGGTCCCCGCGAATCGTCCGTGCTGGGCCGGATCACGAGACCGTCTCCGTCGTCCGCCAGCCTGTCGTACTGCCGCACACGAAACTCTCCGGACAGATGCAGGAACGCGGACACCATGTTGCTGTGGCCGTGCGGAGGGACGCTGCATCCCTTTCGCACGTAGACGAGTTTCGACATTCCCATACGGTCGGGCTCGACGGCTTGGTATCCTTCGGGCATGTTCCCGTCCAGCAATACGAGGTGAAACAGCTCCCCCCTGCCCAGCCGGCCCACGTGTCTCATGTGCCTGCTGACCACGTCGAAATCGATTCGCTCGAGCAGATCCGCCAGCCGGAGCTCCGCGAACAGCCGATCCAGCCCGCTTTGCCAGGTGGCGGGAGCGATGGTGCCGGCACCGAGATCCCGGTTCAGCCGTAGATACTCGCGAAACCAGGCGTCGAGCTCGTCCGTCCCCCGATCGCTGGCCCAGTGCCGCTCGTGAAGGCTCCTGGCGAGCGAGAAGGCGAGCAGGTGCTGTCGATTCAACCCCAGGTAGCGTCGCAGGAGGGCCATACGCGTTGGATCCTAGACGACGGGCGCCGTCAAGGCCATAATTTCCGCCTCAGCCCTCGATCCACCGCCACGCGTCGTCCAGCTCCTTCGACTTGAAGCGGCGAACCTCGCCCGGCACCAGCTTGCTCGCCGTCTTGATGTAAGGGCCAAAGAGGAAGCCGTCGGCCACGACCGCGACCCGGTCGACGTCCTTGGCGTGCTCGATCGAGAAACGGGCGTCGTCCATGAAGGCCCCCGGCGAGAACGTCCCCAGCTTCTCGACGTGGACCAGAAGCCGGACCTTGCCGTGCTCGGCGACAGTCCGCTCGAGGCGCTCCAGCAACGGATCGAACTCCTCGCCGGAGATCTTTCCGGAAACGCGGATACCGATCACCGGGCCGTGGCTCTTGTCGAGGATCTCGATCATCGCTGGCACTCCGGGCAGTAGTAGGTGGACCGCTGGGCCTGGACGATCCGCCGGATCGCGGTCCCGCAGCGCGGGCAGGGAAGCCCCTCTCGATCGTACACGTTCAGGAGCTCGTAGAAGCTACCCGGCTCGCCGTCGCCGTCGGCGTAGTCGAGGTACGTGGCTCCGAGCGAAGTCCCGGAGCGGCCGAGCGCCTCCTCGAGCACGTCCACGATCGCCCGGCGGAGCCGCCGCGCCCGGACCGGACCCACGTTCCGGGCCCGCCGCCTGGGGCTGACCCGCGCCCGCCAGAGGGCCTCGACCGCGTAGATGTTCCCGATCCCCGCGATCCGCGTCTGGTCGAGGAGGAACGGCTTGACCGGCTGGCGGCTGGTCGCGAGGCGCTCGAGCAGGAGCTCCGGCGTGAAGCCGGGCTCGAGCGGCTCGGGCCCGAGCGCGGCCGAGCGGTCCTCCCACTCGCTCGCGGACAGGAGCTCCATCCCTCCCAGCGTGCGGGCGTCGATGTAGAGAAGGCGGCTCCCATCGTCGAGCGTGAACACGGCGCGTGTGTAGGCGGGGAGATCCGCGGCGTCCGATACCTCACCGCGACTCCCGCGCGCCCGCTCGCGGGAGCAGCCGTTTCGCCGGCTGCCCGGCACGACCAGGTACCGGCCGCTCATCCGGAGATGCGTGACCCACACGCGTCCGTCGTCGAGCTCGGCGGCGATGAACTTGGCCCGCCGGCGGACCCGCTCGATCGTCCGACCCTCGATCGCCCGCGCGAACCGGCCCGGCGTCCCGCGGACGACGTTGGCGCGCAGGATCTCGGCGCGCTCGACGCGCCGGCCCGGGATGGCCTCGTCCAGCCGCCGGACGATGGTCTCGACTTCGGGAAGCTCGGGCATGACGGGGAAGTTAGATGGGTGGCAGGATAGGAGAAAACGGCGAGCCCTAGACCCGTGTCCGCTCGAGCTCACGCCAGCCGATGTCGCTGCGCCAGCGGAGAACCGATCCGCCGATCCGGTCGAGCGCCGCGTGCGCCCGCTCGCGGGCCTGCTCGAGGTCCTCCCCCACCGCGGTCACGTTCAGTACCCGCCCGCCGGCGGTCACGAGGCGGCCGTCCTCGCGCGCCGTGCCGGCGTGGAAGACGACGACGCCGTCCCGGTCGAAGGCCGGAGGTCCGAGATCCCGCGGCAGCTCGATCGCGGCGCCGGTCTCGTAGGGGCCCGGATACCCCTCCGCGGCCGCCACGACCGTCATGCACGCGCCCGGGCGCCAGGTGGGCTCGAGGCCCTCGAGCCCGCGGCCGGGCTCGGTGGCGGCCAGCAGCTCGAGCAGGTCGCTCTCCAGGAGCGGCAGGATGGCCTGGGTCTCGGGGTCCCCGAAGCGGGCGTTCCACTCGAGAACCCTGGGGCCCCCGGCGGTCAGCATGAGCCCGGCGTAGAGGCATCCGGTGTAGGTCACTCCCCGGTCCGCGAGCCCGTCGAGAAGCGGCCGGAAGATCTCGTCCTGGACCCGTTCCCGGAGGTCTCCGTCCACCAGCGAGACCGGGGCGTAGGCGCCCATCCCGCCGGTGTTGGGCCCCCGGTCGCCGTCCAGGGCTCGCTTGTGGTCCTGCGAGGGGAGCAGGGGGACGAGCGTGCGCCCGTCGGTCAGGGCGATCATCGAGAGCTCCTCCCCCTCCAGGAACTCCTCGATCACGACCTCGTCCCCCGCCGTGCCGAACTCGCGCCGGTCGAAGCACGCGCCGAGCGCGTCGGCGACGTCCGCCCCGGTGTGGCAGACGAGCGCGCCCTTCCCGGCCGCCAGCCCGCTCGCCTTGACCACGCACGGCGGGCCGATCTCCCCCGCGTACCGGGCGGCGGCGGCGCGATCCCGGAAGACCTCGAAGCCCGCCGTGGGAATTCCCAGCTCTTCCATGAGCCCCTTGGCGAAGGCCTTGGACGACTCGAGCCGCGCGCTCGCCTTCGTCGGCCCGAAGATCCGCCGTCCGCGATCACGGAAGGCGTCCACGATCCCGGCGGCCAGCGGCCCCTCGGGGCCCACCACCGTGAAATCGACATCCTCCCGCTCCGCCAGACCGACGAGCGCGCCGACGTCGGTGGCGGGCACGTCGACGGCGCGCGCCGGCGGAGAGGTCCCGCCGTTGCCGCGCGTGATCAGATAGTCGTGCTCGGGATGGTCCCGGTGGAGCTTCCAGAGGAGGGCGTGCTCGCGGCCGCCGTTGCCGACGATCAGGATCCTCACGTCACACGGCCTCGAGCGCGCGGGCGAGGTCCTCGCGCAGATCCTCGATGTCCTCGATGCCCACCGACAGCCGCACCAGGCGGTCGGAGAAGCCCATCCGCTCGCGCTCGGCCTCGGGCACGGCGGCGTGGGTCATCGACACCGGATGGCTGCACAGGCTCTCGACCCCGCCCAGGCTCTCGGCGAGCTGAAAAACCTCGAGCGATTCGAGGAAGCGCGTTCCCTTGTCGCGGTCGTCGAACTCCAGCGAGATCACGCCTCCGAAGCCGCTCATCTGGCGGCGGGCCAGGTCGTGCTGCGGATGCTCGGGAAGACCTGGATAGTGGACGGCTTCCACCTTGGGATGATCGGCCAGCCAGGCCGCCAGGTCGCGCGCGCTGGCCTCGCTCCGCTCCATCCGGACGTGAAGGGTCTTGAGCCCGCGGAGCGCGAGCCAGCAATCCAGCGGGCCGGGCACGGCGCCGACCGAGTTCTGGATGAATCGGAGACGCTCAGCGAGCGCGGCGTCCCTGGTCACGACCACGCCCCCGACCATGTCGCTGTGGCCGTTCAGGAACTTGGTGGTGGAGTGGACGACGAGCCTGGCGCCCAGCTCGATCGGGCGCTGAAAGAAGGGCGTCATGAACGTGTTGTCGACGACCAGGATCAGCCCGGCCTCGTCGGCGAGGCCCGCCATCGCCTCGAGATCGGTCAGCCGCATGAGCGGGTTCGACGGGGTCTCGACGTAGAGCATCTTCGACTCCGGCGTGATCGCCCGCTCGACGGCGCCGGCGTCGCGGGCGTCCACGTAGTCGAACGCCAGCCCGAAGCGCGACAGGACCTGGTCGAAGAGCCGGTGGGTCCCGCCGTACAGGTTCTCGCCGGCGACCACGTGGTCGCCCCCGTCCAGCAGCGTCATCAGGGCGTGGATGGCGGCGGTTCCGGAGCCGAAGGCGATCCCCTCGGTGGCGCCCTCGAGGGCCGCGATGCACGCTTCGAGGGCTTCGCGGGTCGGGTTCTGCGTCCGCGCGTACTCGTAACCCTTGTGCCGCCCGACGCCCTCCTGCACGTAGGTCGATGTCTGGTAGACGGGGGTCATGACCGCCCCGGTCACGGGGTCGGGCTCCTGGCCGGCGTGGATGGCCAGCGTGGCGAAGCGGCGACCTTCGGGTGACGGCTGGGCCTCAGCCACCTGCGTTCCCCGCCACCGATCGGGCCTGGCGGTACATCTCCCGCGCGCGCTCCGTGCGTCCCTTGCGATCCCAGATGATGCCGAGGTGGTGATAGGACCGGGAATCGTTGGGGTCGGCCTCGATCGCGCGCTCGAAGGCCTGGGCCGCCTCGTCGATCCGGTCGAGATGGTTGAGGCAGACGCCGAGGTAGTAGTGAGCGCGGGAGGCCCCCGGGTCCTGGTCGATCGCACGCCGGAGCTGCGCGATCGCCTCGTCGTAGAGCCCCTTCTTGCCGAGCACGATGCCCAGCTCGCGATGGGCGGTCGGGTTGTCGGGCTCGAGCCGGAGTGCGCGGCTCAGCTCCTCCTCCGCGTCTCCGTAGGCCCCGGCGCGGCAATACGCCGAGCCGAGGGCGATCGCCGTCTCGACGCTGTCGGGCAGGAACTCCCGGGTCTCCAGGAGCTGCGCGATCGCGAGATCGTGGAGTCCCCGGTCCAGGTGGATCTCCGAGAGCCGGGTGGAGGCGGCCACGTCGCGCGGGTTCCTGCGCAGCGCCTCGAGGAGCTGCGGGACCTCGGTGTCGCCGGTGAAGACGAGCGTCGGCTCGGGCTCCTCGGGGGCCACGGGAACGGGCTCTCGTTGGACGGGGGCGGGCCCGTGCTGAACGTGGGCGGCCTCCTCGAGAGCCGCGGCGGCAGGAATCTCCGGCGGCGGCGCTTCCGCCCGGTCGATCACGGGGGCCACTGGCTCGGGCGCCGCCGGCTCGGGCGCGGCCGGCTCGGGCGCCGCCGGCTCGGCGGTGACGGGCTCGACGGCGACGGGCTCCCCCAGCGCGAGCTCTCCGGATTCGGCCGGGTCCGCGGGCGCGCTCGTCTCCCCGGACTCCTCCGGGCGCTCTCCTTCGGCCTCGAGCTCCTCCGGCGCGGGCGCATGGGGACGTTTCCACGATTCGCCCAGCAGGTCGCGCAGGCGGTCCGCGTCCAGCCCGGCCAGGGGATCGCCGGCCAGCCGGCGGGTGCGGCCGTCCTTCTCAGCCATTGCTCAGACGCTCTACCAGCTTGCGATAGTCCTGCGCCCCGTGCGAACGGGGCGCGTACTCGAACACGGTCTGGTGGTGGCTCGGGGCCTCGCTCAGCCGGACGTTGTCGCGGATCGGCTCGGTCACTGCCCCGGCGAAATGGCGGCGCAGCACCTTGAGGATCTCGCCGCTCTTTCGCGTGTTGCTCCGATAGAAGGTCGGAACGACCGCCGAGATGCGGATGTCGCGCCCGTTCCACGACGACATGCGGATGATGTTCTCGACGATCTGCCGAACCCCCACCAGGGCCAGGAACTCCATCGAGATCGGGATCACCACCTCATCGGCGTAGGCCAGCGCGCTCGTCGTGAGCATGCTCATCGACGGCGCGCAGTCGAGGATGATGTAGTCGTAGTCGGAGATGGGGGTGAGCCGGTTGGCCAGGCTTCGCTCGCGCTCCTGACCCCAGATGAGCCGCTCCTCGGTCTCCGCGAGACGCCAGTCGCTGGCGATCACGTCCAGATTGTCGCGGACGGCCACGCGTGCCTTGTCGGCCGAGACCTGTCCGGACATGAGCGGCGCCATCCGGGCGTCTTCGGCGTCGAGGCCGAACCACGCGCCCACGTTGCCCTGCGGATCGAGCTCGATCAGGAGCACGCGGGCGTCACCGGCGAGTCCGGCCGCCAGATGCACGGCGGTCGTCGTCTTGCCGGTGCCTCCCTTGTGGTTGACGACCGCGATCCGGCGCATGACGGGTTTTCGGAAAAGCGTGATCTGGCCTGGCATCGTAAGGAAACAAAGTAAATTAAGTGGACGGCTTCGATTCCTCAACCACCCAGCGGAGATACGCCGGAGAGCCTCCCTCGACGGCCACCGTGACGAGCTCGGGCACGTCGTACGGATGGAGCTCCGCGAGCCTCCGCTCGAGCTCGGGCATGCGCTCCCCGCGCGTCTTGATGATGAGCAGGCATTCCGAGGCGGTCTCGACCGCTCCCTGCCAGCGATAGATCGACGTGATGTCGGGCACGATGTTGACGCACGCGGCCAGACGCTCGTCGACCAGCCGGGACGCGATGCGCCGCGCCGTTCCCTCGTCGGGGCAGGTGCTCCACGCCAGACAGATGCCGGTGGGGGTTTCGCTCACGAACCCGCCTTGGGGGGCCACCGTCCGTCGGCCTCGAGGTGGACGCGCGCCCGCCACAGCGCGGCGAGGGTCTTGGCGTCCCGCACCTCGCCCTCGGCCGCCCAGTCGAGGGCCGTGGGCAGCGGCACCCGCACGACCTCGATGTGCTCGTCCTCATCGTGCGCCGTATCGCCCTCCAGGAGCTCCTCGGCCAGCCAGATCTCCATCACCTCGTCGCAGAACCCCGGCGTCGTGAAGAATCGCGCCAGCCGGAGCCAGCGGCGTGCCCGGTGACCCGTCTCCTCCTCGAGCTCGCGCTCGGCGCACTCGCGGAAGCTCTCGCCGGGCGCCAGCGTTCCGGCCGGGATCTCCCAGAGGGTCCCCTCGGTTGGATAGCGGAACTGCCTGAGCAACGCGATCGAGGCGTCCGGGAAGAGGGCCACGACGCCCACCGCGCCCGGATGATGCACGACCTCGTAGACGGTCTCACGCGATTCCGCGCCGGTCGCGATCCGGATCCGGTCGCGCCGGACCTCCACGACGCGGCCCTGGAACACGGTCTCGCGCTCCAGGCGTTCGAACCGGACGTCGCTCACGGCAGACTCATGCCCTTCGGAGGACCACCGGGATGCCCGGCCCCAGACCCAGCCGATCGGCCGCCGATCCCGCCCGGCACGCCACCTCCAGCCATCCCGACGAGCCCACCAGCCCGCACAGATCGCCGATCTGGACGTCGCCGTACGTCCGGACCACCGGCATCGATTTCCCACCCGCCTCGACGACGACCGGGCCGTGGGCGTCGTCGACCCAGCGCTCCGGCAGGTTGGTGATCGCGTTGCCGAAGTGGTCCACGTGAACGACCTCGCCCCGGTAGGCGTCCCGCTCCTCGACCGGCGCCGGGACCTCGAACCGGACGAGCCGCTGGACGCGCGGCCCGAAGACCGTCAGGTCCGGCGGGCCGGCGGCGATCATCCGCGCCAGATGGGCGGCGACCGAGGCGAATACGTCGCGGCCGTGGAACGTCACGCTCGGCTCGGCGCCTTCCCGCCACCAGCGGATGTCCGTGGTCTCGACGGCCACCGGATCGGCGTCGGTGAACGGAGGGCAGAAAAGCGTGAACAAGCCGCTGTCCGGACCGACCAGGTACTGCTCGTTCTCGGCCAGGGCGGCGACCGGGCGCCTGGGCGTCCCCACGCCGGGGTCGACGACCACGCAGTGCACGGTGTCGCGAGGGAAGTAGGGGACGGCCTGGTAGAGGGCGAAGGCCGCCGAGCGGATGTCCTGCGGCGGGATCTCGTGGGTGAGATCGAAGATGCGCGCATCCGGCACCAGGCTCGCGATCACGCCCTTCATCGCCCCCACGTACCCGTCAGCGGTGCCAAAGTCCGTGGTCAGCGTGATGACGGTCACGGTGTGCTAGTCCCGTCGATGCCTGCGGCTGGCTTCATCGAGAATCCGCTCCTCCTCTGGCGTCAGGCTCTCGATCCCGTGCTGGGAGATCTTGTCGAGGATGCGGTCGATCTCGGCCTCGAGATGCGGGTCCTCCCGCTCTCGCCCTTCGCCCTCGACGATCTGCAGGTGGCGTCGGCGCCAGCGGCGAAGAAACCGCTCGAGCGGCGAGCTCCCGCGCCGCCAGCGGAGATAGAGAAAGCCGGTCAGCATGCCGCCCACGTGCGCCGCGTGCGCGATCCCCCCGCCGGGCTGCGAGATCAGGTAGAGGACCTGGAGCGCGGCCAGCCCGGCCACCAGGTATTTGGCGCGGATCGGGAGCAGGAACCACAGATAGATGTGCTGGTCCGGGAACAGCATGCCGAAGGCGAGCAGGACGCCCAGCACCGCGCCCGACGCGCCGATGATGACCGAATCGTAGTTGAAGAGGAACGACAGGAAGGCCGCGCCCAGCCCGCAGATCACGTAGTACCGCGTGAACTCCCGGTGTCCCCACAGGCGCTCGATCTCGGTCCCGAACATCCACAGGACGAACATGTTGAACAGCAGGTGGAAGAACCCGCCGTGGAGGAACATGTAGGTGAGGACCTGCCACACCCAGCCGCGCTCGATGACCCATGACGGGCGCAGGCCGAACACGTCCACGAAGCGCAGGCCGGTCAGGTTGGCCAGCGGCCCGGCGAGCAGGACCTGCAGCAGGAAAACCGCGCCATTGGCGATGAGAAGCCACTTGACGGCGCTTGGAAGCGACCCGCCGGTGGGATCGTACGTCGCTCGTCTCATTCCGCCTCGTGCGGATGCCTCCCGGGATCGTCGACCCGAAACTCCCTCCCAAGCTCCTCCGGCATCTCGTGCGGCCAGCGGGCGACCAGGACGCGGTCGAATCGAGGACGATAGATGAGCTCGAAGGCGTCCTCCTTGCCCGGGAAGAGATCGAGGGCGACATCACGGCACCGCTCGACGAGCTCGAGCGCTTCCAGGAGCGAGAGCTCCGGATCCTGGTACAGGCGCGCGAGCACGAGATCGACCAGCAGCCGCAGTCGTCGGAGCCTCCGGTTCTCGTCCTCCAGTGCCTCGCGGTTCATCATGAGCTCCGCACGTCTCCAAGGCTCCCCTAGCGGCCGGAAAGGTACTCGATCACCAGCCTGACCCCGGCCCCGGTCGCGCCCACCGGATGGCAGGCCTTCGGCTTGTTCACCCACGCCGTGCCCGCGATATCGAGATGCACCCAGGGGATCTCGTCGGTCACGAAGAACTTGAGGAAGGCCGCGGCGTTGGAGGCGCCACCCCACGCGTCGGCGGTCGAATTCTTGATGTCGGCGACCTCCGATTTCATCTTGTCCCCGAACTCCTGGTACACCGGGAGGGGCCACGCGCGATCCCCGGTCCGCTTCCCGGCGTTCACCATCCGCTCGACCAGATCCTCGTCGCCGAACGCACCGGAGGCGGTGTCCGCCAGGGCGACCACGCACGCGCCGGTCAGCGTGGCCAGGTCGATGATCTCGCCCGGCTCCTGCTCGGCGGCCCAGGCGAGCGCGTCGGCCAGGATCAGCCGCCCCTCGGCGTCGGTGTTGATGATCTCGATTGTCTTGCCCGAGTAGGAGCGCAGGATGTCGCCCGGCCGGTAGGCCGTCCCGCTCGGCATGTTCTCGGCGGCGGGGACGACCCCGATCAGGTTCTTCCTGAGCTTGAGGAGTGCGGCCGCCTTCAGGATCCCCAGCACCGCGCAGCCGCCCATCTTGTCGTACTTCATGTCCTCCATCCGCGCCGATGGCTTGATCGAGATCCCGCCGGTGTCGAAGGTGACGGCCTTGCCCACGATCGCCGTCGGGGGCGCCGATTTCGGCCCGCCGCGATAGCGGAGCACGATCAGCCGGGGCTCGTTGGCCGATCCCGAACCGACCCCGAGGATCCCGCCCATCTTCATCGCCTCGAGCTCGGCCCGGTCGAGGATCTCGCACTCCATGCCGTGCTCCTCGGCCAGCTCCCGGGCGCGCTCCGCGAGGCGCGCGGGGGTCATCTCGTTGGGAGGCGTGTTGCCGAGCTCGCGGGTGTAGTTCACCGCCCGGGCGATCCTCTCGCCGCGCTCGAGCCCGCGCCGGATCGCGGGCAGCTTGCGACCGTCGGCTTCCACGACGGTGATCCCGGCGAGCTGCTTCTTCTCGCGGGGCTCGGTCCTCCCCGGCTCCTCCTCCTCGTCGACGGTCTTGTATCGCTCGTCCCGGAAGGCGGCCATCAGGGCCGCCTCGGCGATAGCCTGGCCGATCTCGCGGGTGTCGGATTCGTCCGACAGGCCTCCGCCGCCATGCAGGACCGTGTGGAAGCGGGTGATCCCGTGCTCGAGGATGCGGCGCGTCGCCGTGCCCACGGCGCGACGCACGGCCTCGAGGTCGCATGTCTCCTTCCTCCCCAATCCGACCACCACAACGCGACGCGCCGGGATCCGACCCGCCGAGTGGACGATCGTGATCTCGCCGGGCTTTCCGGTGATCTCGCCATCGGCGATCAGCTCGGCGATCTGGCCGTCCAGTGCCCGGTCGACCGCGCCGGTGGCCCCGCCCGGCTCCTTCACTCCCTGATACAGGTTCACCACCAGCGCCGCGGTGTCGATCGTGGTGACGTCCCCTTTGACGGCCTTCAACTCCATCGACCCTCCTGGTCCCCCCTCGGTTTTCGGCGACATCACTTCCTTTCCGTGGGATTCCCTTCGCCTTCACGCCGCGCCAGGGCCACCTGTCCCTGGCGGAAGGCCTCGAGGAAGTCGATGGGCACCGGAAAGATCGTCGTCGAGTTGTTCTCCGTCGCCACCTCGACCAGGGTCTGCAGGTAGCGCAGCTGGAGCGCCTGCGGGTGGCGCCCGATGATGGCCGCCGCCTGGGCGATACGCTCGGCGGCCTGGAACTCGCCCTCCGCGGTGATGACTTTGGCTCGCCGCTCGCGCTCGGCCTCGGCCTGGCGGGCCATCGCGCGCTGCATCTCCTGCGGCAGGTCGACGTGCTTGACCTCGACCCGCGAGACCTTGATTCCCCACGGGTCTGTCGCCTCGTCCAGGATCACCTGGATCCGCGCGTTGACCTGGTCGCGCTCGGCGAGGAGCTCGTCCAGCTCGACCTCGCCGATCACCGAGCGCAGGGTCGTCTGGGCGAGCTGGCTGGTGGCGCCGAAGAAGTCCTCCACCTCGATGACCGACTTGTCGGGGTCGAAGATGCGGAAGTAGACGACCGCGTTCACCTTGACCGAGACGTTGTCGCGGGTGATCACGTCCTGGGGCGGCACGTCGTGGGTGATCACCCGGAGATCCACTCTCTGCATCTTGTCGATGATCGGTATCAGAAGGATCAGCCCCGGTCCCTTGGCACCGCCGGCGCGGAGCCGCCCCAGGCGGAAGATGACGCCGCGCTCGTATTCCTTGAGGATCCGGATCGAATTGGTGAGGATGAACAGGGCGAAGACGACCACGACGACGAGCAGGCTGAGGCCTTCCATCACGCTCTCCGGGCTGAGGTATCGAACGAACGCTCCATCAGGTCGAGCTCCACGAGCAGATCCGGCCAGGCCGCGAGGGAATCGAGGAGGACGTCGGGCCCGGCCGCCACTAGGTCCTCCCGGCTCGAGATTCCGGTCGCCACGCCGACGGCGAGCGCGCCCGAGGCCCGCGCGCAGCGGATGTCGGCCGGCGTGTCGCCGACGATCACGACCTGGTGGCCCTCGAAGGCCCGTCCCGTCCGCCGCCGCGCGCGCTCGATGGCGATCGGGGGGAGGCGATCCCGGACCCGGTCATCGGAGCCGAAGGCACCGACTTCGAACAGCTCCCAGAGGCCGAAATGGGCGAGCTTGAGCCGCGCGCCCTCCTCCACGTTGCCGGTGACCAGCCCGAGCACGACCCGTGGGTCGTCCGCCAACCGGGGCAGGAGCTCCGCGACCCCGGGAAAGAGCCGGTGCCGGGTCTCGCGGTCCAGCTCGGTCGCCAGCCCCTCCAGGTAGTGCTCGAAGACGCCCGCGATCCGCTCGCCGATGTGGTCGTCCTCGAACCCCGCCGCCGTCATCAGCTCATAGACGATCTGCGGATCGGTCTTGCCGGAGAAATCTTCGCTCGCGGCCGCGCCTTCGGTGCCGAAGCACTCCGCCAGGGCGCGCCGGAACGCCCGGCGCGGCGCGCCACCCGCATGGAGCAGCGTCCCGTCGATGTCGAAGAGGATCAAGCGCTCCGGGGCGGGCACGGAGCCGAACATACGCCGCCGTGAAGTGGCTTACAAGCGAGTCGCGCCCGAAGTTGCAACCGCTTTCCTGCTTGCGGACAGGCATGCCGGAACGCAATATGCGGTGAGCGGTCGAAGATGACGCACCGCCATTCCCTCCAGTCGATCCTGTTCACCGACATCGTCGGTTCGACCCGCAGGGCCGCCGAGCTCGGGGATCACGGCTGGAATCAGCTCCTCGATGAGCATCATGCACGCGTGCGGCGGGAGATTCGCCGGTTCGGCGGCCGCGAGATCAAGGTAATGGGCGATGGCTTCCTGGCCGCGTTTCCGCGGCCGGCCAACGGGATCCGGTGCGCGTGGACGATCCGGGAAACCCTTCGGGAGCTGGGGCTGGACGTGCGCAGCGGCATCCACACCGGAGAGGTCGAGCATCGCGGCCGGGACCTGACCGGGCTCGCCGTCCATGTCGGATCGCGGATCGCCGCGAAGGCTGAGCCTGGGGAGATCCTCGTCTCGAACGCCGTCCGTGAAATGGAGGCGGGTGCCGGCTTCCGGTTCGAGGACCGGGGCAAACACGAGCTGAAGGGTGTGCCTGAAGCGTGGCGGCTCTTCGCGCTGAAGAGCCTGCCCGCGGGACCCGCTTTCCGAACCGGGCGCTGGGTGCCCGAGATCGGCGCCCGGCACGCGAAGATCGCCGGAGGCGCGCTGCTCGGTCTGCTGGTCCTCGTCGGAATCATCTTCGTGGTGCGAGCGTTTCGACCCGGTCTGGAGCCGGGGGAGGCGATCGCCGGCGCTGCTGCGCCCGGCGTCGCCGTCCTGCCGTTCAGCGTTTCGGATCCCGAGCTGGACGAATGGCGGGAGGGCATGGTGACGCTCGTCTCGACGGCCTTGGATGGAGCCGGCGACCTGCGGGCGATCGACAGCCGCACGCTCCTCGCCCGCTGGGACGAGCGAGTGCCCCGAGGGGAGAGGGCCGACCGGGCGACGGCCCTGGAGGTCGCCCGGCTGACCGGGGCCCGCTACGCGCTCCTCGGATCGGCCGTTGGGATCGGACCCGAGCTCAGCCTGGTCGCCGAGGTGTACTCCGTCGATGACGGCAGCCACCTCGGAACCACCCAGGTGCAGGGCGCGCCGGACAGCGTCCTCGCGCTGGTCAACGAGCTGACGCGGAAGAGCCTGGGCCTCCTCCTCGAGAAGGGCGCAGAAGAGCTCCCGCCAGTCGATCTGGCCACGCTCACCACCAGCTCGCTGCTGGCGCTCAAGGCCTTTCTGGAGGGCGAGACCCTGTATCGCCGTGGCGCCACCGACCAGGCCAGCGAATCCTATGAGCGGGCGGTCGCGGCGGACTCGACCTTCGCCCTCGCCTGGCTTCGGCTGTCGCAGACGTACGGATGGCTGGGGGGGTTCTCCGACCGCACCATGGAAGCGCATGAACGGGCGATGCAGAACGCCGACCGGCTGCCGCAACGGGAGCGCATGCTCATGGAGATCGAGCTGTCGTTGATCCGGCAGTTCACCGAAGGGGCCGAGCGGGCGCGCGAAGCGACACAGAGGTACCCCGACGACGCGGAAGCGTGGTACCTGCTGGGAGAGTTCTACTATCACATCCCCGCCGTGCTCGCGGGCCTGGACGACATGGAGCGGGCGTTCCAGAAGGCGGTCGATCTCGATCCGACGTTCGCCCCCTACCGGTTCCATCTGGTAGAGTTTGCCTTCAAGAATCCGCCCGACAGCGTGCTGGCCGCCGAGCAGGTGGGGGGGCTGGCGGCCCTCAATCCGGATTCCCCGGTCGCGCGAGCGGCCCGGTTGGCGATGGGTCTCGCGTTCGGCGATTCCGCCCGCCGGGTCGCGCTGGGCGATTCGATGCGATCTCTCGATCTCGATGAGGTCTTCCTGATGAGCGGATTTCTCACTCATCCGCGGTTCTGGGAATTAGAGGAGGCCGCGATGAACATCCTGGTCGAGGAGGGCGACCCGATCCAGCACGTGCTCTTCGCGCGGAGCGTGAGCCAGCGCGGAAAGCTCGCGCAAGGGCTGCGGTACCTGCGCGCTTCGGACGCCTCGTCTCGGACCGCGTGCTGGGTCCTGGTCTCTGCGGCGTTGGACCTGCCGGTCCCCGAGGACGTCCTGGAATCCCATCTGTCGGTTCGGGCGGCGGATTCGACGGCGAGCCTCCGCACCGAGTGCGGCGGCCTCCACGCCGCCGATCAGGGCCGAACGGAGGAGTACGCCCGGGCGTTGGAGATCCATAGACGAGCTGTGACCCGCGCCTACGCGGAGGGTGATTCCATCGAGGCGGAGGTTCAGACGGCAGTCGTCCAGGCCCTCCAGGGGGTCGCTCGCTGGAAGGAAGGCGACCGGCAGGAGGCCCTGCGGCTGCTGAAGGCCGCGCAGAAGCGGCGCGGGGCCCGCGACGCACTCTCGATCTGGGTCGGCGAGATCTACCTCGAGCTCGATCGCCCGGCGGAGGCCGTGCCCTACTTCCGCGCGCTCGGGTCGGACCCAGCCGAAATGGACGCGTATGCCGGTTACTACCTAGGGAAAGCGTACGAGGCGGCGGGCGAATACGAGAAGGCCCGCGACGCATACGAGTCGTTCGTCGAATACTGGCGGGACGCCGATCCCGAGCTCCAGCCGCGCGTCGAGGAAGCAAGGCAGGCCGCCTTGCGGCTGCGCGGCCTGCAGCGGGAATAGGCCTCTACCCCAGCGACCCTTCCTCCCTCCGATACCACTGGAAGAAGAGCACGGTGATCCCGGTCCACAGGACGACCGCGCCGCCCAGCTTCATGAGCAGGCCCGCCAACCGCTGGTCCTCGCGCTTGGTGATCCCGGCGATCGGCGGGGCCAGCTCGTAGGTGGCGTAGACGGGCAGCGACGTGAACGTCAGGTAAAGGAACGGGATCGTCGTGGTGATCGTGATGGCGATCAGGTACGCCATCTTGACCGGATAGCCGAACCGGGGTCGCGCCGGGACCGGCGCCACGATCGGCCACCACATGAGCGTTCCGCCCACGATCCACAGCATGTCGATCAGGAACGAGCCCGCCTGGGAGCCCATCAGGCCGTCCACGACGAGCGGCCAGTGGGTGAGGACGAGGGCCAGGTTGAAGACCAGGAAGGCCGCCACCGGGTGCGTCACCCGCTGCAGGACCGCGACGAGTCTCCGGCGCCGGCCGATGGCTTCCCAGGCCGCCTCCGGGACCCCGAGGATAAGGAGCGCCGGCCCGATCAGCCCGACCAGCAGGAACTGGATCATGTGAACGCTCGCCAGGTACCCGGCCGCCAGCGCCCCCACCGGCCAGTCGAGCGCCAGCCAGAGCGCCAGGAGCCCGGCCGCAAACGACCACGTCCGCCACGACCGGGCGGCGGGCCGGGCGCCGGTCGTCCCCCGGACGAGCCGGGCGTAGGCGAACCCCAGCGCCAGCACCATCACCCACACCCCCACGTAGGGCTGCCAGGTCCACGTCCAGGCGACCCCCTGGGCGGAGCACCAGAACCGCATGGCCGGCTAGGGTCGGGCGCCGCTCGGGGCGCCGCGCGGGGCCGGGGCTTCGCCCGCGATCAGCCGCGGTAGATCCCGGGCCCAGTCCTCCTGGCGCGAGCCGAACGGATAGACCACCCGGGCCGGGCCGTCGGGCGAGAAGGCGAGCACCTGGGCCGCATGCCCCACCAGATAGCCGTCGCCGCCGGCCGCCGGCGCCTGCACGACGCTCGGCGGGAGCCCGAGCGAGCGCTGGATCGAGTCCACCTCGGCCCGGGTTCCCCGGAGGCCCACGAAGGCCGGGTCGAAGCGGTCGAGCCAGGCCCGGATCCGCTCCGGCGTGTCGCGCCCGGGGTCGGTCGTGACGAAGACGACTTCGACCCGGCGGCGCCCCTCGGTGCCGAGGTCGTCCATCACCGCCGCGATGTTCCCCATGTGGATGGGGCAGACGTCGGGACAGTGGGTGTAGCCGAAGAAGAGGAGCGCCACCTTGCCACGGGTCTCGGCGAGGAAGTCGTACGGCTGGCCGGAGGTGTCGAGGAGCGTGAAGTCGGGGCGCGGGATCGGCTCGGCCAGGACGCGGCCCTGAAAGGCGGCGGCCACCGGCTCGCTCTCGCGGGCACCCGCTTCCGGTCCGTGCCCACAGGCACTGGAGAACGCGACGAGCGAGATCAACGCCAGACTCGGGAACCCCGCGCCGACCAGGCTCCCCGATCGCGGATCGATGAAAATTCTCGTGAGTTTCCGGATCACGGGCCCCGAAGTTAGCCCGTGTTCCCGGACCCGGTTAGGCTTCGCGGATCCAACATCCCCTATCAACCATGACCGGAGGCCACCCATGTCCAGCCCCAAGGCCGGCGACACGGCTCCCGATTTCGAGCTCCCTTCGACCGGCGGTGGCAGCGTGCGGCTCAAAGAGCTGCGCGGCCGCCCGGTCGTCCTCTTCTTCTATCCCAAGGACATGACCTCGGGCTGTACCGCCGAGGCGTGCGCCTTCCAGGGGGCGCTTCCCGACTTCTCCGGCGTGAATGCCGCGGTCTACGGCATCTCCAAGGACTCCCTCTCCAGCCACGCCAGGTTCCGCGAGAAGGAGGGGCTGACCTTCGACCTCCTCTCCGACGCCGATTCCGACGTCAGCGAGCGCTACGGCGTCTGGAAGGAGAAGAAGATGTACGGCAAGAGCCACATGGGGATCGAGCGCACGACGTTCCTGATCAACGCCGAAGGCGAGGTCGCGCGGGTGTTCCCGAAGGTGAAGGTGGACGGACACGCGGAGGAGGTTCTGGCGGCGGTTCAGGAGCTGTAGATCGCACCGCGACGCGCTGAGGGCCGTTGACAAGGCACGCCGGGCTCGGCTACGCTCGAAGGAGTCTGGGTCACCTCCGCGAGGTCGTCTTCTTCGCGCGTCGCCCTGCCACCCCCGTCCCGGAGGCGCGTATGCAAAGGTTCATCGTCCCCGCCCTGATCATGATCCTCGCCACGGCCTGCCAGCCCGGCGAGGAGACCCCGTCCGAGGAGGAGGGCGCCGTGGAGGGGACGGCCGGCGATACGATGGCCGCCGACACGATGGCCTACGCGCCCGCCGACTCGGTGAGCCAGTGGATCCCCGCCGGGCAGACGACGGCCGTCAGGACCCCGAACGGCAAGGCGTGCCTGTACGTCACGTCCGAGGCGGCGGACGCAACCCAGTTCGGCGACTCCATCCGGATCACGATCGCGAGGGTGTTGTCCAGGCCGGACGTGCTCCCGGTGGAACAGGATCTGCCGCCCGCCTTTCGAGGCGCCGCCGCCGCCGGACACAAGGTCTTCCCGCCGGTCTACCAGTTCAACGCGTACGATGCGACCGGCCAGCTCTTCACGGAGTTCTCCGAGGAGGGCGAGTCCGTGATCGTCGTCGCCATGTGCGTCACCGGGAGGACCGAGAAGGCCGAGTCGTTCGACCGGGCCCTGCTGGCGCGGCCTGATCCTGCCAATCCGGATTCCCTGCAGCTCTTCGAGTGGGAGGAGCCACCCGCCGAGTGCCGGCTCACCTGCGAGCCTCGGGGCGGCGGGCCGCCCGAACAGCAGGCGACGTCGCCCCTCGGTCAATGGCTGGCCGGGAGCCCGATCAGCGCGACGCCGGCGTACGCGGCTCAGTGCACGACGTGCTTCTGGAGGGGGATCGGCGGGGGCGGTGCCGGGAACAGCCCGTTCGCGGCGGTCGACACGGTGACCGCCGACAACGCCTCACCGGCCCAGCAGCGCGGCCGGGCGCGTTAGGGCTTTCGCTCAGGGCCCGGCGGCCGGATCGGGCTCGCGGACCAGGGCCTGAAAGTCTTCCCGGTCGTGGAGGTCGTGGAACCACCAGGTGTTCGCCACCTCGCCCCGCTGCCCGGGGCTCGCCCTCAGATAGGCGGAGAGGAGACCCACGACCTCGGCCTCCCGCCCCGCGAGCATCCGGACGAAGGCCTCCGCGTACAGGACGTTCCGGCCAGGATCGACGGAGTCATCCGCGCGGGCGTGGACGGCGACCGCCAGTGCGCTGTCAGGGAGCCCCGCCCGGACGAGCACGGCCGCCACCGCGGTCTCGTTCCACCTCATGCGGAGCACTTCCTGGGGCGGCACCAGACGTTTGTACGCCTCCAGGGCCGACCACGCCCGGGCCCCTTCGGCCGGGACACCCGGCATCGTCATGAGCCAGATCCCGCACTGGACGAAATCCGGGTTCTCCGGGAAGCGCTGGCTCCCCTCCCGACACCATCGTTCGGCCTCGTCCGGTTCATTCGAGTCGTAGGACACCGCGAAGAGCCGCCACAGGATCTCGTCCGAAAGGCTCAGGTAGGCGTCCGCCTCGTACGCGCGCTCGATGGCGAACTCGGCCTCGTGGAGTTCTCCCCGCGCGAGGAGGGGGATCGTGAGCCTGAGCCATGCTCCCGCCTGTCCGGGGTTGGCCTCGACGGAAGCCCGGAGATCCTCTTCGGCCGACCGGAGCTGGTCCTCGGCCCGTTGGGGATCGCTCGCGGGAGCGAAGAGGGCGCGCTTGAGCCGCAGGCTCCCCCGAAGCTCCAACGCGCCGGGATCGTCTGGGTCCATACGCAGGGCGGCCTCGGCATGCCCGAGGCCCGTTTCGAGCCAGGACAGGAATCGACCGCCGGGATCGCTCGACTCGTACCACTGCAGGCGCTCGTAGGCGATCCACCCCCGCTTCACGACGGGCTGGACCCACAGCGTGTCCGCCCGCTGGGCCCGGGCCAGGAGCGAGTCCGCCCGGTCGTAGATCTGGCCGGCCGGCTCGAGATCCCCCCCCTCGACGAGCGGCGCGGCCTCCTCACGAACCTGCTCCGCCTGCTGGACCAGCTCCCAGGCCTCCACGCTCCTCGTCCCGGCCCGCATCTCGGCCAGGCGGATCTCCTCGCCCAAGCGCGGGCGGAGGAACCGGGCGACCCGCTGGACGATGTCGTCCTGGAGCGCGAAGAGCTCGCCGCGGGGACGCTCTACGGTGTCCCGGGCGAGAACCGTGCCGGACGGGCCGTCCACGAGCTCGACCAGGACCCGGAGGATCCCCGCCGACTCGGACACGCTCCCCTGGACGAGCGTGCCGGCTCCGAGCGCCCGGGCCACGCTGTCCGGGGAAACGCTCGCACCCCGGTACGGCTTCACGCCGTTTCGCGATACGACCTGGACCCCGGGCACACCGGAGAGCTCGTGGATCAGGGACCCCGTGAGCCCGTCGACCAGGTAGCCCAGCTCCCCGCCTCGGCTGATGTCCTCGAAGTAGAGGACGGCGATCCGGTTGACCGGTAGCCCGGCCGCGCTCTCGGGTGGTCGGACGAACGAGATCACGCCCGCGACCGCGGCGACGAGCAGCACCATCGCCGCAAACGCGAGCCCCGCCCGGACCTCCGGTCGCGAAGGGTCGACCTCCGCGTCGCGGCGCTTCAGCCCGGCGCGGCCGACCTCGAAGGTCCAGGCCAGGAAGACCACGACCGGAAGCCCGAGGACCGCGACCAGCACGACGCCGCGCGCGATCCAGGCGGGCCCGTCGTCGCGGCCGGCCAGAAGGACGGCGGC
>JBOHRQ010000010.1:0-60434 GCA_050732875.1 Gemmatimonadota bacterium | reverse complement strand
GCCGTCGAGAGGGCCCGCGATCATGGCGCGCGGAAGGCTGTCGAGATCCCCGTCTCGGGGGCCTTTCACTCGCCGCTGATGGCGGCCGCCGCAGAACGGCTCTCGGAGGCGCTGGCCGAAGTGGAGATCAGACCCGCGCGGATCCCGGTCGTGGCCAACGTCGACGCGCGGCCGGTGACCGAGCCGGCCGAGATCCGGGGTCGTCTCCTCGCGCAGCTGACGGCCCCGGTGCGCTGGGTCGAGTGCGTCCTCTGCCTGCGCGGACTCGGAGCGAAGCGGCTCCTGGAGCCCGGGCCGGGAACGGTCCTGACCGGGCTCCTCAAGCGGATCGATCGCGATCTCGAGGGCCGGGCCGTCGGCGAACCCGAGGCCATCGAGGAGCTGGCCGCCGCGTGAGCGCTGCACGGCTCGACCTGGGTGGACGAACGGCGCTGGTCACCGGCGGTACCCGGGGGATCGGCCGCGCGGTCGCTGGATCGCTGGCCGAAGCGGGGGCGGACGTGGCGGTCTTTGCCCGCAGCGCCGACTCGGTGCAGCGGACGGCCGGGGAGCTCGCCGCCGCCGGCGCCCGGACCCTGGGTCTCGTAGGCGACGTGGGAAACCCGGCCGACGTCGAGCGCGCCTGGGCCGAGGCCCAGGAAGCCTTCGGGATGATCGACATCCTGATCAACAACGCCGGCATCAACCGCGACAACCTGCTGCTCCGGATGAAGCCGTCGGAGTGGGACGAGGTTCTGCGCGTCAACCTGGGCGGCACATTCCACTGCTCCCGGCTGGCGGTGAAGGCGATGATCCGGAAGCGCTGGGGAAGGATCGTCAATATGGCGTCGGTGGTGGGTCTCACCGGAAACCCGGGGCAGGCCAACTACGCGGCCTCCAAGGCCGGCGTGATCGGGTTCTCCAAGTCGCTGGCCGCCGAGGTCGCCTCGCGGGGCGTGACGGTCAACGTGGTCGCGCCGGGCTTCATCGAAACCGACATGACGGCCGCGCTCGATGACGCCACCCGCGCCGGGTACGAGGCGCGCATACCCGCCGGACGGCTGGGTTCCGCGGAGGACGTGGCGAACCTGGTCCTGTTTCTCGCCTCCCCGCTCAGCGACTATATTACCGGCCAGGTGATCTGCGTGGACGGCGGCCTGACTCGATGACCGCCCCTTTCTTCTACACTCAATCCGCGTACGAACCCGAAATGGGAGGATGCGATGTCTGTCGATGAGCGCGTCAAGGAAATCATCGTCGAAAATCTGGGTGTGGACGGCGAAAAGGTGACCTCGGAGGCCTCCTTCGTGGAGGATCTGGGCGCGGATTCTCTGGATACGGTCGAGCTAGTGATGGCGTTCGAGGAGGAATTCGATATCGAGATTCCGGACGAGGACGCCGAACGCCTCACCACGGTCGGCGAGGCCGTCACGTACTTGAAGAACAAGACCTCGGAGTGACCGGGCGCGGGCCCCGTCCGGAGCCGGCGCGACAGTGATGGGACGACGCGTCGTGGTAACCGGGATGGGCCTGATCAGCGCCCTCGGAAACAATCTTCGTTCCTCCTGGGAAGCCTTGCTAGCCGGGAAGCCCGGTGTGAGCCGGATCTCCCGGTTCGACGCGAGCGGCTTCGCCACGCAGATCGCCGCCGAGGTCAAGGACTTCGATCCCTACACCTGGATCGAGAAGAAGGAAACGCGGCGGCAGGACCTGTTCACCCAGTACGCCATGGCCACATCCGTCATGGCGATGGAAGACAGCGGGATCGACATGAGCGCCGAAGACGCGAACCGCGTCGGGGTGATCATCGGTTCCGGCATCGGAGGAATCGCGACCCACGAGGAGCAGAATCGCCGCTACCTCGAGGGCGGACCTTCGCGCATCAGCCCCTTCTACATCCCGATGATGATCCCCGACATGGCGAGCGGGGTGGTATCGATGCGCTTCGGCGCCAAGGGGCCGAACTATTGCACGGTGAGCGCCTGCGCCTCGAGCGCGCACGCCATCGGCGACGCCTTCCGGCTGATCAAGCACGGCGATGCGGACGTGATGATCGCGGGCGGGACGGAGGCGGCTGTGACCGAGATGTCCATCGGCGGATTCGCGGCAATGAAGGCGATGTCCACTCGCAACGACGAACCCGAGAGGGCCAGTCGTCCGTTCGACGCCGATCGTGACGGCTTTGTCCTCGGTGAGGGAGCGGGCATGGTGATCCTCGAAGAGCTTGATCGAGCCCGCGAGCGGGGAGCCACGATCCATGCCGAAGTCGTAGGAATCGGGATGACCGCCGACGCCCATCATATCACCGCTCCGTCGCCTCACGGTGAAGGAGCAGCTCGTGCCATGCGGCGAGCTCTGGAGGAGGGTGATCTGGCCCCGGGGGACATCGATTACATCAACGCCCACGGGACTTCGACCCCCCTCAACGACATGTACGAGACGGAGGCCATCAAGACGGTCTTCGGCGACCATGCCCGCAAGCTCATGGTCGGATCGACGAAGTCGATGACCGGGCATCTGCTCGGTGGAGCGGGCGGTCTGGAGTTCGTGATCACCTCCATGGTGCTCGCCGAGGGCAGGGTGCCGCCGACGATCAACTACGAGAACCCGGATCCGGCCTGTGACCTGGATTACGTCCCGAACGAGATGCGCGAGCGTCCCGTGCGCGCCGCGCTCACCAACTCGTTCGGATTCGGGGGCCACAATGCGACCCTGGCGCTGAAGCGCTACGAGGAATAGCCCATGAACCTCCGTCGGTTGGTGCGCAGGCTGACGGGCAGCTCCGGCAAACCCGCGGAAGAGGATCGCCTCGCCTTGCTGCAAAGGCTGCTGGGCCATCTCTTCCGCGACCCCGACCTGCTGATCCGCGCCACCACCCACCCCTCCTCGCTGCTGCAGGCGAGCAATCGGGGCCAGTCGTACGAGCGGATGGAGTTCCTCGGCGACTCGATCCTCAACCTCGTGGTGAGCGAATGGCTCTTCTCCCGCCACCCGGACGCCCAGGAGGGAGTGCTGTCCCAGCTTCGGGCGCACATCATCTCCCGGCGCTTCCTGGCCGGGGCGAGCGAGCAGCTCGGACTGCCGGATTGTATCCAGACCGGCGACGACCAGAACCTGCTCTCGGGGGGGGGCCGGCGGAAGATCGCGGCCGACTCCCTCGAGGCGGTGATCGGGGCGCTCTACCTGGACGGCGGGCTCGAGATCGCGCGGGGGTTCATCCACGACCACGTGCTGTCGCTGGACCTCGAGCACGAGGAGGGCTTCCACACGGCGAAGAATCGCTTGCAGGAGACGATCCACGAGCTCGGTCGCGGTCAGCTCACTTACCGGACGAACCGCGCCACCTCGCCGCCGGGAGGCCGGGAGGACGTCAATTTCCGTTGCCAGGTCTGGCTGGAGGGTGAGGCCCTCGGGTCAGGTTGGGGAAGGACAAAGAAGGAGGCGGAGAAGGAGGCCGCCCTGGATGCGCTAGATCGCCTCGCCCGGGTCGAGGCGAGCATCCCGGGACGGGAATCCTCGCGCTGATCGAGGGTTTCGGTGGTCGAGGAGCCGAGAACCGAGGTCCTGCCCCGCATCCTGTCCGGCGTCTACGACGATCAGTTCAGCGACGTCGCTTTCATCGCCGGCGGGAAGGTGTACCAGCTCGCCCGCTATCGGCTGGGCACTCTCGTCGACGTCATGGTCAAGGAGACCCCGTTCGGCTGCTCGTCCCCGATCCTTTTCATGGAGGAGGGGGGCCGACGCTTCTACTTTCTCCCGCGCCACGGAGAGAAGGGATACACCGTCTCCGCGCCGTTCGTGAACTACCGGGCCAACATCTGGGCGCTCAAGGAGCTCGGCGTAAGCCGCGTGGTGGCCTGGAGCGGACCGGGGGCCCTGAACCCCCGCTTTCGGATCGGACAGTTCGTCCTGCCCGCCGATCTCATCGACCTCACCCGCCACCGGCCGACCACCTTCTTCGAGAATCGAGGCATCGGTCTGCTCCGTCAGCGGCCCGTGTTCTGCCCGTCGCTGGAGGGGCTGCTTCGACAGGTCCTCGAGGAGCTGATCGGCGAGCCGGTGGAGAGCGCCGTCTACGCGGTCAGCGAGGGGCCCCGGTTCGAGACGCCGGCCGAGGTCCGGATGCTGCGGTCGATGGGCGCCGAGCTGGCGGGCATGACGCTGGCGCCGGAGGCTTTCCTGGCGCGGGAGCTCGAGATGTGCTACCACCCGGTGGCCTACGTCACGGCGTACGCGGAGGGAGTGTCCGATGTCGACGCCGATCAGCGGCGGGTGAGCGTCGAGGAAGCCCTGGAGCGCCTGCCGGAGTTCACCACGCGGTTCCTGGAGCTCCTGCCGGAGGTGGCCTACGCCTGCTCGTGCCAGGACGCGATGCTGAGATACAAGCGGAGAGGACAGATAAGTGACGACTTCCACGACTGGATCGAATAGAAGGGAGGTGGGATGAGCAACGCGAAGGTCCTGATCGTGGCGGGTTCGGAATCCGATCGGCCGATCGTGGACAAGGCGGAGAAGGTGCTCCGGGAGGCCGGCGTCGATTGCACGATCGAGATCGCTTCCGCCCACCGCACGCCGGATCGCGTGGCCGAGCTGGCCCGTGGTGCGGAAGGCGCGGGCTATGGAGTGGTGATCGCCGCAGCGGGGCTGGCCGCGGCGCTGCCGGGGGTGGTGGCCGCGCACACCTCGCTGCCGGTAATAGGGCTGCCCGTTGGCGCGGGCCCGCTCAAGGGCGTCGACGCCCTCCTGGCGATCGCGATGATGCCCCCGGGCGTGCCGGTGGCCGCGGTCGGCATCGACAGCGGGGCCAACGCCGGGTACCTCGCCCTGCGGATCCTGGGACTGACAGCCTCCCGATGACGCGCGCGCCCTCCGAGGCGGGCGATCGGTTCGAGCATCCCCTCGCCTCCCGGTACGCCAGCGACGAGATGCTGGCCGTGTTCTCCGACCGAACGCGGTTCCGGACCTGGCGCCGGTTGTGGATCGCCCTCGCCGAAGCCCAGCGCGAGCTGGGGATCGGCGGCGTCACCCAAGCGCAGGTCGACGCCCTTCGCGTCGCTGCCGACGACATCGACCTGGTGCGCGCCGGGCAGCTCGAGAACGAGCTCCGCCACGACGTGATGGCGCACGTCCATCTCTTCGCGGAGGCGGCCCCGTCGGCCAGGCCGATCCTCCACCTCGGGGCGACGAGCGCCTACGTGGTCGACAACGGCGACCAGCTGATCATGCGCCAGGCATTGCGGATCGTCGAGCGGAAGGCCCTGTGCGTGGTCGAGCGCCTGGCCGACTTCGCCGAGCGTCACGCAGGTCTCCCGACCCTCGCCTGGACCCACTTCCAGCCCGCCCAACCGACGACCGTGGGCAAGCGCGCCTGCCTGTGGATCCAGGATCTCCTGCTGGACCTCGACGAGATCACGTGGCGTCTGGAGAGCTTCCGGCTGCGCGGGTTGAAGGGCACCACGGGAACCCAGGCCTCGTTCCTCGCCCTGACCGGTGGCGATCACGATGCCGTGCGCGCACTGGAACGTCGCGTGCTCGACAAGCTCGACGTGGCGGAGGCGTTCCCGGTTACCGGCCAGACCTACCCTCGCAAGGTGGACGCGGAGTGGGCGGCGACGTTGAAGGGCGTGGCGGTGTCGGCCGGCAAGTTCGGCCACGACCTGCGCCTCCTGCAGCACCTGGGCGAGGTCCTCGAGCCTTTCGGGGAGCGCCAGATCGGATCCTCGGCCATGCCCTACAAGCGCAACCCCATGCGGGCCGAGAGGATGACCGGGCTCGGACGGTTTGCCATCGAGCTCGCCGGCAACCTCGACCACACGGCCGCCACCCAGTGGCTGGAGCGAACCCTCGACGACTCGGCCAACAAGCGGATCGCGATCCCCGAGCTGTTCCTCACCGTGGACGCCCTGCTGGTGCTTTATCACGACATCGCCGGTGGCCTGCAGGTGCAGCCGGGAGCGATCCGGAGGAACCTGGAGCGCGAGCTGCCGTTTCTGGCCAGCGAGCGACTCCTTATGGAGGCGGTGGAGGCGGGGGGGGACCGACAGTCGCTCCACGAACGGATCCGCGTCCAGGCTCGCGAGGTTGCGGCGAGGTTGGAAGCCGGCGAGTCCAACGATCTCCTGAGCCGCCTGGCGAACGACGAGGGCTTCGCCGGACTCCCCGAATCGTCGTGGGGGGCGGCGGCCGACCCGGCGCACCATGTCGGGCGCGCGCCCGAGCAGGTCAAGGAGTTCCTGCGTGAGCGGGTGCGTCCGCGCCTGGCGGCCTACCCGGGAGCGCTCGAGATGACGGGCGAGGTGCGTGTCTGAGATCGCGATCGTTCCGGCGGATCGGCGGGGAATCGACAGGGCCGTCGCGGCCCTGGCCGAGGGCCGCCTCGTCCTGCATCCCACGGAAACCGTAGTCAGCCTGAGCGGCGATCCGGCAAGCCCCGTCGCGGTCGAGCGGGCGCGCCGGATCAAGGGCTACGAGACGCCACGCCCCTTTTTGTGCCTGGTGACCGACGTCGAAGCCGCCCGCGAGCTCGCCCGGTGCTGGTCCCGGGCCGCCGAGCTTCTGACCGGCCGGTTCTGGCCGGGGCCGCTCACGATCGTCGTCCCGGTTGCCGCGGGCGTCCTTCCGGATGTCGCCGAGGGGGGGAGGCTGGCCCTCAGGGCGGTGGCCGATCCCGTCTCGCGGCGGCTGGTGAAAGCGTGGGGAAGGGCGGTCTTTTCGACCAGCGCCAATCGCCGTGGAGAGGACCCGGCCGTGCGGGTCGGGGAAGCCGTCCGTCGGCTGGCCGACGTTCGCGGGGCCGAGGCCGTCGATCTGGCTCTCGAGGCGGACCCCGCCCAAGCGGCGGGGGAGGCACCGCCGACCGATCTGCCGTC
Source organism: Gemmatimonadota bacterium (assembly GCA_050732875.1). Taxonomy (GTDB): domain Bacteria; phylum Gemmatimonadota; class Gemmatimonadetes; order JACCXV01; family JAHWKZ01; genus DASRVA01. The sequence goes on along the minus strand of JBOHRQ010000010.1, from coordinate 53,586 downwards.
CACGATCGTGGACGTCAGCGGAGACGTGCCGCGCCTCGTGCGCACCGGTGCCTTGAGCGTGGAGCGGCTCCGGGAGGCCGTGCCAGACTTCCCGTAGGGCATTTGCTGGGCATGGCTCTTGCTGCGAGTTTGGGGGGCATGTCGGCTCCCCGCCCGTACCGGCTGCTGGTGGTCTGCACCGGAAACACGTGCCGATCCCCCATGGGGGAGGCGCTTCTGCGCCGCATGCTGGAGGAGGCGGGGATCGAGGCCGAGGTCCGCTCCGCGGGAACGCACGCCGCCAGAGGGTGGCCGGCTCATCCGCTGGCCAGCGCGGTGGCCCGGGACGCGGGGCTCGAGCTGTCGTCCCACCGCTCGCAGCCGCTGTCGCGCGAGCTGCTGAGCTGGGCGGACACGGTGCTGTGCATGTCCGGCGGGCACGTGGATCGAGCCCGCGAGCTCGATGACGCGGCCGACGTGCGCCTGGTGACGGATTACGACTCCGATCCGAGTTCGGACGGTGTGGTCGATCCCATCGGGCAGGAGCGGGAGGTGTACGAGAAGTCGTTCGCGGCGATCGAGAGCTCGTTCAATGGGTTCGTGGCCGAGCTCGCCCGCGGCGTTCGCGGAGGTTGACCCGGACGCAGGGCGTCCATTACGTTCCAGGACCGTTTTCAGCAGGCCCCCCCCGGCCCGTTTCGAAACCCCGGAGGATGGAGCGGATGCACGAGCGTACGATTCTGTTTGGATTCCTTCTCGCCCTCTCGATCACCACCCCCGCCGCCCAGGCGCGCGCCCTCGTACCGGAAGTCTCGGGAGTCGCGACCGACGAAGCCGATTCTCTCTACGTACTGGCCGGGGAGCTCTATTCCAAGGGCCGTTACGGCGAGGCGATCCCGATCTTCAAGCGCGTCGTCGATCTGGACGAGAGAAACGCCAACGCGTTTGCGCTGCTCGGCGGCTCCTACTTCCACCTCGGGGACTACGGCGCTGCCATCGACGCTTTCGAGCGCGCCCTCGACCTCGATGAAGGGATCAAGCTCGCCTACCTGGGGCTCGTGGCCTCGAACTACCTGACCGACCGGATCGGCGCGGCGCGGGAGTGGGCTCAGCGCATGGTCCCGATCCTGACCCGCCACGAGAGGGATCAGTATCTGGCGAGTTTGGCGGAACAGTTTCCGCTCCTCGACCTCTCCGGCAGCTGACGGGGCCGTCAGACGGTCGATCTCTGCGTTGCGCTCCGCTAGCTCGTCCTCCCTCGAACGAATATCGACGTCCATCGTCTCCAGCCTCGGGGATTTTCTCTTTCCACCTCTTTGCCTGCACTGCGCGGAGCCGCTGACCGCCGCCCGGCCCGGCTGCTGTGATCGGTGCCTGGCCGAAATCGAACGGCTGCCGGAGGCGCGCTGCCGGCGCTGCGGCCTGTCCCGCCCTGGGACCCCGGATCGTTGCGCCCGATGCCGGGACTGGCCGGAGGGGCTCGTGTGCCGGGCCGCGGTTCGCTACGGCGGGGTCGCCGAATCGATCGTGCGCCATCTCAAGTACCGAGGCTGGCTGCATCTGGCCGAGATCTGCGCCCGTCACATGGCCGGCTCGATCGGGCCGGACGCGCTCGACTGGCTGGTTCCCGTTCCCCTCCACGCGGTTCGCCACCGCGCTCGCGGGTACAATCAAGCGCGGGCGATCGCCGAGGCCCTCGCCGCGGCCAGCGGACTTCCCGTCATCGACGCGCTGGAAAGGTGTCGCGCCACGCGCTCGCAGGTTGGCCTCGGCCGTTCCGCTCGCGCCGCCAACGTGGCGGAAGCGTTCGGCTGCCGCTTCCGGCCGGCCGGGACCGTCGGGCTGGTAGATGACGTGACCACCAGCGGAGCGACGATGGTCGAGGCCGCCGGCCCGATGCTCTCCGGGGGTGCCGAGAGGGTCGTCGGACTCGCCTTCGCCCTCGCGCCGGAGGACGCCCAGGGGTAACTTTCCGCCGCCTGCAGTCCGCAAGCTCCACCCATCGAGCTCATCTTACGGGAGGTCCGGATGCGAATCGCCATCAATGGGTTCGGCCGCATCGGCCGCATCGCCTACCGCTCGCTCATGCGTCGCGGGGGAGACATGGACCTGGTCGCCGTCAACGACCTGACCGATGCGGCGACCCTGGCCCATCTGCTGCGGTACGACTCCGTGCACGGGCGTCTGCAGGCCGAGGTGCGCGCCGAGGACGGCTCGATACGGGTCGGCGAGGACACCTTCCAGGTGCTGTCGGAGAGGGATCCATCGAAGCTGCCCTGGAAGGAACTGGAGGTCGACGTCGTGATCGAGTCCACAGGTCTCTTCCGCGACCGCGACCAGGCCGCAAAGCACCTCTCCGCCGGCGCGCGCAAGGTGGTCATCTCGGCCCCCGGCAAGAGCTCGGACATCACGGTCGTGCTGGGGGTCAACGAGGACCACATCGAAAGCGGGCACGACGTGATCTCCAACGCCTCCTGCACGACCAACTGCGTGACGCCCGTGGCGAAGGTGATCTACGAAAGCTTCGGGTGGGTGCATGGCATCATGACGACGACTCACGCCTACACGGCCAGCCAGCATCTGCTCGACGGGCCCGACAAGGACCTCCGGCGCGCACGTGCGGGGGCGCTCTCGATGATCCCCACGTCGACCGGCGCTGCGCGGGCGGCCGCCATGGTGATGCCGCAGCTCGAGGGAAAAATCGACGGCACCGCCATCCGGGTTCCGACCCCGGACGTCTCGCTGGTGGACCTCACGATCGAGGTCGAGAAGGCAACCGACGTCGAAGGTGTGAACCAAGCGTTCCGCGAGGCGAGCCGGGGGCGCCTGAACGGAGTCCTCGCAGTCAGCGACGAGCCGCTGGTTTCGGTGGACTACATCTCGACGACCGAGTCGGCCACGGTGGACGCGCTCTCCACGATGGTGGTGGACGGCACCCTGGTGAAGGTGTTCGCCTGGTACGACAACGAGATGGGGTACGCCACGCGCCTCATCGACCTCGCCGAATACCTGGGTCGCTTTCTGCAGCCGTGAGCCCCGGTAACGGCTCCACGGGCCTCGATAGACGTACGCTCGACTCGCTCACCGACGAGGAAACAAACAGCCGCCGGGCGCTGGTCAGGGTGGATTTCAACGTCCCCATGGAGGACGTCGACGGCGAGCGCCGGATCACGTCCGATGCCCGTATGCGCGCCGCCATACCCACCGTGCGCGCGCTCATGGCCCGCGGTGCGGTGATCGTGCTGGCGAGTCACCTCGGGCGACCGAAGGGAGAACCCGATCCCGCCCTGTCCCTGCGTCCGGTCGCGCGCCGGCTCGGAGAGCTTCTCGATCGGCCGGCCGTGTTCCTGGCCGAGCCCTTCGACGAGCGCTCCCTCAAGCTCGTGCGCAATGCCCACGGCGGAGAGCTCTTCCTGCTGGAGAACCTGCGCTTCCAGCCGGGGGAGACGGCCAACGACCCGGAGTTCGCGCGGCGGCTGGCGGCGTTCGGGGACCTTTTCGTCCAGGACGCCTTTGGCACGTGTCATCGCGCCCACGCCTCGACGGTGGGTGTGACCGAATATCTCGACCCCTGCGTGGCCGGGCTGCTGGTCGAGCGGGAGCTGGTCGCCTTCGACCGCGTGCTCCAGCCGCAGCCGCCCTTCGTCGCGATCATGGGCGGGGCGAAGATCGCGGGAAAGCTGGAGACGGTCCGCGGGGTGGTGGAGCGCGCCGAGCGGGTCTTCCTGGGCGGCGGGATGGCCAACACTTTTCTGCTGGCTCGAGGCGTCGCCGTCGGCGATTCCCTGGTCGAGAAGGAGCTGACCGGGGCCGCCGGGGAGCTGCTGGGGAGGTTCGGCGACCGGATCGTGCTCCCGGTCGACGCGGTGGCCGCCCGCGAGATTGCGCCGGGGGCCGAGCACCGGATCGTGACCGTCGAGGAGATCGAGCCGGGGTGGAAGATCCTCGACGTGGGGCCGCAGACCGTGGCCGGGATCGGGAAGGCGGTCGGCGCGGCACGGACGGTCTTCTGGAACGGTCCGCTGGGCGTCTTCGAGACCCCTCCCTTCGATGCGGCGACCCGGGCGGTCGCGGACATCCTGGCCGGCGCCACGAAGCGGGGAGCCTACACGGTCGTGGGCGGCGGTGACTCGGTGGCGGCCCTCGAGGAGGCCGGCCTGACGGATGCCGTGAGCCACGTGTCCACTGGCGGGGGCGCCGCCCTCGAGCTAGTGAGCGGCGCTCTGCTGCCGGGCGTCACGGCGCTCGATCCTCCGCGGGGCCGGGAATGAGCCCTCATCGACCCACGGTCATCGCCGCGAACTGGAAGATGCACAAGACCGGGCGCGAGGTGGAGCCGTACTTCGCTTCCTTCCGGCAGGCGGTCACGCGGAATGGAGTCGTCCGGATCGTCTTCTTCGCCCCGGCGCCGATTCTCGCGGCCGTGTCCCGCGTAGCGGATGGAATCGCGCAGGCGGGCGCCCAGAATTGCCACTGGGAGAAGGAAGGAGCCTACACAGGGGAGGTCTCGGTCCCCATGATCGCGGCCGCGGGGGCGCGGCTGGTGCTGGTCGGCCACTCGGAGCGGCGGCAGCTGTTCGGCGAGACGGACGAGACGTGCGCGAAGAAGGTCGAGGCGGTGCTGAACGGCGGTCTCGCGGCGATGCTCTGCGTCGGCGAGACGCTCGAGGAGCGGGAAAGGGGACGGCAGCGGGCGGTGGTCATCCGCCAGCTCACCCGGGCGCTGGACCGGGTGAGCGAGATCCACGACGCGACCGGGCGCTTGCTGATCGCCTACGAGCCGGTGTGGGCGATCGGAACGGGCCGGACGGCCTCCGCCGACGACGCACAGGGCATGCACGAGGCGATCCGCGAGGCCCTGATGACGCTGATCGGCGCGGGCCCGGCCGAGCGGATGCCGATCCTCTACGGGGGCAGCGTGAAGGGCGGAAACGCGGCCGATCTCCTCGCCCGGCCCGATGTGGATGGGGCGCTGGTCGGCGGGGCCAGCCTGTCTCCTGAGGAGTTCGCCGTCATCGTTGGGGCCGGCGCCGAGCGCGCCTCGCGGCGCGCTTGACGGTCTTGCAAGGTCCGGTAAATTAACAAGCTATGCTTTTCTCAGGCCTCATCCTGCTCCTCATCATCGACTGCCTCGCGCTCATGCTGGTCGTGCTCCTCCAGTCCGGCAAGGGCGGAGGCCTCGCCGCCGGCTTCGGCGGAGCTGGAACCGGCATGGAGATGATGGGAAGCCGCCAGACGGCCACCTTCCTGCACAACGCGACGCGCTGGCTGGGGGGGGCGCTCCTGGTCATCTCCTTCGCCATCTCGCTCCTGACGGTGCGCGGCAACCGTCCGAGGAGCCTCATCGAGACGCAACTCCAGCAGGAGCAGGCGGCCCCGGCCTCGAGCCAGGCGCCGGGGGATCTGCAGGACCTCCTGGGTGGAGAGGGCGATCAGGCGCAGCCGGCCGGGACCGCCGCGCCTGGCTCGGAAGGCGCATCCGAGGGATCGACGGAAGCTTCCCCGCCGGGTCAGGCGCAGCCTTCGGAAGAGCCACGCTGACGCGTGCCCAAGTGGTGGAACTGGTAGACACGCTGTCTTGAGGGGGCAGTGGCCGAAAGGCCGTGGGAGTTCGAATCTCCCCTTGGGCACCAGGGACTCGCCCGTCATACATGGAAGAGCGGGCCGCCGGATCGTCGGCGGCCCGCTCTTTTTTCACTCACCCGGTGAAGCGGGCCTGTCCGGCCCGGCCACCTTTCATTCGCGGTCCGATCTCAGAGCAGCCGGACGATGAGCAGGACCAGGGCGATGACCAGAAGCAGATGGACAAAGCCCCCGACGGGCCGCACGAAGGCGCCCAGAACCCAGAGGATCAGCAGGATCACGATCAGCGTCCACAGCATGCGCGCCTCTCCTGTGAAGGTCAGAGGGTGAAGAGGGACCCGGATCCTTCTGCCGCGATCCGGCCGAATCGTCCCGTCATGGAATAGCTTTCCCGCCGCTCGCGCGCAAGCCGTGCGTTGACGCACCGGCGCCTTCCCCGCATCTTGGACGCTTGATGCAGAGACACCCATCCCAGCCAGGAGGTGATTCATGATCGGCAGGCTGAAGGCCCTCGCGACAGGCTTTCTGATCGGGGTGTTCGTCGCTCCACGATCAGGACGCGCCTCGCGGCAGCTTCTTCTCGAGCGGCTCGGAGAGTTCTTCGACGAGGGGAGTCGCCGGCTGGAGGAGCTCGAAGAGGAGCTGGTCGGTCATCGGCGCCGACCGACCGGGTCGCGCACGTCGGAGGAGTACGAACCCGAACCGCTGTCCGACGAGCCGATCCTCTGATCGCCGGGAGCGGGCCGAACATGGACCTGGCGGACATCCCCCTGGTGATCGTCGAGGGCGAGCGGGCGGTGTTCCACCTGGTCGATCCGGCGCTGCCGGTGGGGGAGCTGCCGGCCCGGCTGGCCCTCTACTTCCAGCCGCGCCGGGAGCCGGGCGCGCGGTTGGTCTGGATCTCCTCCGAGGGACCGCGCCCGCTCGATCCTCACCGCGCCGTCGGCGAGCAGGTCCCGGCAGATGCCGAGATCGAGATCCGAGTCGACTGAGACCGGAATTGGCACGGCGGTTGCCCCAGTAAGGTCGGAATCCCCCGGAAAGGCACGTGTCGAGCGCATGCCAGACGAGGAACGATCGCTCCGGGCGGGGGACGGCTGCTGGGCCGTCCAGTCGTCGGGAGCCGAGCGCAGCCTCCAGGCCGCCATCGTGTTCCGGAGCAACGGGAGCTCCGAGGCGGCGATCGATGAGGCTCGGCGGGCGGGGGAGATCGCGCGCGACGCGGGCGACGAGCGGAGTCTGGCCCTGGCCGAGAACCTGATCGGAGAGATCGAGTGGGAGCGCGGACGCTGGGAGCTGGCGAGCCGCCTGTTCGGCGCCGCCCGGGAGCATGCCGAAGGCGCGGCCGAACCCGCGCTGCTGCTGCTCGTGGAGAGCAACGACGCCGCCCTGTGCACGGACCTCGGACAGGACGCTCTGGCCCGTGATTCGCTGGCGACGGCGCTGGCCAGGATCGAGCTCGTGGATGATCATCCCGCTGCTTCGCGGATTCTGCGCAACCTGGCTCGCGCGCTGGCGGCGGACGGGCAGACGACCGCCGCCGACGGCCTGCTCGCTCGGGCGGAGGTGGTCGCCAAGCGGGGATCCGACTTCGTGGAAGGGGCGACTCTCGCCATCGAGCGTACCCGGCTCGCCCTGGCGCAACGCGACGCTCTTTGGGCGGAGGCACACATGAGCACCGTGGCGGCGCTTGTCGAGCGGGCGGGAAGCGATGTCCTGTGCGCCGATGCCGCGTGCCTGGAGGGAGAGATCCACCGCTTCCGGGGTCGCCGCGAAGCCGCCGAACGAAACCTGCGCCTGGCGATCGAGCAGGCGGGCGCGTCGAAAGCCGCCCGCGTGTGCGCTCGAGCGTGGAGGGTGCTCGCCGAGCTCCTGCTGGAGCAGGCCCGGGTCGACGAGGCGCTCGAGGCGCTGAACGCGGCCCGCCTCCAGTTCGTCGCGATGGGCGCGCGTGCCTGGGCGGACGATGTCGCTCGACGGACCGCCGAAGTCCGGGCCGTCGCCGATTCCGGCTCCGCCTGAGGCGCCGCACGCCGGTTGCCGACCCGGTTGAGGTTTCCTAACATCCTCCGGTGGAGCGGGGGACGTTCGCGGAAATCGATCACACCGCCGACATCGGGCTCGACCTCGAAGGTAAAACTCCGGAAGCGATTCTCGAAGCCGCGCAACGCGGGCTGATATGCCTGCTCCTGGCCGACGTTTCGGACCTCGTCGCCGACGAGGAGCGGCGAATCACGATCGAGGCCGCGGATCTTCCCGATCTGCTGAAGACGTGGTGCGAGGCCCTGTACCGCCTCCTCGAGGAGGAGGGCTTCGTGGTCCTCGAGTCGGACGTCCGGACGGCCGATCCGGCGGCGAGCCGTGCGATCGTCCGTGGCACGGCGCCCTCGCGGGAGCGGGTTGCCTCCGCCAGCGAGCTCAAGGCCGTCACCTACCATCAGCTCGCCTTCGAGCGCGCCGGCGACGGAAACTGGCGCGCCCGCGTGATCTTCGACGTGTGACGAGTGCAGCCGCGGAGCCCTGCCGCGTCTGGACGCAGCCAACGGGGACGATGACCGAGGTCGAGCTCGAGCGCACCGGGCCGTTCGTCTGGGAGATCCCCCGTAGCGGAGAGATGCGGGTTCCGGGGCGGGTGTTCGCATCCGAGGAGCTCATGGCGGACATCCGTCACGACCAGAGCCTGCAGCAGGTCCGGAACGTGGCCTCTCTTCCCGGCATCGTCGGATGGTCGCTGGCGATGCCCGACATCCACTGGGGCTACGGGTTCCCGATCGGCGGCGTGGCCGCGACGGAGACGCGGGAGGGAGCCATCTCACCCGGCGGAGTCGGCTACGATATCAACTGCGGCGTGAGGCTCGCGCGGAGCGAGATCCGGGCGTCGGAGCTGAGCGAGCCGAGTCGCCGAACGCTCCTCGATCGGCTGTTCGAGGTCGTGCCGAGCGGAGTCGGCGCGTCGGGGGCGATCCGCAGGCTCCAGCGCGGGGAATTGAGGCGCCTCCTGAGACGGGGTGCCGGATGGGCCATCGAGCAGGGGTTCGGCGACGAGGGCGACCTCGCGCACACCGAAGAGCGGGGCTGTCTGGAGGGGGCCGACCCGGAGGACGTTTCCGAGCGCGCGATGGAGCGCGGTCTCTCCCAGATCGGCACGCTGGGCTCGGGCAACCATTTCCTCGAGGTCCAGCGCGTCAGCCGCATCTTCGACGACCAGCTCGCCGCGGCCTACGGTCTTTTCGACGGCCAGGTGGTGGTGATGATCCATTCGGGCTCGCGCGGGTTCGGATACCAGATCTGCGACGATTACCTGAAGCGAATCCGGCCCCGGCTCTCCGACTACGGATACCGTCTCCCCGACGTGCAGCTGGCCGCCGCACCGCTCGCGTCGGAGGAGGGACGGGCGTACCTGGGAGCCATGTGCTGCGCGGCCAACTACGCCTGGTGCAATCGACAGGTGATGCTGCACAAGGTCCGCGAGGCGTTCCAGCAGGTTCTCGGGATGGGACCGCGGGAGCTCGGCATGCGCCTGGTCTACGACGTCTGCCACAACATCGCGAAGATCGAACGGCATGTCGTGGAGGGTGGTGAGATGGAGGTGTGCGTCCATCGCAAGGGAGCGACGCGGGCGTTTCCTCCCGGTCATCCCGAGGTGCCCGACGCCTACCGTCGAAGCGGTCAGCCGGTGCTGATTCCGGGGAGCATGGGCAATTATTCCTTCGTCTGTGCCGGAACCGAAGGAGCCATGGAGCTCACCTTTGGCTCGACCTGCCACGGAGCCGGCCGCCGGATGAGTCGGAGCGCGGCCAGAAAGGCCTCCCGGGGCCGGGATCTGATGCGGGAGATGGGAGAGCAGGGCGTCATCGTGCGCGCCACCGGCATGCGGACGGTGGCCGAGGAGATGGCGCACGCGTACAAGGACGTCGCGGACGTCGTGCAGGTGATGGAGTCGGTCGGTGTCTCCCGCCGGGTGGCCGAGCTGCGCCCGCTGGGCGTGGTGAAAGGGTAGCCTTGGCCGCTCATCATGAGGAAGCGGAAACGCGACGCGCGATCGTCGAAGTCGGGCGACGGCTGTGGACTCGCGGGCTGGTAGGGGGGGCGGAGGGCAACGTCAGCGTGCGCATCGATGGCGCGCTCGTCGCCACGCCGTCCGGTGCCTGCAAGGGCTTTCTCGATCCCGATGATCTGGTGGTGACCGATCTGGAAGGCCGGATCCTGGCGGGTGCCGGCCGGCCGTCCAGCGAGCTGAAGATGCACGTCCGGATCTACCGGTTGCGATCCGACGTGCGGGCCGTCGTCCACGCGCACCCTCCGACGGCGACCGGATTCGCGATCGCCGGCCAGGCGCTCGACGAGTGCGTGGTGCCCGAGGTCATCGCCAGCCTGGGCCGGGTGCCGATCGTCCCTTACGGAACCCCGTCGACCGAAGAGCTGCCCGACCGTCTGGCGCCCTACGTGGCCTCGCACGACGCGTTGCTCCTGGCCAACCATGGCGTCGTCACCTATGCATCCAGCCTGGCGCGGGCCATCGACCTGATGGAATCGATCGAGCAGGCCGCCCGATCGCTTCTGACGGCCCGGGTTCTGGGGCGGGTCCACCGTCTCTCCCGCCAGGAGGTGGACCGTCTGCTGGCCCTGGATGCCTACCAGGCCCAGGTGCGCAATCCGGGCTGCCTGGTCACCGATCCCGAGCCGCTGGCCGATCGCGCCTACCGCGCGGCCCCCTCCGCCACCGAGCTCGACGAAGAGGAGCTCAGGAGGCGTATCGCCACCATCGTCCGCGACACCCTGGGACGGGGGGATCGCGCATGAACCCCACCGTCGCCCGGGTGACGGATTCGACCTCGGAGGTGCACGCCCTGGGGCTCTCGGGAAGCTGGGCCGTCGTGCCGCTGGAGATCGAGATCGATGGCCGCCGGCTCCGGGAGGGTCCGGAGCTGTCGTCGACCGATTTCTACGCCCTGTTCCAGCAGGCCAACGCCATCCCGGTAACGATCCCGCCCTCGCCGGAGCGGTTCGCCGCCGTGTATCGACGACTTCTCGAGACCCACGAGCGGCTCCTCTCGATTCATCTGTCGGGGGAGCTGAGCCGCACCGTCGATCACGCTCTGGAGGCGGCCGATCGGATCGGGGCGTCCAATCGGGTGCTGGTGATCGACAGCCGGCTCGCCGGGCTCCCGCTGGGTCTCCTCTGCCTGGAGGCCGAGGCGCGTCTGGCGGCCGGGGGGGAACCCGCGGAGGTGGCGAAGGACATCCAAGCCATCGCCCGGGCCACGCGGGTGTACTTCAGCGTCTACACACTCGATTTCCTCTACCTCAGCGGGAGGCTCGACCGTAGCCCCTCGAGAGGGGGCTCGGATCAGGACGATCGGCCGATCCTGGCGCTCGAGGACGGGCGCCTGTCGCTGATCGAACGGGTCGTCGGCGAGACGACGCGGGTCGAGAGGATGGTCGATCTGGTCGCCTTGGATTTCGAAGCCGGGGAGCCGATCGTGGCGGCCTGTGTGCACGCCGGAGCGCGCGGGAAGGAGGCGGCGGGACAGCTCGAGCAGGCCCTGGCGGAGGTCCGGCGCCCGGCCCGGTGGTACCGGGCATCGCTCGGTCCGGTGCTGTGCGCGCATACGGGGTTCGATGTGTGTGGGATAGCCACCTACCCCGCCTCTTTGTCGGCGCTGGGGCGCTGAAGACGGCCAAGATATCGGCCGCTTTCAGCGGCCGTTCAGGGCAAGCGGGAGATGTGGGCGTTCAGCCTGGCCTTATGCCTGGCCGCCGTGTTGCGGTGGATGATCCCCCGGCGGGCCAGCCGATCCAGCAGGCTCTCGGCCTTGGCTATCGCGCTTCGGGCATCGTCGGCGCTGGCGGCCTGACGGACCTTCTTGAGGGCCGTTCGCAGCTGCGAGCGGTCGTGTCGGTTGCGCTCGCGCTGCCGGCGGTTCTGACGAGCGCGCTTCTCGGCGGAGCGGATGTTCGGCACGCGATCTCCGTTATCGAAGGCGGTAAGATGAATGTGGACGCCAAAATGACGGTAATGGAAAAAAGATAGCTCGGAAACCCCTTGCCATCAACGCCCGCTTTGCATGCGAGTGCCGCCCGGGCTAGCTTTCCGCCCCGCCGTTTCTCGTCGATCGTATTCCCGAGCCCTGGAATTGCCGTGGAAGCGCTCCTGGTCGTGCTGCCGGTATTGCTGTTCTCCGTCGTCGTGCACGAGTGCGCACACGGATACGCGGCCGAATGGTGGGGCGACCCGACGGCCCGGATGCTCGGACGGCTCACGCTGAACCCGGTCCCGCACATCGACCTCTTTGGCTCCATACTCGTGCCCGGATTCCTGATCCTGTCGGGGGCCAACTTCCTGTTCGGGTGGGCCAAGCCGGTCCCGGTCACGCCCGAGAACTTTCGCGACCGCCGGCTCGGGGACATCACCGTCTCGCTCGCCGGTCCGGCCTCGAACGTGGTGCTGGCGCTGGGATTCGCGGGAATCCTGCTGATGGCCCGAATGCTGGGCGCCGGGAACACCGCCTCGGTTCTGTCGCAGTTCTGCGTCTACGGGATCTTCCTGAATTTCATCCTCGCCGTGTTCAATCTGCTCCCGATTCCGCCGCTCGACGGCTCCCACGTCGTGGCGAGCCTGCTGCCCCGCCGGCTGGCGTACCGGTACCGCTCGATGGGGGCCTTCGGGTTCGTGATCGTGCTCCTCCTGCTCATCGTTCCGGGAGTGCTGGGCGTGGTGTTCCTGCCCGCCGAGCTCGCCACGCGGTTCCTCCTGGCTGCGGTGGAGGGAGCGTCTTGAGAATCCTGAGCGGAATCCAGCCGACCGGCGAGCTGCACATCGGCAACTGGCTGGGGGCGGTCCAGAACTGGGTCCGGCTTCAGGACGAGCACGAGTGCCTGTACACCATCGTCGACTATCACGCGATCACGGTGCCCTACGAGGCGAACGAGCTCCCGCGGCTGGTCGAGGACATGCTCGTCTCGCTCCTCGCCGCCGGGCTGGACCCCGGGCGCTGCCGGATCTTTCTTCAGTCCGAGGTTCCCGAGCACACCGAGCTGGCCTGGATCCTGACCACGCTGGCGCCGCTCGGGCAGCTCCAGCGGATGACGCAGTTCAAGGACAAGACGGGGGACGAGGGGGAAGCGGTCAACGCGGGCCTCCTCATGTATCCGGTCCTGCAGGCCGCCGACATCCTGGTGTACAAGGCGGACCGCGTGCCGGTTGGCGAGGATCAGATCCAGCACCTCGAGCTCGCCCGGACCCTGGCCCGGCGGTTCAACAACGCTTTTGGCGAAGTCTTCCCCGAGCCGGCGCCGCTCTTGACCGAGACCAAGCGGATCCTCGGGTTGGATGGGAACGGCAAAATGTCCAAGTCACAGGACAATCATATCGGCATCCTCGACGATCCGGACACCGTGCGCCGGAAGCTGGCGACCGCCTTCACAGATCCACAGAGAAAGCGTCGCACGGATCCAGGCCGGCCGTGGGTATGCAACGTGTTCACGTGGCACGGCTTCTTCTCGGATCCCGAGGTCGTCGAGCGCGTCGACCGCGAGTGCCGTGCCGCCGAGATCGGCTGTCATGAAGACAAGATGCTGCTCGCCGACATCCTGATCGAAACGCTGCGGCCGATGCGCGATCGCGCGGCCGAGCTGCGAAGGCACCCGGAAGAGCTGCGCCGCGTGCTGGACGAGGGACGGGAAGCGGCCGGAGCCATCGCGGGCGAGACGATGGCCGAAGTGCGCTCCGTCATGGGCCTATGGCAAGCATCGACCCGGATCCCCACCGCGTAAAGGTCGAGGCCCTCGACTTCGAGGGCCCGATCGACCTGCTCGTCTACCTCGTGCAGAAGAACGAGGTGGACGTCTACGACATCCCCATCGCGCTCATCACCGAGCAGTTTCTGGGGGTCCTGGAGGCGATGAGTCCCGAGCGGCTGGAGAGCGCAGGCGAGTTCCTGCTGATGGCCGCGACCCTGATGCGCATCAAGGCGCAGATGCTGCTTCCCCGGCCGGAGCCCGAGGACGACGAGGAGATCGAGGATCCCCGTCGCGAGCTGGTGATGATGATTCTCGAGTACCAGCAGTTCCGCGAAGTGGCCGACCAGCTCAAGGACCGCGAAGCCGCGCAGCGGGAGGTGTTCCCGCGGGGGGATCTGATGGACGGGCTGCTCCAGGGCCTGCCCGAGCTCGAGGACACGGTCGACGAGGCTCCCGGCCGCCGGGCAACCCTGGGGGATCTGCTGAAGGCGTTCGCGGAGGTGATGGAACAGGCTGCCCGCGAGCGCGTCCATCGCCTGGATCCCGTCGGCGTCACGATCGAGGAGAAGGTGCGCTTCGTGCGCGCGCGGCTCAAGGACGAGGGACGAACTTCGTTCCGGGACCTGTTCGTCGCCGGGGAGCCCCGCTCCCACTGGATCGTGACGTTCGTGGCGCTCCTCGAGATGGCCCGCGAAGGGGAGCTTCGTCTGCGCCAGGGGGATCGTTTCGGCGAAATTCACGTGTACGCGGCGGAGCTTAGGGATGATGAGTGAGACGGGTGGTCGCGGGGCCGATCTGGCGCCTTCGACGAGGGCGATCGTGGAGGCGTTGCTGTTCGCCGCCGACGAGCCTCTCCCTGCCCGGCGTCTGGCGTCGATCCTGGAGGAGGCGACGCCGGCCACGATCGACGACATCGTCGCCGAGCTGAATGCGGACTATCTGCGCGAGGGCCGTGCCTTCCGGATCAGCGCGATCGGCGGGGGCTACCGCCTCCTCACGCGGCCCGAGTACGCCCTCTGGATCAAGCTGCTCCAGCGCTCATCGCGCCCGCGACTGTCACAGGCCGCCCTCGAGACGCTCTCCATCGTGGCCTACCGCCAGCCGGTGGCGCGCACCGAGCTGGAAGCGATCCGCGGGGTGAACGTGGACGGGGTGCTCAAGACCCTGGTCGAGCGCGATCTCGTTCGAATCACCGGGCGCGCCGAAGGGCTCGGACGGCCGCTCCTGTACGCGACCACCGAGCACTTTCTCGAGTACTTCGGGCTTCCCGACCTGGACGCGTTGCCGCGACCCGAGGAGGTCGAGCTCCCGCCCGCGTCGGAGCAGGGGCAGCCGGATCTCTTCGAGGAATCCGCACCCGAAGACGAGGCTTCTTGAAGGTCCGGCTGCAGCGCTACCTGGCCCAGGCCGGCGTGGCCTCGCGCAGGCGCTCGGAGGACCTGATCGCCGCGGGCGTGGTGGCGGTCAACGGCCGCGTCGTCACCCGAGCGGGGACGACGATCGAGCCCGGCCGCGATCGCGTCACCGTCCGTGGCCGGGCTGTCCGGGCGCGCTTCCCCGGAGCGTCCGCCGGCAGGGGGATCTGTCTCGCGCTGCACAAGCCAAAGGGCGTCCTCACCACCCGCTCCGACCCGGGCGGCGCTCGTACGGTGTACGACCTCGTCGGGGAGCCCTCGGCGGGACGCCTCGTCTACGTCGGACGCCTGGACCGCGACACGGAGGGTCTTCTCCTGCTGACCGACGACGGCCGGCTCGCGCACCGCCTGACCCATCCCCGGTGGAAGGTCGAGCGCGCGTATGTGGCCGACGTCCGGGGCGATCTGGACGAGCGCCGGCTCCGGACGGGAGCGACCCGCGGGATCAAGCTGGGGGACGGGCGGACGGCTCCGTTCGAGGCGCGCATCCTGAGGCGGCGCGGCCACGGACCCGCGGCCCGACGGCAGATCGAGCTGGTTCTGCGGGAGGGACGCAAGCGGGAGGTGCGCCGGATGATCGGCGCCTGCGGGGGAGAGGTGGAGCGGCTCGTCCGGACACGCTACGGGACGGTGACGCTGGATGACCTGACCCCTGGGGCGACGCGGCGGCTGGCTCCCTCGGAGCTGGAGCGGCTGCGCGCGTCGGTGGGTCTCGGGATCCCCGAACCTGCCGGAACGTCCTGAGCGTGGAGATCGAGGGACGGACGGTCCTGATCCTGGGAGGGTGGGGTCTGGTGGGCTCGGCGATCGTGCGCGCGCTGATCGAGGAGGCGCCGGCGCGGCTGATCGTCCACTCCTTGCGGCGCAAGGAGGCCGAGGAGGCGGTCGGTGCGCTGGCCGGGTCCCCGGGAGGCACGGAGATCGTCCCCGCCTGGGGCAACGTCTTCGTGCGGTCGGACCTCCGGGAGCTGGATCGCCAGCGACTCCAAGCGGATCGCAGCCACCGCCGTACCTTGATCGAGGACACGATGTCCGAGCTCTCGGGAGAGATTCTCGGGCGCGCTTTTCTCTACCAGCTCGTCGCGGAGCATCGTCCCGAGATGGTCATCGACTGCATCAATACGGCCACGGCTTTCGCCTATCAGGACGTGTTCTACAGCGCCCGTCGCGTCCAGAAGGTGGTAGCGGCGGTGGACCAGGGGAAGGCCGGCGCCGACGAGCTGCAGGACGTGATCGAGAACCATCTCACGACGCTGGCGCTGCCCCAGCTGATCCGGCATGTACAGATCCTGCGCGAAGCTTTGCGAGTGGGCGGGACCGCGGTGTACATGAAGGTGGGAACGACGGGCTCGGGTGGGATGGGCCTCAACATCCCCTACACCCACTCCGAGGAGAGGCCCAGCCGGGTCCTGCTGACCAAATCGTCGATCGCCGGGGCCCACTCGATGCTCCTCTACCTGCTGGCCCGCACGCCCGATGCGCCGATCGTGAAGGAGATCAAGCCCAGCGCGGCGATCGCATGGAAGCGGATCGGCGCCGGACCGGTTCTCCGGCGCGGGCGACCGATACCGCTCTACGACTGTCCGCCCGAGAACGCGCTCGAGGTGGTCGGCGCACTGGCGATGGACGGCGCGCCGGGCTGGTCACGGGTCGAAGGCCCGACGGGCGAAGCGCGCGTGCTCGAGTCGGTGTACATCGACACGGGAGAGAACGGGGTCTTCTCGTGCGAGGAGTTCGAGACGGTGACCGCCCTCGGGCAGATGGAGTTCGTGACCCCCGAGGAGATTGCCGCCGACGTGGTTCGGGAGATCAAGGGCGGAACCACCGGACGCGAGATCATAGGCGCCCTCGACGGCGCGACGCTGGGGCCATCGTACCGGGCGGGTGTCATGCGGCACCGGGCCATCGAGGAGATGCGCCGGCTGGAGGCCGCGCACGGCACCGACTCGGTGGCCTTCGAGATGCTCGGGCCGCCGCGACTGTCCAAGCTTCTCTACGAGGGCTACCTGTTGCGAACGACCATGGGCAGCCTCCAGGCGGTGGCGAAGGGAGATCCGGCCGCAATGAGCGCCGCGTGCTCGGCGATCGTCATGGATGATGCGGACCTCCGGTCGCGGATCCTGTCCATCGGGCTGCCGGTCCGGCTTCCCGACGGGCGCCTCTTGCGCGGGCCCGAGATGAAGATCCCTCCGTACAAGGAGGAGGCACGCGAGGTGATGGACGAGGACGCGGTGGAGCGATGGGCCGAGGCGGGGTGGGTCGATCTCCGGATCGACAACCTGGTACGTTGGCGGGAGCGGGCCCGGCGGATCGTGTCCGAGGTCGACGCTTTGCCCGAGGACTCCAGCTCGGCGGTCTTCGAGGATCGCGCCTACTGGCGGATCGGCGAGCCACTGCAGCCAGGCCGCGTGGCGGCCTGGATTCTCGGGGTCGAGGAGGCGGGATCGCGAGGAAAGGCGGTATGACGAGGACGATGGTGGGGTCCGGACCCCGCGCGGCCATAGGCGAGGCGGAGCGGACCGCCGAGCTCGTCCGGCGGGCCCGGGGCGGCGACGAGCGCGCCTTCCGCGACCTCATGACCGCCTACCGGGGCGCGTTCTACGGGTTGGCTCGACGCTACGCCGGCTCCCACGCCGATGCCGATGACGTGCTGCAGGACGCCTTCGTCAAGGTGTTCCAGAACCTGGGTGTCCTCACCCAGCCGGAGGCGTTCTTCCCGTGGGCCCGGCGGATCATCGTGAACACCGCCCTCGACCACCTGAGGAGCCGACGGCGGGTGTCGCAGCACGAGACTCCGCCGCCCGAAGGATTCGCCGAGGATCACGCGGACGTGCGGCTGGAGCCCCCGGATCGGCGCGTCGAGCGCAGCGAGTTCTTCGCCCGGCTGGAGCGAGCCATCCATTCGCTCCCGCCGCGCCAGCGCGAGGTCGTGGTGCTGCACGACGTGGAGGGGCTGTCGACCGAGGAGGTCGCCGCACGCTGCGGCTGTCCGCCGGCCACCGTGCGCTCGAACCTCTTTTACGGGCGGGAGAAGCTCCGCGCCCTGCTGGCGCCATGAAAACAGCGCCTGGAGCGACCGACGCATTGAACGATGGCGTGTCGTTTGCGTCCATAAGGATGTGAGGAAGGACCCATGAGCCAAACGCCGATCCCACCGCCCGAGACGCACCTCTCTGCCGAGGCGATCTACGACCTGCTCGACGGCCGTCTGGATCCCACGGCCGCGCAGGCCGCCGAGGCCCACCTCTGGCGCTGCGACCGGTGTCGGATGCTGCGCGAGGAGTGCGCCGCCCTGCTGAGCTCGCTTCGCTGGTATGGCGCCGATCCGCCCGCGCCCCCCGACGGCTACTGGGACGAGCTCTGGGGGAAGGTGTCGCTGACCCCGCGCCCGCGCGCCCGCCGGCTGGTGCCCGCGCTGGCCCTGGCTGCCTCGATCGCGGTCCTCCTCTCGATTCAGCCCTGGAGAGAGTCAACGCCCACCGACGGGCCGGTCGCGGCCGGATCTCCCGAGGCCGTCGCGCCGGGTCCCCAATGGGCCTCGGAGTACCGCCTCTTCGAGCAGGCTACGATCGCCATCGGCAGCGTGGATCCGCTGTCGAAGGGGATCGTCCTGGCGAGCCTGTCCGAGTCGCGTTGACCCGCTTTCAGCACGCCGCGTTCCTCCAGTACGCCGCGTTCCTCCTGGCCGGGGTGATCGGGGCCTGCTCGGATGGCGGGGCCGAAGTGGCGCTCCCGGACGTCCGGCTCCGCCTCCGCTACGAGGTGGGTGACACCCTCCATTATCGCTATCACGTCCAGGGCACCGTGACCCGGCCGGACACCTCGGAGGGCGCGCCCGCTCACGAGTCGTACGAGCGCAAGATGACGGTGGAGGAAGTCGCCACCGAGGTGACCCCGCGCGGCAACTACCTGCTGACCTGGACCTATCACCTCCCGCCGAAGCCAGCAAACGAGGAGGGGCAGAGCATGCCCGAGGAGTTCGCCCTGCGGGTCGAGATCACCCCTCAGGGCAAGATCCTGGACGTAGGCGATCTCGGGGCGGCCCGGAAAGCGGTCGGCAACCTCGATTTCAAGACCTACCTCGACCAGACCCAGCCCGTGTTCCCGGACCGCCCGCTCAAGGTGGGCGACAGCTGGACACAGGAGGTCCGCGTCCTCTCTCCGCAGGCCGAGCCGGTCGTCACCCGCTCCACCTACGTGCTCAAGGCCCTCGACGATCAAATGGCCGTCATCGCCTTCGACGGTGACGTCTATCTGCCGGGCGTGTACGAGGCCGACAGCCTGGCCGCCGAGCCGCCGCAAACGACCGAGGAACGGATCCGGCTGCGCGGCAACCTTCACTTCGACCACGGCCGGGGAATCGTCCGGCGGGTCGAGACGACCGCCCAGGCGACCATGACCAAGGTCACGATGGGCCCCGAGGGGCCGCGGCGGCGGAACGTGGACATGACCCAGGAGAGCGAGCTGAACCTCGTCGAGCCCTAGCCGGTTCTTGCGCGGGGGCGGCGGACGTTGGAGTTTCCAGCCATGCCTGTCGATCGTTTCCTGCTCGCCCGCAGACTCGTCCAGGTGCTGCTCCCCGTTTGCGCCAGCCTCTCCGCATGCGCCAGCACGCCGGACACGGGGGACGAGCCCGACGACGACGAGGCTCCGATGGTGATCGCGCGCTCGATCCACGAGGCGGACGAGGAGTTTCCCGGCGTCGAGCTCTCCGAGCGCCGATTCGTTCTGTCCACTCAGGTGAGGGCCACGGTCTCGGCGCCCGACTCGGCGATCGCGCGCCGGGCGCTCGCCAGCGGGTTCGTGGTGGCCGACTCGGTCGAGCGGCTGCTGGACCGGCTGAACCCGGGCAGCGAGATCGCTGCCGTCAATCGGGCCGCGGGGACCGAGCCCGTCCAGATCAGCCCCTGGACACAGGCGGCCATCGCCGCGGCGCTCCTGTGGGCGGAACGGACAGACGGCGCCTTCGATCCCACCGTCGGGCCGCTGGTGGACCTGTGGGGGTTCGGCGCCTCGGCGGATCCACGCATCCCGGATCCCGCCTCCATCGCGGCCGCTCGCCGCTACATCGGTTGGGCGCGCGTGGAGCTGGATACGCTGGCCGGAACCGTCTTTCTGCCGGATTCGGGCATGGAGCTCGATCTGCGCGCGGTCATGAAGGGCTTCGCGCTGGACCGCATGCGCGAGACCATGCTGGAGGCGGGGGCGACCAGCGGCATCGTCGATTTCTCCGGGGACCTCGTTTTCTTCGGCCCGGGACCGGAATCGACAGGCGGGTTGTGGCCGATCGAGCTCAGAAACCCCTTCGATCCCGATGACGGGTTCGCTATCTTCGAGATGCCGCCCGGATCGGCTTCCACATCATCGTCGCTGAAGCGTCAGGTGACGCTCGGCGGACAACGTTACGGCCATCTCATCGACCCGCGGTCGGGGCGACCCATCGACGTCGGGCTGGTCAGCGTCAGCGTCTTCTCGCAGGATGCCATGACCAGCGACATCCTGGCCACGTCCCTCTTCGTCCTGGGCCAGCGCGGCGGGCCGGAGATGGTCGAGCGGTGGCCCGGGGTGGATGCGGTATTCGTCACCGATACGCCGCCCCAGTCGCGCAGCGCGGTCGTGGTGACGACGGGACTCGAGGAGCACAGGCAGTGGATCAATCCGCCGTACCGGCCGCTCGACACCGAAGACTGACCGGCGGCCCGGGATGAGCGGGCTCAGCGTGCTGTACATGGGCGGGCCCCGCACCCCCGACGCCCTCGAACGCTTCCTCGAGGAGCGCTCCGGCAAGCTGGCCGCCTTCGACTCCGGGGCCGAGGTGATCCAGGCCCTCGAGCGGGGGATCGTGGACCTGCTCGTGCTGGATGCCGATCGCGACTTCCCGGCCGCCGTGGACCTCTGTCGAAGGCTCAAGAACGATCCGTTCAACAGCGTGGTGCCGATCGTGTTCCACTCGCGCGAGCACCGGGTGGACGAGATCGCCGGAGCGTTCGAGAGCGGCGCCGACGAGTTCCTTTGTGGGACCCACTCCGGCCGGGAGCAGGTCCTGCGGTTGCGGACCGTGCTGGACCGCTTCGCGCGGGACGTCGCCGTCCATCCATCGACCATGCTGCCCGGCACGAAGATCATTCAGCACGACATCCAGCGTCGCATCGCGAGCGGCGAGCGCTTCGCCGTGTGCTACGCCGACATCGACTCCTTCAAGGAGTTCAACGACAGCTACAGCTACCATCGGGGCGACCGCGTCATCTGGATTCTGTCCCTCATCCTCCGCGATACGGTGCGCCGGCTCTCCGAGCGCGGCTTCGTCGGCCACATCGGGGGCGACGATTTCATTTATACGCTGCCGTTCGAGGACCTGGCGCGGGTGTCGCACTCGATCATCGACGCCTTCGACACCCTCATGCCCCTCCAGTACGGCGGGGAGGACCGCCAACGCGGGCACATCCTGGCCAAGGACCGACAGGGCAACATCCGCGAAATCCCGCTGATGACGCTGTCGATCGGCTGTGTCTCGAACGTCCGGCGGAACTTCACGCATCCTGCCAAGGTCAGCGAGCTGGCCAGCGAGATGAAGTCGTACGCCAAGTCCTTCCGGGGCTCGGTCTACGTGGTCGACCGCCGGCGCGACGGGTCGGGGGTGGAGGACGAGCCCGCGTCCGCGGGCGAGCCCGGGCGCCCGGGCGAGGTCGACGCTAACTTGAAGGCGTGAAGGATTCGACACACCTCCAGGTCATCGACGAGTTAGAGGAGCGGCACGAGCTCCTCGGGAGCCGTCTTTGACCTTCCGGCCAGGCGGGAACGGATAGCCGCCCTCGAGGCGGCGTCCACAGAGCCGGATTTCTGGACCGACAACGAGCGCGCGAAGAACCTGCTGGCCGAGCTGAAGGCGCACCGGCAATGGGTCGAGAACCACGAAGTCCTCGGCCGGGAGATCGCCGACACCCGGGAGATGCTGGAGTTGCTGGCCGACGAGGACGAGCCCGGCGTCTGGACGGAGTTCGAGGCCCATCTGGGCGACCTCGCGGAGCGGTTCGACCGTTTCGAGTTCCGGGGCATGTTGCAGGATCCCGACGATCCGCTGGACGCGATCCTGACGATCCACTCGGGAGCCGGGGGGACCGAGAGCCAGGACTGGGCCGCCATGCTGCTGCGCATGTACACCCGGTGGATGGAGGGCAGCGGGTACGAATACCGGATCCTGGACATCCAGGAGGGGGAGGAAGCCGGCATCACCCGCGCGACCGTGGAGGTCGACGGAGAGTATGCCTACGGATATCTCCGTGCCGAGAAGGGCGTCCATCGGCTCGTCCGGATCAGCCCCTTCGACGCCAACGCGCGGCGCCATACGTCGTTCGCCTCGGTGTTCGTCTATCCCGCCGTTTCGGACGACATCGAGGTCGAGATCCTGGACAAGGACCTTCGCGTCGACACCTATCGGGCGAGCGGGGCGGGCGGCCAGCACGTCAACAAGACCAGCAGCGCCGTCCGGATCACCCATCTTCCCACCGGCATCGTCGTTCAGAGCCAGGCTGAGAGGAGCCAGCATCGTAACCGGGAGACCGCCTTGCGCCTGCTGAGGAGCCGTCTGCACCAGTACCTGAAGGCGGAGCGCGAGAAGTCCCGCGAGGAGCTCGAGGCGGAGAAGAAGGAGATCGCGTTCGGGAGTCAGATCCGCTCCTACGTCCTGCATCCGTACACGCTGGTCAAGGATCACCGGTCCGGCGAGGAGACCTCCAACGTGGAAGCGGTGCTGGAGGGCGATCTCACCGGCTTCATGGAGGCCTGGCTGCGGCAGGCGACGGACCGGCGTGAAGCGCAGCCGGCGGGGGAGAAGCCCCGATGACGGCGCCTTCGAGTCGGACCTCGGCCGCCGATCCGCGGGTCGCGCGGGCCCGGAAGCTGGAGGAGCTGGAGCGCCGGGGCGTGGATCCCTACCCCGTCGGCTGGGAGGTGACCGACACCACCGCCGGGCTCCTGGCCGCGTACGATGACGACGGCCCTGGAGTGACCGGCCGCATCGCGGGACGCGTGGTGGCGATGCGTCCGCACGGTCGGACGACCTTTCTCCACGTGGCCGATGCGAGCGGCCGGATCCAGGTCTATCTGCGCGAGGACGACCTCGGCGAGGAGAATTACGCACTGCTCGAGCAGATCGATCTGGGGGATTATCTCGGCGCGGTAGGGACGGTGTTCCGGACGCGGACTGGAGAAGTGACGCTCAAGGCCGAGGAGATCCGGATGCTGGCCAAGTCGCTCCGACCCCTGCCCCTGGGCAAGGTGGTCGAAGGGGAGGGCGGACAACGCGCCTATCACCGCGTGACCGACCGCGAGTTCCGCTATCGCCGGCGCTACGCCGACCTCGCCGTAGACCCCGAGGTGCGGCAGATCTTTGCGACCCGGGCGCAGGTGGTCCGGTATCTGCGCGACTTCCTCGAGCGGCGGGGCTACCTCGAAGTCGAAACCCCGGTCCTGCAGCCCGTGTACGGAGGGGCGGCGGCGCGTCCGTTCGAGACCCACCACCACGCGCTCGGCGTGTCCCTGTACCTGCGGATCGCCGACGAGCTGTACCTGAAGCGGTGCATCATCGGCGGGCTCGAGCGCGTGTACGAGATCGCCAAGAACTTTCGCAACGAGGGACTGGATCGGTTCCATAATCCCGAGTTCACGATGCTGGAATTCTACGAAGCGTACGCCGACTACCGGGACTTCATGCGACTGGCCGAGAAGCTGCTGGCCGGCCTGGTCGTGGAGATCCGCGGATCCTCGGCGCTGACCTGGCAGGGCCGGACCGTGGACGTCACCCCGCCGTGGCCGAGGCTGTCCTTTCTCGACGCCCTGGCCGAACGGGGGGTGGCCGTCAACGACCTCTCGGGCGGTGCGCTGGCCGGCGAGGCCGACCGGCTTGGGGTCGAGGTCGCTTCCGGCCATGGCGCCGGGAAGATCCTCGACGCGCTCTTCGGTGCGCTGGTCGAGCCCGATCTCCAGGAGCCGATCCTGGTCGTGGATCACCCGGTGGCGCTGTCGCCGCTGGCGCGACGCCACCGTGAGGACGCGCGGCTGTCCGAACGCTTCGAGGCCTATGTCTTCGGAACCGAGTGGTGCAACGCGTTCAGCGAGCTGAACGATCCGCGGGATCAGCGTACGCGGTTCGAGGAGCTGGCGGCGCTGGCGGCGGCTGGGGATCTGGAAGCCCCGGTGACCGTGGACGAAGACTATCTTCGCGCCCTCGAATACGGGATGCCGCCGACCGCCGGGATGGGCGTAGGCGTCGACAGGCTCGTCATGTTTCTCGCCGACCAGCCCGCCATGCGGGACGTGATCCTGTTCCCGACCCTGCGTCCCGAGGTCGGGGACGAGCCGGTCGCGGCGACCGGCACGGAGCCGACGGTGGAGGACGGGGTGGAGCTGTGAGCCTCGAGCGGCAGATCGCGGTGCGCTACCTGACCTCGAAGCGTCGGGCGGGGTTGATCTCGGTGATCGGGCTGATCGCCATCGGGGGCGTCTTCGTAGGCGTCGCGGCGCTCGTCATCGTGATGAGCGTGATGGGTGGTCTCCAGCGCGATCTGCGGGAGAAGATCCTCACCAATACGCCGCATCTCCTGATCCAGCGCTACAACTCCGAGCCCGTGGACGACTACCGACGAGTGCTCGAGGTGATCCGTGAGGTGCCCGGGCTGACCGGCGCCGCGCCCTTCCTCTACACCGAGGGCATCATCGGGCACGGGCAGGGTCGCTACGAGGGGGCGGTGATCCGCGGGGTGGATCCAGACCTCGAGGAAGGCGTGTCGGACACCCGGCGGCAGATGCTCTCGGGAGAGTATGATCTCGCCACCCGGCCTGACGAGGAGTACCCGCGTGTCGTGATCGGCTATCTGCTCGCCGATCGGCTGGCCGCCTTTCCCGGTGACACACTGACCCTGACTACGCCCGAAGTCGCCGCCGTATCGCCGCTTCACGGCACCATCCCCAAGCTCCAGAAGTTCATCGTCGCGGGCACCTTCAAGAGCGGTCTCTTCGAGTACGACTCGAAGTTCGTGTACACGTCGCTGGCGGCGATGCAGGAGTATCTGCAGATCGGGGACGTGGCCTACGGCATCGCGGCGAGGATCGACGACATCTGGGAAGCGCGCGAGCTCGGCGACGCGATCGCCGACCGGCTCGGGGGCCCGTACTATGCGACCACCTGGATCGAGCTCAACCAGCCGCTGTTCTCGGCCCTGAAATTGGAAAAGAGGGCCATGTTCATTATATTGGTTCTCATCGTGCTGGTGGCGGCCTTCAATATCATCAGCACGTTGACGATGATCGTGGCGGACAAGACGAAGGAGATCGGGATCCTCCGATCGATGGGGATGCAGGGGCGCGCCATCCGCCGCATCTTCGTTTACCAGGGGGCGTTGATCGGAGTCGTCGGGACAGGCCTCGGAACGGTCGTGGGCCTGGGCGCGGCGTACCTCCTGGCCCGTTATCGATTCATCTCGCTGCCGGGGGACGTGTACTTTATCGACACCCTGCCGGTCTCGATCGAACCGCTCTCGATCGCCCTGATCGTGGGGGCGAGCTTGCTCATCAGCCTGGCCGCCACTCTCTACCCATCCCGCCAGGCGGCGCGCATGGCGCCGGTGGACGCGATCCGGTATGAATAGCGCGCCCGGGGTCCGTGAGGGTCCCGTCCTGGTGGCGCACCGCTTGCATAAAGAGTACGCGAGCGGGGGTGGGCCGCTGAAGGTGCTGCAGGGCGTGGACATCGAGGTCTACGCGGGGGAAACGGTGGCGGTCGTGGGCGCCTCGGGCGCCGGCAAGAGCACGCTGCTGCACCTGCTGGGCGGACTGGACCGTCCGACGTCGGGTTCGGTCGTGCTTGCGGACTGCCACCTGAACCGGCTCTCTGACATCGAGCTTTCGCGACTTCGCAGCCAGCGGCTGGGATTCGTGTTCCAGTTCCATCATCTGCTGCTGGAGTTCTCGGCTCTCGAGAACGTGGCCATCCCACTGCGCATTCAGGGTGTCGAGGAGGAGGAGGCTAGCCGGCGGGCGAAGGTCGTCCTGGAGGAGGTCGGGCTCGGGGCGAGGCTGACGCATCGGCCGAGTGCCCTCTCGGGAGGCGAGCAGCAGCGCGTGGCGGTAGCGCGGGCCCTGGTTCACGAGCCGGTCTTGGTGCTGGCCGACGAGCCGTCCGGCAACCTGGACCGGGCCAACAGCGAGCACCTCCACGAGCTGATGTTCTCGCTGGCCCGCGAGAAGAGAGTGGCGTTCGTCGTGGCCACCCACGACGAGGGCCTGGCGAAGCGCACGGATCGTGTGCTGCGGATCGAGGACGGCGTGGTGGAGCACGTGCGGGCCCACCCCGAATGGGCGGGAACGCGCGATTGAACGAGGCCGGGGGGGCTTCCGTTTTACCCCTGGGCTGAACCGTTTTGTGACGAGTCGGAAGCGATCGGACCATTTTGCCAGTAGAGAGCCATGTTGTGTCAGGACTGTCAGAAGAAGCCGGCGTCGGTACACTTCACGCAGATCGTGAACGACGAGGCGGCGACCCTGCATCTCTGCCCTGCGTGCGCGCGGGCGCGGGGCTTGAAGACCACCACCGCGAGCTCGGAGGCTCCGCTGTCGGATTTCCTGTCGGAGATGGGTGCGCCGATCTTCACCAGCGCCACCAGCGCCAACCTTGCCTGCCCGAGGTGCGGATGCACGTTTCGCCAGTTCCGCAAGACGGGGCGTCTGGGCTGTGCCCACTGCTACACGACGTTCGAGAAGGAGATGGGAGCCCTGTTGCGCAAGATCCATGGCTCCAGCGAGCACATAGGCATCAGCGAGGTCGCTCCGCTCGGGCTTCTGGACGAGCGCGAAGCGCGGCTGCACGAATTGCGTCGGCAGCTCCGGCAGTCCATCGACCAGGAAGAGTACGAGCGGGCGGCGGAGCTGCGGGACGCGATTCAGGATCTGGAAGACGAGCGCGAGGCCGTACGCGAAGCCGTGCGGATCGAGGCGCGAGCAGAGGCTGAGGACGAATGA
Source organism: Gemmatimonadota bacterium (assembly GCA_050732875.1). Classification (GTDB taxonomy): domain Bacteria; phylum Gemmatimonadota; class Gemmatimonadetes; order JACCXV01; family JAHWKZ01; genus DASRVA01. The sequence goes on along the minus strand of JBOHRQ010000010.1, from coordinate 26,851 downwards.
AGCTGCCGGACAACGATCTCCTGGGAGCGGTCGGCGGTGGCCTGGCCTGGATCAGTGGCGAGGGGCCGCACGCGGACATCATCCTCAGCACTCGCATCCGGCTGGCCCGTAACCTGGAGCGTTTCCCGTTCCGCGAAGCGATCACTGGCGATCAGCAGGAGCGCGTCATCGAGGAGATCCTCGAGGCCCACGGAGAGGCGGTCGGCAACGGGAGCGGCCGGCAGTTCGTGCGGCTTGCCGATCTGCAGGATACGGATCTGACCCTTCTGCTGGAGCGTCATCTGGTGAGCCGCGAGATGCTGAAGTTCAAGGAGGCCAGCGCCCTCCTCATCGGTGATGGCGGACGCGTGGCGCTGCTCATCAACGAGGAGGATCACGTTCGGATCCAGACCCTGACGCCGGGCCTCCAGCTCGAGACGTCGTGGCAGATCGCCAGCCAGGCCGATGAGGGATTGAGAAGTCGTGTCCGGTTCGCGTACCATCACCGGTTCGGGTTCCTGACCAGCTGTCCGACGAACACGGGGACGGGTCTCCGGGCGTCGGTGCTGATCCACCTCCCGGGGCTCGTGTTGACCCGGGAGATCCACAAGGTCCTGCAAGGGCTGGCCCAGATCGGGCTTACCTTCCGCGGGCTGTACGGAGAGGGCTCGGATGTGATCGGCAACTACTTCCAGCTCTCCAACCAGACCACGCTGGGGAAGACCGAGGACGAGCTGATCGAGAACCTGTCGCGCATCGCCCGTCAGGTGATCGAGTACGAGGAGAACGCCCGGGTGGTGCTGGTCCGGGACGCCCTCGACGAGATCGAGGACAAGGTCTGGCGAGCCTACGGCCTGTTGACCTGCGCCCGCTCCATGTCGTTCGACGAGATGATGAATCTGCTCTCCGCCGTCAGGCTGGGCGCGAGCATGAAACTGCTCCCCGAGATAGGGGTATCCAAACTCAACCACATGCTCCTCTGGACCCAGATCGCACACCTGGAGAAACGGGCGGGGCGCGCACTCGACAAATGCGAGCGTGAGATCGAGCGGGCGGGACTGATCCGCCAGATACTCGAGGAAGACGACGGGGAAGACGCATGAACAGCAACTTTACAGACCGCGTCCGCAAGGTTCTGTCGATGGCTCGCGAGGAGGCGACCCGTCTCCATCACGATTACGTCGGGACGGAGCACATCCTGCTCGGGCTGATCCGGGAGGGCGAGGGAGTGGCAGCCGCCATCCTCACCAACCTGAACGTGGATCTGGACGAGTTGCGGGAGCGGATCGAAGAGCGCGTGGATCTCGGCAAGAGCGACATGACGGCTGACGAGGTTCCCTATACGACGCGTGCCAAGAAGGTTTTGGAATTCTCCGTTGCCGAGGCACGAAGCTTGAAGCACTCCTACGTGGGCACCGAGCATCTGCTGCTGGGTCTGCTGCGTGAGGAGAAGGGGATCGCGGCGCAGGTGCTGGAAGATGTGGGTGTCAGCATCGAGATGGCCCGAAACGAGACCATCCGTCTCCTCGGAGGGGAGCTGAGCTCTATGGAAAGCGGCGGCCAGACATCCCGCTCCAGCGAGAAGAAGTCGAAGACTCCCGCGCTGGATCACTTCTGTCGTGATCTCACCGAGCTGGCGCGCGATGGCGAGCTGGATCCGACGATCGGTCGCGAAAAGGAGATCGAGCGGGTCATCGAAGTGCTTTCGCGTCGCAAGAAGAACAACCCCGTGCTGATCGGCGAGCCAGGTGTGGGAAAGACCGCCATCGTCGAGGGTCTGGCTCAGCGGATCACGAGCGGAGAGATCGTCCACAGCCTTCGGGACCACCGCGTCCTTTCGCTCGACATGGCGGCGGTGATCGCCGGGACCAAGTACCGGGGCCAGTTCGAGGAGCGTCTGAAGGCCGTGATCAACGAGATCAAGCAGGCCAAGAACATCATCCTGTTCATCGACGAGCTGCACACGCTCGTCGGGGCGGGGGCCGCGGAGGGCGCGATCGACGCCTCCAACATGCTCAAGCCCGCGCTGGCGCGTGGCGAGCTCCAGTGCGTGGGCGCCTCGACTCTCAACGAGTACCGCAAGTACATCGAGAAGGACGGCGCTCTGGAGCGTCGCTTCCAGCCGGTCGTGGTGGATCCCCCGACCATCGAGGAGACCGTCGAGATCCTCAAGGGCCTCCGCTCGCGGTACGCCGAGCATCACAGCGTGGACATTCCCGATGTCGCCCTGGAGGCCGCGGCCCGGCTCTCCGAGCGCTACATCACCGACCGCTTCCTGCCCGACAAGGCGATCGATGTGATCGACGAGGCCTGCGCCCGCGTCCATCTGGCGACCCAGGTCCCGCCGCCCGAGCTGCTCGCCCTCGAGGAGGAGGTCCAGGAAATCGTCACCAAGAAGGACCAGGCGATCAAGGGGCAGGACTACGAGACGGCGGCCAAGCTCCGCGACACCGAGCGCGAGCTGAAGTCGACGATCAAGCGCAAGAAGCTGGAGTGGGAGCGCGGCAACCACAGCGATCGGCCCCAGCTGTCCACCGAAGACGTCGCCTTCATCGTGAGCCGCTGGACCGGGGTTCCGGTCATTCGCCTCCGCGAGGAGGAGACCGAGCGGCTGCTGCGCATGGAGGAGGAGCTGCACAAGCACATCGTCGGGCAGAATGATGCGATCCATGCCATCAGCAAGGCGATCCGCCGGACCCGGGCCGGGCTCAAGGACCCGCGGCGTCCGATCGGCTCGTTCATCTTCTCGGGTCCAACCGGCGTCGGAAAGACGGAGCTCGCGCGCGCCCTGGCGCGGTTCCTGTTCGCCGATCCGAACGCGCTCATCCGGATCGACATGTCCGAGTACATGGAGAAGTTCACCGTCAGCCGGCTGCTGGGGGCGCCGCCGGGCTACGTCGGATACGAAGACTCCGGCTACCTGACCAAGGAAGTGCGCCGCAAGCCCTACAGCGTCGTCCTGCTGGACGAGATCGAGAAGGCGCATCCGGACGTCTTCAACATCCTGCTGCAGATCCTGGATGAGGGCCACATCACGGACAACTACGGCCGCAAGATCGACTTCAAGAATACGGTCGTTATCATGACCTCGAACGTAGGCGCGCGACGCATCACCGGCGGCAGTTCACTGGGGTTCCAGAAGCCCAGCTCCGGGGCGCGGATCGAGCGGATCGAGGAAGCCGTGCGCGACGAGATCGACAAGACGTTCAACCCCGAGTTCCTGAACCGCCTGGACGAGACCATCGTGTTCCACCCGCTCACGGAGGAGCACATCACCCAGATCGTGGACATTCTCTTCCGGGAGATCCTGGGGCGGCTCGACGAACGTGACCTCACGCTCGAGCTCTCCGACGAGGCCCGGCGTTTTCTGGCGCAGAAGGGCTTCGATGAAAAGTTCGGGGCGCGTCCATTGAAGCGGGCCATGCAGCGTTATCTCGAGGATCCCTTCTCGGAGGCCATGCTCCAGGGCCGCTTCGCCCCCGGTGACGAAGTGGTCGTCGAAGTGACGGACGACGGCGAAGGCCTTCGCTTCAGCGTTCGTGGCGGCGCTCCCCGGGAGGAGGAGTCGGTGACCGAAGAGGTGGGCTGATGCCGCGCATCCCCCGCGCCCGTCTCGTTCCTGTCCTGAGCGCGATCCTGCTCGCAGCCAGTCCTGCAAGCGCCCAGCAGGCGGGGCCGACCATCTCCGAGATCACTGTCGAAGGAACCACCACGCTGGATCCCGAGCGTGTGCGGGCGCTCTCCGGCCTGACGGCAGGGTCTGAGCTCACGTCCCGGGCCATGCAGCAGGCCATTCGCTCGCTGTGGCGAACCAACCTCTTCGAAGACATCGCGATCGAGACGCGTCCTGCCGCCAACGGGGTCAACCTCGTGCTGCACGTCGAGGAGGCTCCGGTGATCACCAGCCTGGAGTTCGAGGGGCTCGACGAGCTGGAACGCAGCGATCTGGAGGAGGTGCTCGGCCTGCAACCTGGAGATCGTGCGATCCCCAGCCGCCTTCACCAGGGCGAGTACGACGTCGAGAACCTCTACCGGTCGCGTGGGTTCTATCTGGCGAGCGCGGAATTCCGGCCCGTTCGCCCGGAAGCCGACTCGACCGCGGTGACGGTGGCCGTCGAGGAGGGGGAGAAGGTCTCCATCCAGGAGATCGTGTTTCGCGGCAACCAGGCTTTCTCGGGAGGCCGCCTCCGCAAGGCTCTGGAGACGGAGAAGGACGGCTTCTGGTTCTGGCAGGACGGCGAATTCGACGACGCCTTATGGCGCGAGGATCTCTCCCAGCGGCTGCCCGCATTCTACGGCTCCCACGGCTATCTCGACATGAGAGTCGTTGCCGACAGCATGCGCGTCGATGAACAGGAAGGGAGGATGCGGCTGGAGGTCGTCGTCGACGAAGGTCCTCAATATCACGTCGGAGAGGTGACCATCGAGGGCAACAGCCGGTTCTCGCAGAGCGATCTCCGTCAGCTCCTGCAGCTGCAGACCGGCGAGGTGTTCGACACAGAGGCGGTGGAGAGCGCCCGAACGGAGCTGGGTAATCTCTATGCCGACGACGGCTACATCTATGCGAACATCCAGCCGGTTCGCAGGGAACGTCCGGACACCACGGTCGTCGACCTGACATGGCAGATCCAGGAGGGGGACCCGGCGCACATCGTGCACGTGGTGATCAAGGGCAACACCGTAACCCACGAATCTGTGATCCGCCGGCAGCTGTTCGTCACGCCGGGCGAGCGTTTCCGCGCCACCGATGTCCGGAACAGCCTCCTCTCGCTGGAGGGCCTCGGGTTCTTCGAGCCGGGGATCATCCCGACGACCGAAGTCGTGGACGAGGAGACCGGGGACATCGACCTCACGCTGGAGGTCAAGGAGCGCCGGACCGGCTCGTTCACCGTCGGCGCGGCGGTCGGCGGCGGCACCGGGCTGTCCGGTTTTCTCGCGTACGAGCAGCCGAACCTCTTTGGCCAGGCGCGCTCCGGGCAAATCCGGTGGGAGTTCGGCTCGCGAAACAACGACCTCGAGCTGAGCTACTCGGAACCCATCTTCCTGGGCAGCAGGACGTCGGCGACGATGACGTTCTTCGACATCGACCGCAGGTTCATCAACCAGTCGTTCCGTCAGGACGCGATCGGGGGAAGCCTGCGCTTTGGGACACCGCTGCCCTGGGACGACGCCACGCGAGTGTACTACGGATACCGCTGGCAGCACATCGATCTCGAGGCCGACGACGACGACGACACCCGGTTCGCCGGAGAGTATCCCCGCACCGAGTCGAGCGTGAACGTGGGCCTCGTCCGGGACACACGCCTTCCGCGGCGCCATCCGATCCAGGGCGCGTTGCACAGCCTGAGCACGGATCTGGCGGGAGGACCCCTGGGCGGGAACGTGGGGTTCCAGAAGTATGAGTTTGAGACATCCTGGTACGCCCCGACGTTCATCGAGGACCGTACGACGCTCAACCTGTCGTTCAAGACGGGAGGAATCAACGCCACCCGTTTCGTGCCACTGACCGAGCAGTACATCCTCGGCGGCGTGCAGTTCCCCAGCGAAGGTCTCCGGGGATACGAGGAGAGTTGCGTGGGAACCGAGGTCTCGGGCATCCAGCCGGCGGGCGGATGCGGCAGGGACCGGGGGAACGCCTTCGTGCTCATGACCGCCGAGCACTTCTTCAAGATCAGCGACACCGTGTACGCCTCGATCTTCTACGACGCCGGCGACGTGTTCGCCGAGTTCCGCGATGTGACGTTCGCCGACCTGAAGCGGGGCGCCGGCGTGGGCGTGACGATCGAACTCCCTGGCATCGGTCCGCTCGGCCTGGACTACGCCTACGGATTCGACCGCCTCGACCCCAGCGGCGAACCTGATCCGGGGTGGCAGTTGCACTTCAAGTTCGGCAACCTCACCCGCTAAGGCGCAGGCTGTTGAAAAGCCCTGCAAACGACATCGGCCGCTTGTACGTCCGCCTAGCCGTGTGACCGTTACGGTCCCGAACGCGCGGCGTTCGGGGTGTCTCTGGCCAGATCGACCTTTGAGCCCCGCGACGGGGTAGAACGTTAGATTGGGGAAGCAGGCGCCCGGTCTCGACCCGGCCGCGGCGTCCATGACGAACCAGGGAGGGATAACGATGATTCGATGGCATGTCCTCAGCGCGGCGGGGATGCTGCTCCTCGCGCCCGCGATCGCGAGCGCTCAGGAGAGCGATCTGAGAATCGCCTACGTGGATTCGGAGGCGATCATCAAGCAGGCCCCCGGCTACACCGAGGCGAACGAGGAGTTCAACCAGACCGCCGGATTGTGGAGGGACAGTCTGGAGACGAAGCGAGTTCAGCTTCAGGGACTCTTCGAGGAGTACAAGAAACAGGAGGTCATTCTGTCGCCGGAGAACAAGGCCGAACGTCAGCAGGAGATCCTTCAGCTCGAGAACGAGATCCAACAGTATTTCCAGAGCAAATTTGGTCCCGAAGGCGAAGCCGGTCAGCGGCAGGCCGAGCTGATGCAACCGATCATCGAGCGGGTGAACGATGCGATCGACGAAACCCGCCGTGAGGGCGGCTACTTGCTGATCTTCGACCTGAACGACGGGGCGCTGGTGGCTGGTGATCCCTCGCTGAACATCACCGACGAGGTCATCCAGAGACTCCAGGCGTCCGGGGCCGCACCGGCGCCTTCTCGCTGAGTCGCGGTCGACCGCCGCGAGCCGCCCTGTGCGGACGGCGCACCGAGCGGCGTCCCGGAGGAGACATGCCGAAGATTCCGCTGGGCGAGCTGGCCGGAGCGATCGGCGCACGGCTGGAGGGCGATCCCGACTTCATCGTCGGCGGGATCGCCTCGCTGGAGCGCGCCGGCCCGCAGGACTTGTCGTTTCTGGCGAACCCCCGCTATGAGACGGCCGCTTTGGCTTCGGAGGCCGGCGCGTTGATCGTCGGTCGGGATTTCGAAGCCAACGGGCGGAACGTCCTGCGCTCCGACAATCCCTATCTCGCGTACGCACGCGCCGTCGCCGTGCTCTCGCCGGAGCCGACGATCGAAGAGGGGATCGATCCGTCGGCGATCGTGGCTGCCTCCGCTACGGTACCCGAGGGAGCGAGGGTGGGGCCGCTGGCGGTCGTTGAGGCTCATGTGGAGCTGGGGCGGGATGTCGTCGTCGGGACCGGGTCGCACCTGGATGAGGGCGTCCGGATCGGCGCCGGCACGCGGCTCTTCCCGCGGGTCACCGTCCATCGGGGCACGCTCCTCGGGCAGCGCTGCATCGTGCAGAGCGGGACGGTGCTGGGGTCGGACGGCTTCGGGTATGCCACGGACGAGCGGGGCCGGCATCACCGCATCCCCCAGCGGGGCGGGCTCTCGATCGGAGACGACGTCGAGATCGGCGCCAACGTCACCATCGATCGTGGTTCGGCGGGTGACACGGTGATCGGAGACGGAACCAAAATTGACAACCTCGTGCACATCGCCCATAATGTTCGGATTGGCCGAAATGCGATGATCGTTGCCCAGGTGGGAATTGCGGGCAGCACGGTCATCGGCGAACACGCGATCCTTGCCGGCCAGGCCGGTATCAGCGGCCACGTCCGGGTCGGCGCCCGGGCCCGGATCGGCGCCCAGGCCGGAGTCATCGGCGACGTGCCGGCCGACGCCGAGTTTTCGGGCTATCCTGCCCGTGCGCATCGCGACCAGATGCGGGCGCATGCCCTGTTCGCCCGACTGCCCGAGCTCTTCCAGCGCCTGAAGCGGCTCGAGGATCGCCTCTCATGACCCAGCGGCAGCTCACCATCGCGCGACCGGTCACGTACAGCGGGATCGGCCTGCATACCGGCGATCAGTGCCATATGACGTTCGTCCCGGCGGAGGCCGACGAAGGGTTGCGCTTCGTACGGACCGATGTGACCGGACGACCCGAGATCGAGGTCAACCCGGAGAATGTGATCGGCACCGAGCGCGGAACCTCCATCGGGAGCAACGGGGCCAAGGTGCACACGATCGAGCACGTGCTGGCCGCGCTGGCCGGGCGTGGGGTGGACAACCTGAGAATCGAGTTGGACGCGAGCGAGCCGCCGGTCGGGGACGGCTCCAGCCTTCCGTTCTGGAAAGCCCTGCAGGAGGCCGGAATCAAGGAGCTGGACGCGCCCCGCCGCCGGTATCGGGTCGAGGAGCCGATTTTCTACGAGGACGGCAATGTCGAGATAGCCCTCCTGCCGTCGGACCGGCTGCAGATCTCGTTCTCCATCGACTTCGATCACCCGCTGGTTCGCCACCAGTTCGAATCCTTCGAGATCACTCCCGAGATCTTCGAACGCGAGATTGCACCGGCACGCACGTTCGGCTTCCTTCACGAGATCGAGGCGCTCAAGGAGGCGGGTCTGATCCGGGGCGGCAATCTGCGCAATGCCATCGTGATTGGAGAGGACAAGATCCTGAACGAGGAGCGGTTGCGGTTTCCGACCGAGCTGGTCCGACACAAGATTCTCGACCTGCTCGGCGACCTGAAAGTTCTGAACGTGGACCTGGAAGCGCATATCGTGGCCCAGCGCTCCGGTCATCGCACGCATCTGGCGCTGGTTCAGCTCCTGAAGCAGCGCATCGAACGGGACTCCGGGAACGGAGGCCGGCCGAGCGCGGGCTCGCGGAACGATGGGCGGAATGCCACCGTCATGGACATCCAGGACGTCCTCGACACCCTGCCCCATCGCTACCCCTTCCTGCTCGTGGACCGGGTCATCGAGATGGAGGAAGGCAAGCGCGTGGTGGGGATCAAGAACGTGACGATCAGCGAGCCCTTCTTCCAGGGACACTTCCCGGGCCACCCGGTCATGCCGGGGGTCCTGATCGTCGAGGCGATGGGACAGGTGGGAGGGTTGCTGCTGATGAGCCTGGTGGACGATCCGAAGGGCAAGGTGGTCTACTTCACGGGGATGGACAACGTGCGTTTCCGTCATCCGGTCCGGCCGGGTGACCAGCTCGTGTGCGAGCTCGAGCTGGTACGCCGCCGCGGAACGCATTGTAAGATGCGGGGCGTGGCGCGAGTCGGTGACACGCTGGTGGCGGAGGCCGACCTGATGGCCTCGCTGGTCGCGAAGTGAAGTCCCTGGCCGCCACGATCCACTCGACAGCGATCATCGATCCCGGCGTCGACATCGCCGAGGATGTCTTCATCGGGCCCTACGCGATCGTCGGTCCCGGTGTGACGATCGGCGCGGGAACCCGCGTTGCCGCCCATGCGGTGATCGAGCGCGACACGCGGATCGGCGACCGCTGCGAGATCCACTACGGCGCTGTCATCGGTGGCGACCCTCAGGATCTCAAGTACGAGGGCGAGGCGAGTACGTGCGTGATCGGCAACCGGACGGTGATCCGGGAGTACGTCACCGTAAACCGCGGGACCCGGGCCCGGGGCACCACGCAGATCGGCGACGAGTGCCTGCTGATGGCCTACGTGCACATCGCCCACGACTGCGTCGTCGGTGACCACGTAATCCTGTCGAACGCGGTCAATCTGGCGGGCCACGTTCACGTCGAAGACTGGGCTATCATCGGGGGGATGACGCCGGTGCACCAGTTCACCCGGATCGGCGCTCACGCTTTCGTGGGCGGATGCTCCCGGGTGCAGAAGGACGTCCCTCCGTACGTCAAGGCCGCCGGCAACCCGGCGGCGCTCTTCGGATTGAACGCGGTCGGGCTCGATCGGCGGGGATTCCCGGAGAACGTCAAGTCCGAGCTCAAGCGCGCCTATCGGTTGTTCTTCAACTCCAAGCTCAACATCACCCAGGCCCTCGCCCGTGCCCGCAGCGAGCTTCATCCGTATCCCGAGATCGAGCTCTTCCTCGCCTTCATCGAGAGGAGCGAGCGCGGGGTGACGGTCTAGAATCGGTCGCGACCGCCGTTCATGAGCCTGCTGAGGGTCTGGAAGGATCGCAAGGCGGACTCGCCGCATCGGCCGAAGCGGGCCAGGACGGGATGGATGATCCTCGCCCTGATCGGAGTTTTCCTGGCGATCTGGCTGCTGGGTCTGGCATGAGGAGAGCACGCACGTGAGCCGTCCCGTTCTCCGTTTCGCCGCCAGTCGCGGTGGCCCGCTGGTGGCCCGCACGATCGAGGCTCTGGCCAGCACCTGGGATTTCCGGATCGAGGGCCGCCAGAATCTCGAGGAGGCCCGCTCGGGCGGCGGTATCCTGTTCTGCTTCTGGCACGGACGCATGCTCGAGCTGGCTCCGGTTCACGCCCACCGCCGGATAGGCGTGCTGGTCTCGGGGCATCCCGACGGCATCATGGCCGCCCGTATCGTCGAGCCCCTGGGCTACGTCCCGATTCTAGGATCGCAGCGCCGCAACCCGGTGGCCGGCTTCCGCGCCATGCTCCGATACGCTCGTCAGGGGCGGGATCTCGCCCTGGCTCCCGACGCCCATTCCGACGCCCATCGCGTGCTGCCCGGCGCGGTGGCGCTGTCGCGACGAACGGGCCACGCCCTGCTGCCGGTCGCCGCCGCCGCCCGTCCTCGGCGCCGGGTCGAGTCATGGGACCGTTTCGAGATCCCCTGGCCCCGCGCCCGCGTCCTGATCCGTTACGGTCCGCCGCTATGGATCCCTGCCACGACGGACGCCCGGGACGCGCGGGAGGCGAGCCGTGACCTCGAGGGGGCCTTGCAGGCGCTGCACCTGCGTGTCGAGGCCGAGCTCGACGGCGAACTGGCCAGACCGGCGGGCGCGCCCGTGACCGTCGCATGACGCCTTCGGACGGTACCGTGGTCGCGGAGGAGGCCCCGCTCTATGGCTGGGCGCGGAGGACGCTGTATGGGGAAGGGGGGCGCAGCGGCTCGGCCGCGCGAGCGGCCGCGCGTCCCGCGGGATGGGTCTGGAACCGGCTTGCGCGGCGCCGGCTTCAGCGTGGACGTCCGGCGGAGCGGCTGCCGGCGCCGGCGCTGGGGGTCGGCAACGTCACGGTGGGGGGTGGAGGCAAGACGAGCCTGGTGACCTGGCTGGTCGAAGCAGGGCTTCCCGAAGAGGCCCGGCCGGCCGTCCTGACCCGCGGCTACGGCCGGGTAGGCTCGGGGGTCTGGGTCGTCAAGCCGGGTGACCTGTCGGTGGCGGCCGAGGTGGTCGGTGACGAGCCCGCCCTGCTGGCCAGGGCGGGGGCGTGGGTCGGAGTGGCCCGGGACCGGCATCGCGCGGCCAGGGCGGTAGCCGCCCGACAGCACCCGCATGTCTACATCCTGGACGACGCGCTCCAGCATCGAGGCGTGGCGCGAGCCCTCGACCTCGTCGTCTTCACCTCCGAGGATCTCGCCGCTCCCGCGCGCTGCCTCCCCGCCGGACCTCTCCGGCAGGGCCCCGCGTGGCGACCCGCGCTCGGGGCCTGGATCGTCGTGGGAGGGGACCCACGCGAAGGATCGTGGCCGGACGGGACGATCGGCCGGGCGTTCGCCGACTGGTGGACCCACCTCCCCGGCTTCGTGGCCGGCTGGCGTGACGCGGGGACGACCGAGCTGGGCGCCTGGAGGCGGGGCCGCGACGTCCCCTGGAATCCGGGGGATGAGGTCGTCGCCCTCGCTGGAGTGGCCAGGCCCGGCTCGGTGGCCCGCTTCGCCACCGACGCCGGCCTGCCGGTGACGCGCGTGGCCGCCTTTCCCGACCATCATCGCTACCGCGAGGCCGACATCCGTGCCCTCCTCGAGGAGCATCCGGGGGCGTCGTTCGTGGCTACCGAAAAGGACGCCGTCAAGATCGATCCAGCCTGGTTCGGAGGTCGCCCGGCAGGGGTCCTCCGGCGCCGCCTCGAGCCCGCCGATCCCGAGCCGCTCAAGGATCTCGTCCGCGAGGCGATCGGCTGGCCGCGCTAGCGGAAGGGAGCGCCTCTCCGAACGTTCGCGAGACGGACGTGCTCGTCCTGGGGAGCGGCATCGCGGGGCTGTCGTACGCCATCAAAGCGGCGGCCCACGGGAAGGTGCTCCTCCTCACCAAGAAGGAGGACTCCGAGGCCAACACCAACTACGCGCAGGGCGGCATCGCGGCGGTGATGGATCCCGCCGACTCGTTCGACGCCCACATCCAGGACACCCTGGCGGCCGGCGCCGGGCTGTGCCACGAGGAGGCCGTGCGGCTGCTGGTCGAGAACGGACCGCTGCGGGTCCGCGAGCTGATCGAGTACGGGGTGGTCTTCACCTACGGGGGAGAAGATCCCGACCGGCTGTCGCTCGCGCGCGAGGGCGGGCACTCGGCGCGGCGCATCGTACGGGCCGACGACCTCACCGGTCGGGCGATCGAGATGGGACTGCTGGCGGCGGCGGCCGAGGCCGGGGTGGAGATCCTCGAGCACTGGTTCGCCCTCGACCTGTGGACGACCGGGCAGGGGGCGGACCGGCGTTGCGCGGGGGCCCTGGTGATGGACCGGTACAGCGGTGAGCTGCTGGCCGTCCGGGCACGCGTCATCTACCTGGCGACCGGCGGCTGCGGCCAGGTCTACCGCTATACGACCAACCCCGCCATCGCCACCGGGGACGGCCTGGCGATGGCCTGGCGGGCCGGGGCGCCGGTGGCGAACCTGGAGTTCGTCCAGTTTCACCCGACGGCCCTCTACCCCGTCGCGGACAAGCCGTTTCTGATCAGCGAGACCGTGCGGGGCGAAGGCGCGGTGCTGCGCGACCACGACGGCCGCGAGATCATGCGCGGACGCGACGGAGGGGACCTCTCAGCGCGCGATGTCGTCGCGCGAGCCATCGACGCCGAGATGCGTGCCAGCGGTCGACCCCACGTCTGGCTGGACTGCCGACCGATCCCGGCGGATCGCTTCGCGGAGCGATTTCCCAATATCCTGGAGACCTGCCGCAAACGTGGCTTCGATCCGCCCGGAGAGTGGCTCCCGGTAGTGCCGGCGGCCCACTACGCGTGCGGCGGGGCGCAGACCGACCTGGAGGCGCGGACCGGGCTGGCGGGCCTCCTGGCGGCCGGCGAGGTGACATGCACGGGGGTCCACGGCGCCAACCGGCTGGCCAGCAACTCCCTCCTCGAGGCGGTCGTGTTCGCCGACCGCGCCGCGGAGACGACGCGCCGGCTCCTGGCCGAATCGACGGGCGCGGCCGACCCGCCCCCGGTCCGCCGACCGCGCCGGGGAGGAGATCCGGAGATCGTCCGCGAGCAGGTCCGGGACATCCTCTGGACCGGCGCTGGGATCGTGCGCAGCGACGACGGGTTGGCCGAAGCCTCCCGCCGGCTCCGGGAGATCGCTTCCGAGGTGCCGATCGAGCCCGTCGATCCGGCGGCCGCCGAGGCCGCCAACCTGCACCTCGTGGCGAGCCTGATCGTGGCCTCGGCGATGTTGCGCAAGGAAAGCCGGGGCTTACATTTCACTGTCTCGTATCCCGATACCGATCCCACCTGCCGACGGGACACCGTCCTGGTGCCCGGGGAGCATCCCCTGGAAGGAGCGTAAAGAACGTGGCCCTGGCCGAGCCCATGGTGAGGGACGAGCACAATCCCTTCGAAGCCATGATGTCGCGATTCGACCGGGCGGCCGAGCTTCTGGAGCTCGACCCCGGTCTGTTCAGCATCCTGCGCCACCCCGAGAAGCAGCTCATCGTGTCGATCCCCATCGAGCTGGACAGCGGCGAAGTCGACGTGTTCACCGGCTATCGCGTCCACCACAACACCGCCCGCGGTCCGGCCAAGGGCGGCATCCGCTTCGCCCCCGACGTCACCCTCGAGGAGGTGAAGGCGCTGGCGGCATGGATGACCTGGAAGTGCGCGGTCGTCAACATCCCCTTCGGCGGCGCCAAGGGCGGGGTGATCTGCGATCCGCGAAAGCTCTCGAAGCGCGAGCTCGAGCATGTCACGCGCCGCTACACGGCGGAGATCATCCCCCTGCTCGGTCCGGACACGGATGTTCCGGCCCCCGACGTCAACACCAACGAGCAGGTCATGGCGTGGATCATGGACACGTACAGCCAGCACGTGCGCCACACCGCGACCGCGTCCGTCACCGGAAAGCCGATCGAGATGGGCGGCTCGCTGGGTCGCCGCGAGGCGACCGGTCGGGGGTGCATGCTGGTCATCCTCGATGCGCTGAGGCACCTCGGGATCCCGGTCGAGGGCGCGCGGGTGGTCGTTCAGGGATTCGGCAACGTCGGCTCGGTCGCGGCCCGGCTGTGCGCCGGGCGGGGGATGAAGGTCGTCGGGATCTCGGACCACACGGCGGCTTACGCGAACGAGGAGGGGATCGACGTCGAAGCCGCCATCGCCCACACCATCGAGCACGGCTGGCTCGAAGGCTTCAGTGGCGCGGACGAGATTCCGGGGGCCGCCGTGCTCGAGCTGCCGTGCGAGGTTCTGGTTCCCGCCGCTGTCGAGAACCAGATCACGCGGGCCAATGCGGGCAGCATCCAGGCGAAGGTGGTCTGCGAGGGCGCCAACGGTCCCACGACCGCGCCGGCCGACGCCATCCTCGAGGACAAGGGCGTCTTCGTCATTCCCGACATCCTGGCCAACGCCGGCGGCGTGACGGTCAGCTATTTCGAGTGGGTGCAGAACCGGGAGGGGTACTACTGGAGCCGGGAGCGGGTCGAGAAGCGGCTTCGGAAGATCATGCAGAACTCCTTCCGGGACGTGCTCGCCTACACGGAGTCGCACGGGGTCAACATGCGGACCGCCTCGTACATGCTGGCGATCCATAGGGTGGCGTTCGTGCACCGCCTGAGAGGCATCTACGCTTGAACGCGGGCCGTTGAGCGACGTGGAGATTCTCTCGGCAAGGCGTTGAGAGCGCTTGCGGATCGAGATCATCGCTGTCGACCGGCTGCGCGCGCCATGGGCAAAGGCGGCGGTGGCGGAGTACCTGGGGCGGGTCGCCCGCTACGCGCCGGCCGGCCGGCGCGACGTGAAGCCGGCCCGCGGGGATGACGCCCGGGCGGTCCGGGAGGAGGGGGAGCGGCTCCTGACCGCCGCTGCCCCCGGTCCGAGGGACCGGATCGTCGCCCTCGCCCCGACCGGCGAGCAGCTGTCCTCGGAAGAGTGGGCGGCGATCATGTCGGGGTGGCTTCTGGACGGCGTGGCCCGCGTCGTGTTCCTGTTGGGTGGCGCGGGAGGCCTCTCGCCAGCCGTCCTTGAGGCGGCCCACCGAACGCTCTCGCTGGGCCCCCAGACCCTGGCCCACGAGCTCGCGCAGGTGGTGCTTGCCGAGCAGCTCTATCGCGTCTTCACGATCCAGCGCGGGGAACCGTATCACAAATAGGTTCGGCACGGAACGAAGCCCGCGGTCGGGGGTCCAAGAAGCGCATCGCTCCCAACCCAGCTCACGGCCGGACGTGCAGCCGGCCTCGATCCGAAGGAGACCGCATGAGAAGAATCGGGTTCTCGAAAAGCGCGTGGCTGATGGCGACGCTTCTGCTGCCGACGGTCGGCTTCGCCCAGGAGCCGGCAGTGGATCTCGACGTTCCCGGGCGCCGGTCGGCCGAGGTGGAGCGCGACATGACCTCGAAGCCGCTCGAAGTCATCGAGTGGATCGGGCTCGAGCCCGGGGCGTCGATCGCGGACCTGATGGCCGGGTCCGGGTACCATACCTGGATCTTCAGTCAGTACGTAGGTCCTGAAGGGCAGGTGTGGGCCCAGTCCTCGTACCGACCCGACACGCTCAAGGCGCGGATAGAGTCGGGGGACCTGTCGGGCGGGAACGTCCACTACGTCGAGCAGATCGCGGATCTGCCGGATGGCGAGTTCGATCTCGTGTTCACCGACCGCAACTACCACGACCTCGACGTGGAGGAGGTCCCCGCGGTGCTCGCCACGATCCGACAGAAGCTGAAGTCCGGCGGGCTGTTCGTCGTGATCGACGCGCGGGCGAGCGAGGGGCGTGACGAGGACGGGCACCGGATCGCCGACGACGTCATCATCTCCGAGGTGACGGCGGCCGGCTTCGAGCTGGTCGAGTCGAGCGAGATGCTGGCCAATCCCGACGATGACCACGCGGGCGGCGACTTCGAGACCCGTGATGCGCTCGACAGGAGCCTGCTCAAGTTCCAGAGCCCGGGCGGCGAGGCGGAGGCCGGTGCGGCGCACGAAGGCCACGCCCCGGCAGACTCGTCCGGCGCCTGACCCGACCGCATTCGTCGACGTATATTATGGACCCACGGGTGGGGCTGTAGCTCAGCTGGGAGAGCGCCTGAATCGCACTCAGGAGGTCGTCGGTTCGATCCCGATCAGCTCCACCAACCTCTCCATCGGATAGCGTGACCCCGGATGAGGTCCTGCGGGCGATCGAGCGGGCCTGGGCGGATGCCACTCCTCCCGAACCCGACGAGTTGGCCGGCAGACCGTCCCGCATCGGCGAGTACGGCTACCTGGCCGGATTCTTTCGCGGCAAGCGCTGGACGGATGTCGATCTGCGGTCCCTTCGCGACCATTACCCCGGTCCCCACGACGCCTGCCTGAGCTTCATGAGCGGGGGAGCGTTCCGTCACTTCCTCCCCTCCTACATGAGGATCGCGATCCTCGATCGCGATGCCATGGACTCCGCCACCGACGCCGCGGTCGCCGCGCTCACCCCGCCCCGCTACCGCCCCGAGGTGGATCGGATCGCCCGCGAGGCCCACGAGCAGATGGCCCGCCGGGAGCCGGGTCTCGACACAATGGCACTCCACCGCGCTGGCGGGACCACTCCCGAGGCCGTCAGCGCCCTTCGTGCATGGTGGGACGATCGGGTCGCCGGCTTTACGCCGGCGCAGCGGGAGGCGATCGTCGCGTTTCTGGACCTCGCCGATCAAAGCCTGGCCGACCCCCTGGCCGGAGAAGCGCTCGAGCACTGGCGGCGACAGGCGGTCTCGGGAGGGGATGGAACCGAACGCTGAGCTTTTCCCGTAACCTCCTCCTGCGCGCCTCGCAGAGCGACCGGCTCCGCGAGACCTTCCCGCGCCTCCCGTTCGCCGAGCGCGCCGTCCGCCGGTTCATGCCCGGTGAGCGGGCCGAGGACGCGCTCGACGCGGCCGGGGAGCTCCAGCGGGAGGGGCTGAGCGCGGTCCTGACCCAGCTCGGCGAGAACGTCACCGAGCCTGCCGAGGCCGACCACGTCGCCGACCACTACGAGAGCGTGCTCGACCGGATCGAAGCGCAGGGCCTGGACGCCGAGATCTCCGTCAAGCCGACCCATCTCGGCCTCGACCTGGACCCTGGTCGCGCGCTCGGGAACCTGGAGCGGCTGGCCGGCCGCAGCCAGGCCCTGGGCCGCTGGCTCTGGATCGACATGGAGTCGAGTCCCTACGTCGATCCGACCCTCGATCTGTATCTGGCCCTCCGGGAGCGGCACACGAACGTCGGCGTCTGCCTGCAGGCGTACCTCTACCGGACGGCCGACGACCTGGCCGCGCTCCTCCCGCTGCGTCCCGGCATCCGGCTGGTCAAGGGAGCATACAGCGAGCCGGAAGACGTGGCCTATCCGCGGAAGCGCGACGTGGACGAGAGCTACGCGCGGCTGGCCGACACGCTGCTGGAGGCGCAGCGGGACGGAGAGGTCCGGGTCGCGTACGCGACCCACGATCTGGAGCTCGTGTCCAGGATCCGCCGCCGGGCGGAAGCGAAGGGTATCGAGGCCGGTAAACTGGAGTTCCAGATGCTGTACGGCATCCGATCCGGTGCGCAGCGCCGGCTCGCCGCCGACGGCTGCCGCACGCGAATCCTCATCAGCTACGGCGAGGCCTGGTTCCCGTGGTACATGCGGCGGCTGGCCGAACGGCCGGCGAACGTCTGGTTCGTGGTCAGGAGCGCCCTGCCCTGGTGACCGGGCGACCGGCGAGGTTCTTCGACGAGGTCTATGCCATGGTGCGGCGGATCCCGGTCGGGAAGGTGACCACCTACGGCCACGTCGCCGCCCTCTGCGGCAAGCCGCGGGCGGCGCGGACGGTGGGCTGGGCGCTCCATGCGCTCCCCGTGGGCTCCAACGTTCCCTGGCAGCGGGTCGTCAACAATCAGGGCGGGATCTCGATCTGGAAGGTCGGCGTGCCGGCCGAGCTCCAGCGGGCGCTCCTCGAGGACGAGGGCGTCGAGTTCCGCATGAACGGGACGGTGGACCTGAAGCGCTGGGGCTGGCCCGGGCCAGGGCGTGGGAAGCGGGGCGCCCGCCAGGGCGCCGCGGGCAAGCGCGGCCATCCCTCAGGGACCTGGGCGTGAGGTCGCTGGGGCCGCCAGCCGCGCTCCCGCTCTTCGGCTACGGTACGCTCCTGGACCCCGAGTTCACGTCGCGGCTCCTCGAGCGCGAGGTCGCGAGCGAACCCGCGCGGCTCCTCGATTTCGAGCTGCTCACCCTCGAGGGACTCGCCTACCCGACCGTGTTCGAGGCGCCGGGAGAAGTGGTCGCGGGTGGGCTGTACCGCCGGCTGACCGGCGAGGACTACGAGCGGCTCGACGCCTACGAGGGCGTGCACGAGGGGCTCTACGTGCGGATCGAGGTCCACGTGGTCGCCGGAGCGCCCGGCTCTGGCGGAGATCCCGAGCCGGCCTTCGTCTACGTCGTCACGGAGAAGACGCTGCGCCGTTACGGCGCCACCTAGCGCGGTCTCCGAGCGACCGCCCGGTCCGAGACACCCGGTGCCGGGTGCGCCGTTTTGCCGCGTCCGTGGGGCCCGGATAGCTTCCCTCGGTCATGCCAGAGAACGGCGTCATCCACATTACCCTCCCCGACGGTTCGGAGATGGAGGTCCCGGCCGGGTCCACCCCGGCCGAGGTCGCCGGCAGGATCGGCCCCGGTCTCGCCCGGGCCGCGCTGGTGGCCGAGGTCGACGGAAAGCCGTGGGACCTGTCGCGGCCCCTCGAGGGCGACAGCCGGCTCAGGATCCTGACCGAGCGGGACGAGCAGGCGCTCGAGGTCTACCGGCACTCGACCGCTCATCTCATGGCCCAGGCGGTCCAGCGCCTCTGGCCTGACATCAAGGTCACCATCGGTCCCGTCATCGAGGGCGGCTTCTACTACGACTTCGACCGCGACGAGCCGTTCACCCCCGATGACTTCGAGGCGATCGAGGCCGAGATGTCCCGGATCGTCCGCGAGAACCTGGCGATCGAGCGCGAGGAGATCGCCCGGGACGCGGCCGTGGAGCTCTTCCGCGAGCTCGAAGAGCCCTACAAGGTCGAGATCATCGGGGCGATCCCCGAGGGAGAGATTCTCACCCTCTACCGGCAGGGGGAGTGGGTCGATCTGTGCCGCGGCCCGCACGTCCCGGCGACGGGGCGCCTGGGCGTCTTCAAGCTCCTCTCGACCGCGGGCGCCTACTGGCGGGGCGACGAGCGCAACAAGATGCTGACGCGGATCTACGGGACCGCCTTCTTCGCGAAGAAGGACCTGGACGAGCACCTGGAGCGGATCGAGGAGGCGCGGAAACGGGATCACCGGAAGCTGGGGAAAGAGCTGGACCTCTTCTCGTTTCATTCGAACGCTCCGGCCAGCCCCTACTTCCACCCCAAGGGAGCCTGGATCTACAACCGCCTCCAGAGCTTCATGCGCGAACTCTACGCCGACGGCTGGCCCCACGACGAGATCGTGACGCCTCAGATCTACGACGTCGAGCTCTGGCACCGCTCGGGGCACTACGAGAACTACCGCGAGAACATGTTCTTCACCGACGCCGACGAGCGGGAAATGGCGGTCAAGCCGATGAACTGCCCGGCGTCGACCTACGTGTACGGTTCGCAGAAGCGGTCGTACCGCGATCTCCCGCTCCGCTACGCCGACTTCGGCCGCCTCCACCGCTTCGAGAAATCGGGGGTCGTGACGGGTCTCTTCCGGGTCAGGACTTTCGTCCAGGACGACGCCCACATCTTTTGCACGCAGGATCAGATACAGGACGAGGTGCTGTCACTTATCAAGTTGGCGGAATACGTGTTACGAGATGTCTTCGGGTTCGGGATCGAGATCGCTCTGTCGACCCGGCCGGAGGAGAAGCGGATCGGCTCCGACGAGATGTGGGACCGGGCCGAGGGCGCGCTCCGCGAGGCCCTCGGGGCGACCGGGCTGGAGTTCCGGGTGGCAACGGCGGAGGGCAGCTTCTACGGCCCCAAGATCGACTTCCAGGCCACCGACGCGCTGGGGCGGAAGTGGCAGCTCTCGACCATCCAGCTCGACTTCAACCTGCCCGAGCGCTTCGACCTGGTCTACACCACTTCCGAGGGGGGCGAGGCGCAGCCGGTCGTGATCCATCGCGCGATCCTGGGCTCGATCGAGCGCTTCATGGGAATCCTGATCGAGCACTACGGGGGAGCGTTCCCGACCTGGCTGGCGCCCGAGCAGGTGCGGATCATCCCGGTCAGCGACACGTTCGTGGATTACGGCGAGACGGTCGCCGAGCATCTCCGCACGAAGGGGTTCCGGGCCGGGGTCGACCGGCGCCGGGAGGGAGTCGGCTACAAGATCCGTGACGCCGAGGTCCACAAGGTGCCGTACATGGTGGTGGTCGGCGAGAAGGAGGTCGGCGCCTCCAGGGTGAGCGTTCGCTCGCACGCCGAGGGCGAGCTGGGACAGATGGACCTCGACCACTTCGTGACCCGTCTCCGCGACGAAGCCGAGCCGCCGGCACCGCGACGCGAGCCTTCGCCGGCACGCCGGTAGTCCGGCTTCTGCCCGGCGTGCTCAAGACGACACCCTTCCACTCGCGCACCGCGCGGCTCATGCGCGGCCAGGCCTGGCGGCGGTGGTCGGGCTACGTCGTGGCTTCCTCCTACGACCTGATGCACGACCTCGAGTACGCGGCGATCCGGGGCACGGCGGCGCTGATCGACGTGACGCCGCTGTTCAAGTACAGGATCCGCGGCGGTGACGCGGCGCGCCTCCTGGACCGCGTCGTGACGCGCGACGTCGCGCGCTGCGCGGTCGGCCAGGTCATGTACACGCCGTGGTGCGACCCGGAAGGGAAGGTGATCGACGACGGCACGATCACGCGCCTGGACGAGTGCGACTTCCGCATGACCTCCGCACATCCGAACCTCCGCTGGCTGCACCAGAACGCCGTCGGCATGGAGGTCGAGATCGAGGACGAGACGGAGAAGATGGCGGCCCTCTCCCTCCAGGGGCCGAGGTCGCGCGACGTCCTCCAGCGGATGGCCGATCAGGATCTCGGGGGCCTCGGCTTCTTCCGCGCCACGTCCGGCGTTCTGGAGACGATCCCGGTCACCATCACCCGCACCGGCTACACGGGCGACCTGGGGTACGAGATCTGGGTCGATAACGATCGCGCCGAACCGCTGTGGGACCTTCTGATCGCGGCCGGCGCTCCCTACGGGATCCTGCCGACCGGCATCCTGGCGATGGACGTGGCGCGGATCGAGGCCGGGCTCCTGCTGATCGACGTGGACTACGTCTCGGCGCGCCGGGCCTTGATCGAGATGCAGAAGTCGTCGCCCTTCGAGCTCAACCTGGGCTGGACGGTGGCTCGCGGGAAGGCGCCGTTCGTGGGCCAGCGGGCGCTCGAGGCGGAACGGAAGCAAGGCTCGCCGTGGCAGCTCCGCGGCCTCATGGTGGACTGGGATTCCCTGGAGTCGCTGTTCGCCGAGGTCGGTCTGCCGCCTCAGCTCCCTACGATCGCCTGGCGGACGAGCGTACCGGTCTACGTCGACGGGAGACAGGTCGGGTACGCGACGAGCGGCTGCTGGTCGCCGCTCCTGAAGAAGTCCATCGCGCTCGCCCACCTCGAGACCCCGCACGCCGAGCCGGGGACGATGCTCGAGATCGAGATGACGATCGAGCACCGGAGGAAGCGGGCCGGGGCGACCGTCGTCAAGACCCCCTTCCTCGACCCCGAGCGGAAGCGAGCATGATGGCGGGTGCGCGGACCTGGGACGCGATCGTCGTCGGCGGGGGGCACAACGGTCTCGTCTGCGCGGCCTATCTCGCCCGCGCCGGCCGGAAGGTCCTCGTGCTCGAGCGCCGGCCGGTCCTCGGTGGCGCCGCCGTCACCGAGGAGGTGTTTCCCGGCTTCCGCTTTTCGGTTTTCTCGTACGTGGTGAGCCTGTTGAGGCCCGAGATCATCCGCGACCTCGATCTCCCCGGCCACGGCCTCCACATCGTCCCGCTCGAGAGCACCTTCAACCCGCTCCCTGACGGCGACTATCTGGCGACGTGGGCAGACCCCGACGAGACCCGAGAGGAGCTCTATCGCCACTTGCCCCGTGACGCCGACGCGTACCAGGAGTTCGGCCGCCTCATGCAGCGGATGGCGATGGCGGTCAAGCCGCTCTTGGCGATCTCGCCGCCCGACCCGGCCTCGTGGCGGCCGAGGGATCTGCTGGCCATGGGCCGGCTGGCGAAGCATTTCCGGGATCTGAGCGAAAAGGATCTCCACGCCCTCGTCAAGCTCATGACGATGAGCTCCGCGGATTATCTGGGGGAATGGTTCGAGAGCGAGGTCCTGAAGGCCGCCAAGTCGGCGAGCGGGATCATCGGGACCTTCCTGGGGCCCCGCTCGCCGGGAACCGCGTACGTCCTCCTTCATCACTACATGGGCGAGATCGACGGGGTGTTCAGGGCGTGGGGGTTCGCAAGAGGGGGAACCGGCGCGGTCAGCGAGTCGATCGCCTCCGCGGCGCGAGCCTTCGGCGCCGAGACCCGGACCAGCGCCCCCGTCGACAAGGTGCTCGTGAAGGACGGCCGGGTGACGGGGGTCGCCCTGGCGGATGGGGAGGAGATCCGGGCCCCGGTCGTCGTTTCGGGCCTCGATCCGCGCCGCACCTTCCTCGAGCTGGTGGAGCCCGCGCATCTCCCGGACGACCTCGTGGACGCGGTCCGACGGTTCCGCTTCCGGGGCTCCTCCGGAAAGGTCAACCTCGCGCTCTCCGAGCCGCCGAGCTTCACCGCCCTCCCCGGCGACGGACGCCATCTCAGGGGCGCCATCTCGATCGCCCCCAGCGTGGACTATCTCGAGCGCGCCTACGACGACGCCAAGTATGGCGAGTTCTCGCGCCGGCCGTTCCTCGACATCGTGATCCCGTCCATGATCGATCCCGAAATGGCGCCGCCGGGGAAGCACGTGATGTCGATTTTCGTCCAGTACGCTCCGTATCACCGGAAGGGTGGCTGGGACGATGCGGCCCGCGAGGCCTTCGGCGACGCGGTGATCGACACGCTCGCCGAGTACGCGCCCGACATCCGCTCGGCGATCCTCCACCGGCAGGTGATCACGCCGGCCGACATCGAGGCGGTCACCGGGCTCTCCGAGGGCAACATCTTCCAGGGCGAGCTCGCGCTCAGCCAGCTCTTCTTCCTGAGGCCCGCGCCGGCCTGGGCGGACCACCGGACGCCGGTCCGGGGATTCTACCAGTGCGGCTCGGGGACCCATCCCGGGGGCGGGATCATGGGCGCCAGCGGACGGCTCGCGGCGCGGGCGATTCTCGGGAACGGGCGGGATAGCCGCCGGGAAACGAGGTTGGGAGCGAGGGTCGAATGAGCGACGAGCGTTACGACGCGATCGTGATCGGCTCGGGGCTGGACGAGCTGGTCGCGGCCGCCGGCCTGGCGAAGGCGGGGTTCCGGGTGCTGGTCCTCGAGCGGGGCGAGATCCCGGGTGGGCTGGCGGCCGCCGAGGAGATCCTTCCGGGCTTCCGGGTCGACCCCGTCCTGCCGGACGCGGGCTATCTGCCGCCCGGAGCCCTGCGCGACCGGGAGCTCGAAAGGCAGGGGGTCACCTTCCTGAGCCCCGACCCGGTCCTCGCTGCGCCGGCGGTCGGCGGGGAGCCGCTCGTCCTGTGGCGCGACCCCGGGAGGTCGCGGTCCTCGATCGCGAAGCGCTCGCCGGGTGACGCCGATCGGTGGGTCGGGTTCTCCGAGCGGATGGCCTCCTTCGCCCGGATCCTCGAGGCGGCCTGCTCCCGGCCCGCCTTCCGGCCCACCGGATCCCTCAAGGAGCTGACCCCGTTCCTCGGCCTTGGCCTGCGGATCCGGTCGCTCGGCCGGGCGCGGATGACCGAGCTGCTCCGCGTCCTTCCCTTACCCGCCTACGATCTCCTCGAGGACCGGTTCGAGGACGATCTCCTGAGGGGCGCGCTCGGGGCGATCTCGGTGCGCGGCGTCTTCCAGGGG
The DNA here is from genome assembly GCA_050732875.1 of Gemmatimonadota bacterium. Classification (GTDB taxonomy): domain Bacteria; phylum Gemmatimonadota; class Gemmatimonadetes; order JACCXV01; family JAHWKZ01; genus DASRVA01. Next base: position 2,839 of record JBOHRQ010000010.1, on the reverse strand, counting down.
CCGCGCTCGCCGGGGACCTCGCTCGTCCTGCTCCATCACCTGGTGGGAAGCCCGGCCGGGGCCTTCGGCCTCCGCGCGGTCGTCCGTGGAGGAACGGGAGCGCTTGCCGCCGCGCTCGCGGCCATCGCCCGGGAGCGGGGAGTCGAGATCCGCTGCGGGGTGGAGATCGCCGGGATCGCGATCGAAAAGGGGCGGGCGGCGGGCGTGTCGCTCGAGAGCGGCGCGGAGATCCCGGCCCGTGCGGTCCTGTCGGGCAAAGATCCCGTGCGCACCTTTCTCGATCTCGCGGGCGCCGTGCACCTGGACCCCGATTTCGTCCACGCGGTGCGCAAGATCCGCTTCCGCGGGGGATACGCGCGGGTTCACCTGGCGCTCTCCGAGGCCCCGCGGTTCGAAGGCCTGGCCGACCCGCCCGAAGGCAGGCTTGTGCTCGCACCCGGACTGGACGATGTGGAGCGCGCCTACGACGACGCCAAGCACGGCGGCGTGTCGGCCCGTCCGGTGCTCGAGGTTCGGATCCCGACCCTCGCCGATCCCTCGCTCGCGCCTCCGGGGCGGCACGTGATGTCGGTCGACGTCCGGTTCGTCCCGCTCGGGGGCGGTGTCCGCGTGAACGACGGCGCTTCCCGCGAGAGGCTGGCCGACCGGGTGGTCGAGCTCCTCGCCGGGTGCGCCCCCAACCTCCCCGGCGCGATCCTGGAGCGGCGGATCCTGACCCCATCCGACCTCGAGGCGCGCTATGGGCTGACGGGAGGGGATCCCTACCAGGGGGAGCTCGGCCTGGATCAGCTCCTCTTCATGCGTCCGGTTCCGGGATGGGCCCGCCACCGGACCCCGATCCAGGGGCTCTATGTCTGCGGCCCGGGGACCCACCCGGCGGGCGCCGTCACCGGGGCTTCCGGTCGGCATGCCGCCGACGTGATCCTCGAGGATCTCGAGAACCCGGCCGGCGGCGAAGCGCGGGTCACGGCCGCCCACCTGCCGGTCGAAGCCACGAGCCGTACGTGACGCGCGACCGGGCCTTCATCCAGACGACGGGCACCTACCGTCAGGGGGCGCGGACCCTGCCCGGCCGCTATTACACGGCGCCGGACGTCTTCGCCGAGGAGGCCGAGCGGATCTTCCGCCGCTCGTGGATCTGCGCCGGGCGCGAGGATGAGATCGCCGGTCCCGGCGACTATTTCCTCGTTTCCACGGCCGGCGAGAGCGTGATCGTGGTCCGCGACGAGGAGGGAGCTTCCCATGCCCTCCACAACGTCTGCCGCCACCGCGGGACTCGGCTTCGCGAAGAGAAGCGGGGGACGCTCGCTCGCTCCATCCAGTGCCCCTACCACGCCTGGACCTATGGGCTCGATGGCCAGCTGATTGGCGCTCCCGACATGGACGGGGTCGAGGGGTTCGATCGCGCCGATTATCCGCTCCACCGGGCGGCGCTCGCATCCTGGGGCGGCTTCCTGTTCGTGAACCTGGCCGACGAGCCCGAGCCGTTCGAGGAGGCTTTCGCGCCGCTCCTCGACCGGTTCGCGCGGTTCAACCTGGCCGGGCTCCGCGCCTGGCGGCGGATCGAGTACGACGTGAGCGCGAACTGGAAGCTCCTCTTCCAGAACTACTCGGAGTGCCTCCACTGCCCGGTCATCCACCCGCGACTCTCCAGGCTCACGTCCTATCGCTCGGGGCAGAACGACCTGGTCGAGGGCATGTTCCTGGGCGGCTTCATGGTCCTCGCCGAGAAGGGCGGGAGCATGACGATGAGCGGCCGCTCGTGCGCGCTCCCAGTGGGCGATCTGCCGGAGGAGGATTTCGATCGGGTCTACTTCTACTCGATTTTCCCGAACCTCTTCCTGAGCCTGCACCCCGACCACGTGATGGCGCACCGGCTGTGGCCCATGGCGCCCGGCCGGACGCGAATCGTCTGCGAGTGGCTCTTCCACCCCGACGCCTCCGGGGCGCCGGGGTTCGACCCCGAGGATGCGGTCGCATTCTGGGATGTCACGAATCGCGAGGACTGGCACATCTGCGAGCTCGGCCAGGCGGGGATCTCGTCCAGCAGGTACACGCCCGGCCCGTACTCGCCCCGCGAGAGCCTGCCGGCCGCGTGGGACCGCGAGTATCTACGGCGGCTGGCCGGGTTTGCTCCAGAGAGCTGACCTAAACCGCTGGAGAACCGATTCGTGCTGCCGATGGGATCCCCACTCACCCCTTGGAAGACTGATACGACATCCGAAACGATCCAGGGAATTTCTCGGCCACCGCGATGTCCTCAAGATCATGACCTACATGCATTTCCTGAATCTCGGGGGAAGAGGCGTGCGCTTCCCGCTGGACCGACGAGGCTGCTCGCGGTATATGCGCGTATCGGGGTCGCCGCTGGCGGGCGATCCCAAATGGAGAGAAACGGGTAGACCGCCAATCGTGAGTGGCCGCAGTCAGATCCACGATCATGGCTGAATCAGTATACGATGGATACACCGTGACCGGTCGCCCTGGTATCGGGTTACACGGAGCCAGATAATTCTAGTTCTGCGGCCATCAAGGAGGCGTGCTATGACTGGGAATCGGTCCCCCGCCACGCCGCGGCGCATGTGCGCGGTCCTCATCCGCGTGATCGCGGTCGGTCTCCTTTTCGCTGGAGTGCTATCCGTCCCTGTTACGCACGCTCAGCAGGCCTCGGCGCTCGCGAGAGTGGAGACGCTCGACCTCGATACGGCGAAGCGGGGTGCGCCCCAGGATCTGAACCACCCGGAGTGCTAATGGAAGGGGCGGCGGGGCGGGGGTATTCTCTCCACGAGCCGAGGGCGCGGAGGGAGAGGAACCCATGGCATCGAAGCACGGCAAGCGG
>JBOHRQ010000009.1:0-61728 GCA_050732875.1 Gemmatimonadota bacterium | reverse complement strand
ACGGCTCGCGAATCCACGATGATGATCGACGGGGCGATGTTGGAAGACGCCGCCCCGTCCTTCTTCGGCAGCTGCCGGAGATCGCGGGAACCGCCTGACCGGGTTGGCCTCACCCTGCCGGCTGCCGACCCGAGTCATGGCGGCGATCAGAGGAGCAGCAACGTCGCCAGAGCGAGAAAGATGCCCATGCTGGCCACGTCCGTGGCCGTCGTGAGGAAGATGCTCGAGGCCGTGGCCGGATCGGCGCCCACCTTCTTGAGCCCGAGCGGAATCATCGCACCGGCCACGCCGCTGATCACGCAGCTAGCGGTCATGGCGAAGAAAACGATCAAACCCAGCACCCACGCCTCCGGGTTCTGCTGCGAACGGGTGTAGAAGAACATGCCCGCCCCGGCGGTCACCCCAACGAGCGCCCCGTTCAGGAGCCCCAGGAGACCCTCCTTGAGCACGAGCACCTTCTCCCGGCCCGGCTTCAGCTCCCCGAGCGTCATCCCCCGCAGCGCCACGGCCAGCGCCTGGCAACCGGTGTTGCCCGATTGTCCGGCGAGCACGGGGAGGAAGACCGCGAGCACGACGATCCGGTCGATGGTGTCCTGAAAGACGCCCACCACGGCGGCGGCCACGAATGCGGTCACCAGGTTCAACTGCAGCCAGGGATGACGAAACTTCAGGCTCCGCGGCCATGGAGTCGAGAGTCGCTCTTCCTTCTCGACACCGACCATGCTTCCCGCCTGGGCGCTGATATCGATCGCCTGGGCTTCGAACATCGTCTGCCCGCGCACCAGGCCGATCAGCCGGCCATCGGGCTCGCACACCGGATACACCGGATAGTGCCGGTTCAACACCGACCTCATGGCCTCGGTGAGCGTCATCCCGGGCGTCAGAAAGAACGGGTCGCGCAGCATGATCTCCTCGAGCCGCTGCGATCGCTGGCCCAGGAGCATCTCGCGCATCACCACGACACCGACCAGGACGCCGCGATGATCAGTAACAAAGAGATAGGTGACGAAGGCCCGTTTCACGAGCGTTCGAAGCTCGTCTACCGCGTCGCCGATCGTCGTCTCGGGGCGGAACACCGCGACCGGCGGATCCATCAGGCTGCCGATGCTGTTCTCGGGGTACTCCAAATTCCTACGCCAGGTCGTACGCCTTTCCGGATGCGCCGTATCCAGAATGGCCGGCAGCCGCTCTTCCGGCAGCGCTTTCAACACCGACCACCGAACCGAGGAATTCACCTGCTCGAGGGCCGCGACCACGTCTTCTGCTGAATAGGGCTCGAGGTGCTTTACCGCTTCGGCGGGCCCCCGGCGCGCGATCTCCAGGGCGAGGCCATCGGGCGGGATCGTCGGGGGCGCTTGGGCGGCTCTCATGAAACTCTCCTGTCTGAAGTCCCGCCGAATTGAGCATTGGCGTCGCGCGCCTCAGGGCACGCCGCCTAAATGTGTGGATCTCTTCGAAAAATCAATACTCGGGACCGAGCGCCAACCGGACGCGCCGAGCCGATGACACCGACTCACTCACGAAATACGACGGGGAGCTAGAACAACCATTCGTCCCAGGGCACCACGAACGGTTCGGAGGCCGAGATCTCCCTGGCAGCGGGATGACCCGGGTTGACCAGCACGGTCCGACCGATGTGGCGACCCGGGAGCGCCGGAACGATCATTACCGCTGACCGCCGTTCCTCCACCCACCGATCTCCAAACGATCGAGCCTCCGGCGACTCCTTTTGCTCCCACCCGGGCAGATCGTTCGGATCGAGCTCCTCGATGAGATCGTCGCGAATCTCGATCCGCACGGCATGATGCGGTCCTGGAAGGGTTCGAGGTCTGGCGCTGTGGACGAGGATTTCCAAGATGGCGCCGGCAAAGCTCGACGAAGAGTAGATCACCTCCCGCCCGGGAGAGCTCCATCGCGCGCCGGCAAGCGCCGCCCCCCGCCCATCATACGGCGGGTACTTTCGCTTGCTGATTCTCCATGCGATCACTTGTATCTAGGCGGGCAGGGAGTACTCGAGCTTGTAGAGGAGCTCTTCTACCTGCCGCGTCCCGAGGTCGCTGTCGGCTAGCTCGACGGGCTTATTTCCCCCGAGCTGCGGCTGAGGGCTCATGAGAAACTCGTGGGCGAGGTCCGGATCCTCCCACACCTCTTCGGCGAGCGCGGTCATGCGCGCCAACCTCTCCAGCCGCTCGCTCTCCGGCTTGCTCAGGCGTCTCCTTCTCCGATGCAGGGTCGTCCGTGGTACGATCTCGAAGGTCAGGTGAGCGGCTTCCTTGGAGGTTGACGCGATTCGCCTGACGGCCAGGTGCAGCGAACGGACGGGGAGGCCGTCCTCCACCGCAAGCCGGAGGTCCTCCACGCTCTGGATATTCCGGCCGAGGGCTTTTCGCCCGCCCAGGACCTCGGCTACTTCCGGAACCTTGACCTGCACGTCCGCGCTCCTTCCAGATGGAACAATAATATATTCCAGTTGGACATGGCAAGCCTGAGGGTGCACTGGCACCTGCCCTCCGTCCCTCGCGACCGAGGGCCGCGATAGCGGTAGATGTCACCAGGGAGTCGGGCCGCGGGCAGCGCACGGGACCTGGTCATCGATCGATCACCGAAGCCCGCGGCCCCTGCTCGACGTCTTCCAAACAGCCTTTCACTTGCTCGGCCATGGCGATACTCCCAGACTTGAAAAAATCCAGGTGGGCAGCCGGGATCCGAATCACTTGCATCCGCCCCCCTGTCAGTCTCCGCCAGATGAGATCTTCGTCGTCCAACCCCGACTGCGCGCAGAAATAGACGAGATCTCCCGCATAGGGTTGAGGCCGGTAGCGCCTGGACGCCAGTCGGCACATAGCAAGGAGATCACGATCCTGAGCGGGGTCGACACCTAGCCCGCTGCGCGCCCGCAATCGGGAGCGGACGCCGCCCACCTTCTCGCCGGCGATTCCGATCCATCCGGATGGCGGTTCGACGCGAACGCGTTGCATGTTCCCCTTCCCAATCGAGGCCGCCGCCCGAATCATCAGTCGAGCCCGCGCCGGACGTGACAGCGTCCGGAGAGGGCGGCGGGCCGCATCGAACATGACGAGCAGCCCGACCTCCCGGCCAGCCGCCTTCAACCGTCGCGCGATTTCCCACGCGACCAGCCCTCCATACGAGTATCCCGCGAGGTGGTAGGGACCATCCGGGCGAAATTGCACGAGCTCTTCCAGGTAGCGCTCGGCCATCGCTTCCACACGGGCAGTGATAAAACCGATGCGCAATGCTCTGGCAAGGCCGAAACCGTACACGGGTCGGTGAGGTGCAAAACAGCGGGCGAAATCACGGTAGATCAGCAGATGGCCGCCTCCCCCATGCAGGCAGAACAGCGGCGACAAGGTTCCAAGCGGCTGGAGTGGAAAGAGAGCCCCGGTCTCGAGAACGCGAGACCCTCGTACCTCAGTTGCGAGATCGGAGATCGTCGAGGAACGGAAAAGGACTTCCGGCGGCAATTCCACTCCCAGTCTGCGCTCCACCAGAGAAAATAGATGCACCGCGAGCAGGGAATCCCCGCCAAGATCCTCGAAAAAATCGTCATGCAGCCCGATTCCCTGCGTCTTGAGCACCTCCTCCCAGATCTTCACAAGCGTGGCCTCCAGTTCATCGAGACTGCCCCGCTCGGCCCTAGTGTGCGCGTCGAGAGGCTCGGCGAACCCATTCCGCCTTGCCGAATCGGGTCCGCGAAGCGCACGGCGATCGATCTTCCCGTTCGCGGTCAAGGGGAGCGTGGCGACCGGGACAAACGCGGAGGGCACCATGTGCGCGGGCAGGCTTCTCCGGAGGAAACGGGCCAGAGCCGCCAGATCGAGGGTCTGCCCACTAGACACCACCCACGCCGCGAGTCGCTTCTCGCCTTCCGTCTCCCACAGATCAACGACGCAACTGGAAACGGCGGGGTGCTCGCAGAGGCTCCTTTCGATCTCCGCGGGTTCGATGCGGAAACCTCGGATCTTTACCTGGCGATCGTATCGGCCGAGAAATTCGAGCGCTCCGTCCCGCCGACGACGGACCCGATCTCCGGTCCGGTAAAGGCGCGCTTCCTGATCGAGCGAGAAGGGGTCGGGCACGAATCGCTCCCGGGTTCCGTCGCGATCTCCCATGTATCCCGACGCGACCCCGTCTCCCCCCAGATAGAGCTCTCCCGCAACGCGTTCGGGAACCAAGCGTCGTCGCTCGTCCAGCACGTAGGCCGTCGTGTTCGCGATCGGCTTCCCGATCGGGACGATGGACGACTGGGCAGGGACCTCCTCGACCCGGAACCATGTCGCGAACGTTGCGACCTCCGTGGGTCCGTAAACATGCAACAGACGTCGCGGAGGCCTGTCCGTGAGCACGCGGCGAACGAATTGCGGGTCGACCGCTTCTCCGCCGAACAGAACCTCGCGAAGCGGCTCGAAAGCGCCCGGCGACTCCTTGGCCATCACGTTGAACAACGCGGTGGTCAGAAACAGCGTGGTGACTTCGTGATCCCGAAGCGCTCGGGCGAGCCGACAGGGAGAGAGGACGGTTTGCCGGTCGAGCACCACCAATCGTGCTCCCGTCAGCAGCGGCCCCCACACCTCGAACGTGGCCGCGTCAAAAGCCGGATTGGAGACGTGTGCCACCACGTCTCCCGGTCCGAGCTGCACGTAATCGGTGTTCGAGACCAGACGCAAGATGGCCCGATGAGGAACGGCCACCCCCTTCGGCTCTCCGCTGGAGCCTGAGGTGTACATGATGCAGGCCGTGTCCATTGCCTCTCCCGCAACCTCGATCCCTGGCTCGGATCCGACGAGGGAATCGAGGTCCACGACCAGCTCTTCAACGCCCTGGATTCGATGCCCTCCTCCGTTTCTCGAGGTCATCACCAGCCGGGCGCCGGCCCCGCTGAGAATTCGCTCGTTTCGGGCGACCGGATGGTCTGGGTCCAGCGGAATGTAGGCAGCGCCGGTCTTCAGGACAGCCACCATCGATAGGATGTTCTCGGCCGAGCGCGGAATCTGAATCCCGATCGCGCAGCCCGGGCGAGCCCCGAGTTGGACGAGACGCTCCGCCAGGCGATCCGAGAGCGCGTCGATTTCGTCAAAGCGCAGCACCCGCTTGCCGTCGGTGACCGCGATCGAGCGCGCGTGGGATTTCGCGACCTTCGTGAAAACCGACGGAACCGTCGCATCGCGCGGGAAAGGAGTCGCGGTATCGTTCCAATCCTCGACAAGTCGCCGACGCTCCGATCCGGTCAGGATTGGGAGCTCGTGCACCCGGGACCTGGGATCTTTCGTCATCCCCTCGAGAAGGACCGTGAGATGGCCACGGATCTGCTCCACAGCATCCGCGTCGAGTCGCTCTACGTCGTATTCCAACTCACAGTTCCAGACGTCTCCCTGCACGGCGACCTCCAGTGCCAGGTCGACGGCTGGTGCCTCGGGGGTGATCCGAACGCGCTCCCACAGCAATCCATCGGCTGCCACGCCCCCGAGAGTCACGGGATGGTTCTTGAAGTTGATCAGGACCTGATGAAACGGCCGCCCACCCGATACCCGCCCCACCTGCGTTGACGTCACGACCTTCGAGAGCGGGACCTCCAGGTGCTCGAAGCCTCCCAGCACCATCGCGCGGACACGATCGACCAACTCCGCCACTGTCGGATCCCCGCCCAAGTCGACCGGGAGAGGCAGCGTGTTGATGAAGCACCCTGCCAGATCCTTGACCTTCTCAGGAACTCGGCTGCTGAAGACGGCGGCCACGACCACCCGGTCACCGCCGCAATATCTCGAGAGAAGCGTCCCGAGCGCGGCGGTCAACACCATGAAAGGGGTCGCACCCGTGGTCGAGCCGAGGGCCCGCACGCTTCCCACCAGATCCCCCGGAACCGTCCACTGGACCCGATCCGAGTTCACTCCCGGCGCGGCGTGCAAGCGATCCCCCGGCAACTCGATCCACGGCGTCGAATCCTCGAGCGCTCGTCTCCAGTACTGAACCCCCCGGTTCAACTCCGTTCCGTCAAGTCGAGCTCGCTGCCCGCGGGCGAAGTCCTCGTACTGGATGGGAAGCTCTGGCAGGCGCGGCTTCTGACCATTGATGAAGGCGCGGTAACAAGCCAGGACCTCGCGGACGAGTACCACGTGTGTCCAGGTGTCCGACACCAGATGATGGAGAACGACGATGAGCAGATGATCATCGTTTCCGAGTTCAAGGAGGGAGAAGCGATACAGAGGTCCTTGTTCCAGGCTCATCGGACTTCGCGCGTCGTGGTTTCCCCATGCTCGACCGCTGGCGAGTGGATCGTCACCGGTCGCAAGAGCGAAGCTCACCCGCCGAAGCCCCGGAGCTTCGAAAGGGAGCACCTCGGATAGCGGTCCAGCCTCGGTGACCTGGATTCGTGAGCGAAGCACGGAGTGGCGACGGACGACCTCTCCGAGGGCGCGTTCAAGCGCGTCCACGTCCAGCGCACCTATGAGACGCAAGCCGAGTCCGGAGTGGTAGGCCGGATTCTCCGGAGAAAGCCGTTCCATGAAATAGATCTGTTCCTGCATCCAGGAGAGTGGGGCGAGAGTTGACGAGGTCCCCTTCATGCTCTCCGCGATCCTGCCCCGTCGATGAGAGGCTCGAGAAACTGCGCCTGGCTCGCAACCGTGGGCAGATCGAAGAAATCCGCCGGTGACATGCCGACCCCCATGTCCCGGTGCAACTGCATCAGGATCTGCATGGCCTGCAGCGAGTCGCCCCCCAGATCCAGAAACGGGACATCCACGGGGATAGCACGATGACCGAGGACACCAGCCCAGATGCGGGCGATCTCCTTCTCCAGTTCGTTTCGAGCCGGGGTGCCGTCCTGCGATGGCCGTGCTTCCTGATTTGCCCATCCCTCGATCGCGCCGCGATCTACCTTTCCGTAGGGAGTAACCGGCAGTGCATCACGAAGCACGATCACGGCCGGGACCATATGGTCGGGCAGCTGCTGACGCAGGGCGGACCTGACCCGCGCCGATGTGAGGTGCGCGGTTCCCGCAACGAAGGCAATCAGCTCGAGCTCTCCCGGATCGGCCATTCGGGCGGCAACCGCCGCGTCCAAAACTCCGGGGACGTGGAGGAGCGCCCGCTCGACCTCTCCCGGAGCGACGGCCTGCCCGCGGATCTTGATGAGCGAATCCGACCGCCCCAAATATTCCAGACACCCGTCGTGTCGCATGCGGCCCAGATCACCGGTTCGATAGACCCGTGCTGCGTCATCGTCGAGGGCCGGAAGGAACTTCCGGGCGGTCAACCCGGGATCCCTCCAGTACCCCACCGCGAGGTAACGACTCTTCACGGCGATTTCGCCGGTCTGCCCATCATCCAGCGGGTTCCCGGCGCGATCGACGACGAACGCTTCCACATCGGGGACCGCATGTCCGACCGGAAGCACACCATCGCCAACCTCGGTGTCGTGGGACACGAAGAACTGGCGGGCGATGCCCGTCTCCGTTGTGCCCAAGCCATTGACGAGCGTGCAGCCCTCCGGGCAGTGCGCCTTGAAGAGTTCGGCATCGCGGGCCAGCGCGCGATCGCCTTCGAGGCGGACAATTCGAAGTTGGGGAAACTCACGACGTCCGGCGACCAGTGTCCGGAAGACAGTAGGCACCGAGTGGTACACCGTGATGCCGCATTCGACGAGCCACTCCGCCAGCCGATCGGGCCTCTCCTCGTGCAGATCGTATGGGCAGAGCATCGCGCCGTTGAGCAGGGCGCAGAATGTGCTCGACACGGCGCCGCTGAAGGCAGGCGACTGCAAGAGCGTCAGCCGGTCGTGGGCGCGGATATCGAGGGTCAGCGTGTAGCGCAGCACGTTGTGCAGCACGTTACGATGCGTGTCGGCAACGCCCTTGGGACGTCCGGTCGAGCCAGAGGTGTAGTAGATGTACGCGAGAGAATCAGAGTCGATTCCAGGAGACCCTGACAGGGGTGCGCCGTCCGGCTGCAGCCGTTCGACGTCGATGACGGACCCGATGTCGCGGTTCAACGAGGCGGCCATATCAGCGAAGCGGCCGTTCGTGATCAGCAGGCGGGCGTCGGCATGTTCGACAGTATCCCGCAGGCGTGCTATCGGATGCTGTGGGTCCAGCGGTACGTAGCAGCCACCGGCCTTGAGAATCCCGAGCTGCGCGGCGACAACCTCGATTCCTTGCGGCAGGAGAACAGCGACCGGGAACACCAATGCTGATGGGCAGGCCGCCAGGATCTCGCGGACACGGCATGCGACGCGGTTGCTCAGGTCAGCGAGTTCCCCGTATCCGATTTCTGCGTGCGGCGTCTTGATCGCGATGCGTTGTGGGCAAGCGAGGGCGACCGCGTCGAAGCGCTCCCCGATGGATCGTCCCAGAGCCTCGGCGGTAATGGGAAGAGGCGTCTGCATTCCCACGAATATCGCACCCTGTCCAAGCCCGGAAAAGCATAGCTGGGCGAAGCGGCTCAGCTCAAGCCGGCCGCCCCTGGCACGAGCCAGCGAACTTCACCACGTCGAGCACCACCCCGGCGCGGCCATCTGCCCCAGCGCCATTCTCCGTGATCTCCCGAGGCATGGAGCCACCGCGCGGACTCGAACCGCGGACCTGCTCATTACGAGTGAGCTGCTCTACCATCTGAGCTACGGTGGCTCGGGCGGGGTACGGTCGCGACCCCGAAGGAGCTTCGGATCCGGGGGGCGACGCGCGAATGTGGTGCCTGGGGACGGAATTGAACCGCCGACACCGTGATTTTCAGTCACGTGCTCTACCAACTGAGCTACCCAGGCGGAATGCGAAACAAAAACTTACGACGGCCCTGCCACGCCGTCAACGCGAGCCGCCGAGCCCAGCCTTCCGTCGCACACGCCGGAGATCTGGTCGTGGGTCTGACCCACTGCCGGGGGTCTGACGTGCTCCCCCATGACCCCGGTCTCTATTATGTTGCACGACCGCCAGGCACACACTGATCGGACGAGGTGCGGAATGCTACAGGAAGCGATCCTGATCGCGGCCCAGGCCGAGCACGCACCGGCCAACGTGGACTACTGGCCGATGATCTATGTCTTCGCGCTGGCGACCTTGATCGGTCTCGGCGTCATCCTGCGCGTCTCCCGTCTGCTTCACACGCCCCTCATGTCCCTCACGAACGCGATCTCGGCAATCGCCGTGGTCGGCTCCATCATCGTGACGGGCTCCGACTATCCGCCGGAGATTCGGTTCCTCGGCGCGGTCGCGCTCTTCGCCTCCATGACGAACATCGTGAGCGGGTTCCTGATCACCGACCGGATGCTGAAGATGTTCAAGCAGACCCCGCGCGCGGAAAAGCGATGACGCACATCGTCCAGCTCGCCTATCTGGCGGCGACCCTGCTCTTCGTTTTTGCGCTCCACTGGATGAACGGCGTGCGCACCGCCCGCCGCGGCGTGATCGCCGGTGTCATCGCCATGATCCTCGCGGTCGGAGCGACGTGGATCCAGCCCGGCATCGTCCATCATAGCTGGATCATCCTGGCCATCATCGCGGGCTTCATCGTGGGCGTACCGCTGTCGCGCGTTCCGCTCACCGCGGTCCCCCAGCGAACCGCGCTCTCGCACGCCTTCGGCGGCCTCGCCGCCGGTCTCGTGGGAACGGCCAAGTACTACCTCTGGGCCGGCCACGATCCGGCCCAGCTCACGACCTTCCGGACGACCGCCATCGTGGCCGAGATCATCCTCGGGTTCCTCACCTTCACCGGGAGTCTGATGGCGGCCGGGAAACTCCAGGAGGTCCGGTGGATCCCTCAGCGGCCGGTCACGTATCCGCTCCAGAACGTCATCAACATCGGCCTGCTGGCGCTGGCGGTCGTGCTGGGGATCTTCCTGGTTCTCGACCCGACCGGACCGTGGTCCGCTGTCGTCTTCCCCGCCATCATCGTTCTCGCGCTGGCGTTCGGGGTTCTCCTCATCATCCCGATCGGTGGCGCCGACATGCCGACCGTGATCTCTATCCTGAACTCGTACGCGGGCCTCTCGGCGGTCGCGATGGGGTTCGTTCTCGACAACAAGCTCCTCATCACGGCGGGCGCCCTGGACGGCGCGAGCGGCCTCATCCTCTCCATCATCATGTGCCGGGCCATGAACCGGTCGTTCACCAACGTCCTGTTCGGGGCCTTCGGAAAGGTGCAGCCGGTCGAGGCCGGCACCGACCACAAGGTCTACAAGGCGGAGACGATCGAGGGCGCGGCCCAGGTCCTCGAGCAGGCGTCGCTCGTGGTCATCATCCCAGGGTACGGCATGGCGGTCGCCCAGGCCCAGCACCGGGTGCGCGAGCTGTACGACCAGCTCAGGCGACGCGGGATCCAGGTCAAGTTCGCCGTCCACCCGGTGGCCGGTCGCATGCCGGGCCACATGAACGTGCTGCTGGCCGAAGCCGACATCCCTTACACCGACCTGGTGGAGATGGACGACATCAACCCCGACATGGCGCAGTGCGATGTCGCGCTGGTGATCGGCGCCAACGACGTCGTCAACCCTGCCGCCCGGCACAACAAGGCGACGCCGATCTACGGCATGCCGATCATCGAAGCCGACAAGGCGCGGACGGTGTTCGCGATCAAGCGCGGCAAGGGGACCGGGTTCGCCGGTATCGAAAACGAGCTCTACTTCCTCGACAAGACCTACATGCTGTTCGGGGACGCGAAACAGGTCGTGGGGGAGCTCGTCAAGCAGCTCTCCCGCGCCAGGGTGGGGGCGGCCCGCTAGAGTCTGCCTCCTCAGACGGCTCGGCCTTCCCACTACCGCCCGAAGTACGGCCCCAGGATCTGGTTCCAGGTTTCGACGGGTTGGGAGCCGACCACGCGCCGGCCATTCACGATGAAGGTCGGCGTGGCGTCGACTCCGAGCCGCTCGCCCTCGGCCTGGTCGGCGGCCACCTCGCTCGCCGTCTCGGCGTTCTCCATGCACGCGCCGTAGGCAGCCATCTCGAGACCGATCTCACGGGCGACATCGTCCAGCATCCCCCGGCTCAGGTCCGCCTGGTCACGAAACACGGGATCGGCGAACTCCCAGAACTTCCCCTGCCGGGCGGCGCACTCCCCGGCCATCGCCGCCCGCTCCGCCATCACGTGCTGTGGGAAGAATCGGTTCACGAACACCCACCGGACCTGCTCCCCGTAGAGGCTCTGGAGAGCGGGAAAGACCTCCTGGTGGAAGGTGGCGCAGTGCGGGCACTGGAAGTCGGAGAACTCGACGATCGTCACCGGCGCCGAGGCGCTTCCGCGGCGCGGGTCGTTCGAGATGTTGACGCCGCTCGGAGCTTCGGGCCCGGCGGCGGCCAGACTTTCGGCGGGGGCGTCGACCTCCGCCGCGGCTTCCACGGTCGGACCCGCGCCGCTCAGGTCCAGCGGCTGCGGTCCTGGGCCGGCCGCCTCCTCCGAGATGGCGCCGACGTCCTGACCGGCCTCCGATGATTGCGTGAACCACCATACGGCGGCGCCTGCCACGACCAGCGCGGCGAGAACCACGACCCACCGCCCCCATGGAGACGGCGGTTGTTGCGCGGGGCGCTTTCCGGTTGCCATTCATGACCTCCTGTCCGTTTTCGAATTCGCGGCGCGGCGTCGGCCGCGGGCCGCTACGAAGCCCTTAGGCGGCCACCGCCGACAGCGCCGCCCGGGGCGAGTCCAGCACCGCCCGGGGCGGGTCCAGCGCCTCCCCGGGCTCAGCGCCGGTTCCCACCGGCTCCACGCCCAGCTCGGCGGCGTACCGTAGAAGACGATCGACGATGGGCTCCCGTTCGGTGAGCCGCATGAGATCCGAGCGCACCTCGCCAGCGTCCGGCAGCTCGCGCAGATAGCCCTTCCAGTGCTTCCGGAACTCTACCACGCCGCGGGGCGTTCCCTTGAACTCGACCGACAGATCGAGGTGCTCGAGGGCGGTCCCGATCCGTTCGTCCGGCTCGATCTCGGGAACCCGGCCGGTGTCGCGATAAGCCTTGGCTCGCAGGAAGATCCACGGGTCGGCGATCGCCCCGCGGCCGATCATGACGCCGTCGACGCCGTACTCGTCGAACATCCGGATGGCCTCGGCCGGCTCCCGGATGTCGCCGTTCCCGAAGACGGGGATCGACACCGCCTCCCTGGCGCGGCGGATCCACTCCCAGTCGGCCGCGCCCTTCCGCTGCTGCGCCCGCGTCCGTCCGTGGATGGCCAGCGCCTGAACGCCCAGCCGCTCGAACATGCGCGCGTTCTCGACGATCCGGATCGAGTCGTTGTCCCAGCCCAGGCGGGTCTTCACCGTCACCGGCAGGTCGACCTCTTCGACGATCCCCCGAACGATGGCGGCCATGAGGTCGGGGTCCTGAAGGAGGCCCGCGCCGGCGCCCTTGCAGGCGACACTCTTCACCGGGCAGCCGATGTTGATGTCGATCAGCTCGGGGCGGGCCTGCTCGGCGATCCGCGCCGCCTCGACCATCACCTCGACCGAGGCGCCGAAGATCTGGATCCCGACCGGTCGTTCGCCGTCGGCGAGGGACAGCTTCTCGAGGCATTTCCTGGCGTCCCGGATCAGCCCTTCGGAGGAGATGAACTCGGTATAGACGACGTCCGCCCCCAGCCGCCGGCACATGAGCCGGAAGGGCTGGTCCGAGACGTCCTCCATGGGCGCCAGGAGGAGCGGCCGGTCGAGCGCGAGCGATCCGATCGTGATCATGACGGGGGAATCTGTCGCCGGCCTTCGGGGACCGTCAAACGCCGGCCCGACTCGCAGGCCAATCGGCATGACCCGGTTTTGTCGATGAGTAGAAAAGCGCTTACCATTCCCTGCGTGGGAATGTCCCCGCCCGTAAGTTGCGTGATCCCCGTCTACAACGGCCGGCGCTGGCTGGCCGAGGCGATCGAAAGCCTGCTCGCACAGTCCCGTCCACCGCGTGAGATCGTCGTCATCGACGACGGATCGACCGATGGCTCGCGAGAGGCGACGACAGGGTACGGCGAGCGCGTCCGCTACGCGCATCAGGACCATGCCGGCCCGGCAGCGGCACGCAACCTCGGTATCGAGATGACGAGCGGGGATCTCGTCGCGTTTCTCGATTCCGACGACATCGCCGCGCCCCTCCGGCTCGAGAGGCAGGTGGCCTGCTTCGAGGCCGTACCGGATCTCGACGTCTGCCTGACACACATCCAGCGGTTCTGGATCCCCGAGATGGCGGAGGAGGAGGAGCGGCTCGGCGAAACCGCCTTCGCCCAGCCCCGCCCGGGGACCGTCACCCAGTCGGGGATGGTTCGGCGGAAACTCCTCGAAAGAGTCGTCTTCGATCCCTCTTTGATGACGGGCGAGGACCAGGACTGGCTCCTGCGGGCGCGGGACGCCGGCGCCCGCGTGCATCTGATAGATGAGATCCTCGTCCGTCACCGGATGCACTCCGAGAATATGACTCGCCGTCAGGACGCGATGCGCGATGACATCCTCGTGTGGGTCAGACGCGCCCTCGACCGTCAACGGGCGGCGGGGGGCGAAAGCCGCCCGGCCCCCTACGATTCCATCGGGCCTCCCCCCGGAAGCGACCCTCCGTGACCTGGAACAGTCCGACCGCCGCCGAGATCGAGGACATCCTGAACGCGCATGTCCTGGACGTGTGGTTTCCGCGCTCGATCGATACCGAATACGGCGGCTTTCTCTGTGATTTCGACCGGCGTTGGAGCTCTTGCGGACCGCACGCGAAACTGCTCGAGTTTCAAGCCCGGCACACCCTGCTCGCGGCGGAAGCAAGTCAGCTCTATCCCGGCGACGAGCGCTTACGTCACGCGGTGCGGCATGGGTTTCGCTATCTCCGTGAGGTCATGTGGGACCGCGACTCGGGTGGGTGGTTTCACCGCCTGGATCGCGCGGGGAAGCCGCTCGAGGCGGATACCAAGCATAGCCACGGCGCAGCCTACGCTCTCCAGGCCTGCACGGCCGTGTTTCGAGCGAGTGGTGATTCAAGCGCGCTCGACCTGGCGCGCGACGCCTTCGAGTGGCTCGAGGCGCATGCCCATGACCGGTCCGACGGCGGGTACTTTGGACTTCTGGCGCGCGACGGCACGGCCATCCTCGACGCATCCCAGCCGCCATGGGATTCAGGGTTGGATAGCATCGGGACACCGGTTGGTCTGAAAGACATGAACGTTCACTCCGATCTTCTCGAAGCGCTGATCTGTTTCCATGGCGTGCGTCCCGTTCCGACCGTCACGGAGCGCGTGCATGAGCTGGTGTCGGTGATCTGTGACAGCGCGGTCTCCCCTTCCGGCGCAATGGCTTACCTGTTTCAGCCGAACTGGACGCCGGTGCCGCACCTGGTGCGTTTCGGCACCGGGCTGCAAACGATTCATCGACTCATCTCCGCGGGCACGGTCGTGGATGATCCGGATCACCTTGCTCGCATCGCGCGTCGGATCGCACGCTACGCGCTTGAGGTCGGCTGGGACCGCGATCGGGGCGGGTTCTATTTCGCCGCTCCAGCCACGCCTCCCTCGGCCATCGAGGGGCACGGACTGATCGTTCGCCGCAAATCGTGGTGGGTCCAGGCCGAGGGACTGAGGGCGTTGCTCGCGCTCAGCACGTTGCAGCCGAAAGACGTGGACTATGCCGCGTATTTCCATCGGCAGTTCGATCTGCTGAAGCGAGAGTTTGTCGACGTCCGGCACGGCGGCATGTACGCGATCGGGCTGGACCACCTTCCGATCTGGAAACAGAAACTGGGGCGCACCGCCGCGCCCTCGGCCTGCCAGCGCAAAGGGACAGAGTGGAAGGATGCGTCACACGACGGCCGGGCGTGGCTGCATTGTCTGGCTGCCTGTGACGTGCCTGGCAACCGCACCCCACTCGCCACCGGTCGGCTTCCCGTCGGCGCTGGGTAGAGCGTCACCCCGCTCAGGCAAGCTCATCAAACCGCCGAAGCTTCCCGTGCTCCCTGCCGGAAGCCGGCCACCTCCGCCCGCCGGCGCGCCTCATCCCACCCCGTGACCGGCGCCGCCGCCCACGCGACGCGATCGAGCGTCTCCCGGTCGACGGGCACGCCTCCGGGCAGGGCACTCAGCCGCCGGTCGACCAGGTCCTCCAGCGTCTCCACCATCTCGCGGGCGGCACGCTCGACCTCGGCCGCGCCGCAGGAAACACCAGGCCCCAGCGGCTCGGAGCTTTCCGGCTCGGCGTTCCAGCGCGCAAAGACGTCGTCGGCGTCGGGACCGAAGAGCTCGCGCACTCGAGCCACCTGCTCCGGCGACGCCCAGGCCGGCGGGCCCGTCCCCCCCACCGACCCCGGGACCAACGGCCGGCGACCCGTGCAGCAGGGGACGGCCGGACGGCCGAGCCCTTCGAGGACGCGGTCGACGGTCTCCTCGGCCATCCGGCGGTAGGTGGTGAGCTTCCCCCCCGCCACGGTGAGAAAGCCCGGCGCGGTCTCCTCGATGACCTCCTCCCGCGGAATCGCGTCCGGATCTCCGCGCGTCCCCACCCGTACGAGCGGACGCCAGCCGGCCCACGCGCCCGCCACGTCCGATACGGCCAGGTCGGCGTCGAGCGCCGATTGCAACGTCGATACGAGATACTCGACGTCGTCGGCGCCGACCCCTAGATCGTCGACGTCCCCGTCCTCGCGCGTGTCGGTCGTCCCGATGTAGGTCCAGCGCCCCTCGGGCACGGCGAAGACGAGGCGCCCGTCGACGGCGGGGAGCGCGATCGGGTCCCGGAGCGGGAGCCGCTCCCGCGGGACCACGACGTGCACGCCCTTGGTGGGCTCGAGAAGCGCCGGCCGGCCGGGGGCCGCGCGCGATCGCAGCCGGTCCGACCACGGACCGGTCGCGTTGACCCAGGCCGCACCCCGGAGCGTGAACCGCGATCCGTCCCGCCGATCCTCGACCTCGCCCAGCCATCCCCGGCCCCAGCGCTCCAACGCCCCGACGGCGCAATAGCTGGCCGCCGTCGCGCCTGCCCGCCGGGCGTCCGCCACCGTCTCGACGACCAGCCGCGCGTCACGCACGAGCGCGTCGCCGTACAGGCCGGCACCTTCCACTCGGGCTGGCCCCAGCAGCGGCTCGCGGCAACGCGCCTCCGCCACGCTCAGGATTCGATGGCGGCCCAGGCGGCCTCGACCGGCGAGAGCGTCGTAGAGCCCCAGGCCGAGCCGCATCTTCCACAAGGGAAGCGAGAGCTCGAGGGCGGGGATCAGGAACGCGGTCGGGCGGGTCAGGTGGGGCGCGATCGCCAGCAGGACGGCCCGCTCGGCGAGCGCCCTCCGGACCAGGTCGAAGTCGAGGAGCTCCAGGTAGCGCAGTCCCCCGTGCGCGAACTTGGTGGTCCTGGAGGAGGTCCCGGCGGCCCAGTCCCCTGCCTCGACAAGCGCCACCGAAAGCCCGCGTAGCGCGGCGTCCCGCGCCACGCCGGCCCCGGTGACGCCACCTCCGACGACCACCAGGTCCCAGGCTGTCTCCTCGAGCCGGTGGCGGGCCGCGGCCCGGTCCCAGGCCTCCGTGCGTGGGCCGCGTGCCCGTCTTTCCGTGCCGCCACTCACGTCTGGCGGACCCTTCGCCGCCGGTCTATCTTGCCTTCCGTCCATCGCATCGCGAGTCCGGAACGCGCGGCGCACTCGGCCGCGTTTTTTCGTGCGCGGGAGGAACCCGCGGGCGTATCGGACAGACCATGGCGACCAGCGTGAGAGGCCCGACCATGCTCCAGGAGCTCCGCGAACGGCTCGACCGGCAGATCGTGGAGCTCGACCGCGAACTGCGGATCGAGCTTCCCCGCATCATCGCCGAGGCGCGCGCGCTCGGGGATCTCAGGGAGAACGCCGAGTACACGGCCGCCCTCGAGCGCCAGGAGTTCGTGCGCGCCCGGCTCTCGCAGCTCACCCGACGACAGAGCGAGCTGAGCTCGATAGACCTGCGCGCGGTCCCCCGCGACCAGGCCGGGTTCGGTTCCCGGGTCCAGCTCGAAGACGAGGAAGGGGAAAGCAACTCGTGGCAGCTTGTGTTCCCCGAGTTCGCCGACTTCGACGGCCGCATGATCTCGCTCGCCTCCCCGCTCGGCCGCGCCATCCTGGGCGCGCGACCAGGCGACCGGATCCAGCTCGACGCGCCGGGCGGGGCCCGACGTTTCCAGGTGATCGAGATCGTCACCGTGCACGGGGACAGGCTATCCGCATTGGCCGGTGCCGACACGCCCGCGAACGAGGAGGACGACGATGGCTGAGCTGAAGTGTCTGCGGTGCGGCGAGACGAAGACGGCCCTCGAGCGGCCGCCCTACCCGGACGCCCTCGGCCGCCGGATCGCCGAGAAGATCTGCGCCGACTGCTGGGAGGAGGCGAAGCGGATGCAGGTCATGGTGATCAACGAGTACCGCCTGGATCTCAGCGACCCCCGCGCCCAGGAGATCCTCGAGCGCTCGACGCGCGACTTCCTCGGCCTCGCGGAGGACGGCGACGAGGAGGCCTAGCCGGCCGGCTCGAGATCCTCGATCTCGAACTGCAGCTCCTCGTCGGCGACCTGGAAGATGTCGAGGAACCCGCTCACCGGGTAGCCCAGCCGGTCGTGGAATCGGACTTCGACCCGCCGATCCGCCTGCTCGTTCAGAAATGACTGGATGAGATCGAACGCCCCCTCGACCGTTCGGAACCTCAGGAACTCGACCGGAATCGCCTCTCCGGTCTCGAGGCTGTTCACCGACACGACCGCTCCGTCGCGCACCCCGACCCGCGCCTGACCCACGAACCCGCAGAAGCAGCTCTGCGTCAGCGTATAGTCGTAATCCGTAAACCCGTTCTGTGACCACAGAGTGCGGGCCCGCGAGAGGTCAGAAAGGCCGGTCCCAGTGGGTGAATCGTCACAACTCCCAGCGATCACCAGCAGCGGGACGAGAACGAGTGGGAAGCGACGGGTTCTGAGCGCCATGACCCTCCAGCCGTGAGGCCACCAGAGAAATTGTCGATGGGGACGCCCGGTTGCTGGAAACTCTACGACGACGTCAGACGCAGCTTGATATCATCAAGCGTAACATCTGTATCTCCAAAGCGATAGGCTGACACAACACGGCCCCCTCGCGAACCCCAGGCGATCCCCGCCATCGCGCCGTCGAGACCCTTCACCGACCACTCTTCGGCGAGGGCGGACACGCCGAAGACCTGGATCGTCGTGCCGAAGATCGTGGTGTCGTAGGAAGTGATCTCCCCGTACGTCAGGCCGTCGCCGGTCATGTTCGCCCCCGCCAGCCGTCCCTGGTGCTGCGCGTGGACCCAGTGCTCGACCCGGTGCCGGAGTCCGGCGCGCGGGTTCGGATAGGCGGCCACATCGCCCGCCGCCCAGAGACCGGGCGCCGCCTCAAGGCGCTCATCCACAACGATCCCGCCGCCGGCCGTCCGCTCGACGTTCTCGACGAAGCCGGTCTCGGGACGGACCCCGACTCCCATGACCACCAGATCTCCCGGACAGCTCCACGCCTCGGCCCCGGTCCGTGCTTCGGCCGCCGTCCGCAGGGTCTCGACCCGCAGCCCACCGTCCTGCGGCCGAAAGCCGGTCACAGTCGCGCCGGTCACGACCTCGACCCCGCCTTCTTCGAGGATCCTCTGTAGCCCGCGGCCGACCGGCTCGGGCGCCACCTGGCCGAAGAGCCATCCCTGACGCTCGATCACCGTGCAGCTCAGCCCCCGCTCCGTCATGGCCGCGGCGACCTCGACCCCGATCAGCCCGCCGCCCACCACGACCACCCGCCGGGCCGCGCGCGCAGCCTGTCGCAGACGGATGGCGTCACCCAGCGAGCGCAGCGTATGGACGCCGGGCGCCGAGCTTCCCGGCACCGGGAGGCGAAGAGGCGTGGCGCCGGTGGCGAGCAGACATCGCTCGTAGCGCAGGACCTCCCTGCTCTCCAGGCGCGCCAGGCGGGCATCAGCGTCGAGCCCGATCACCCGCTCCCCGCTCCGAAGCTCGATCCCCTGCTCCTCCCAGAGCCCGGCCGGCTTGATCACGATCTGCTCGGGCGCGATGTCGTCGGACTTCAGGAAATCCTTGGAGAGGAGGATGCGATTGTAGAAGGGATGCGGATCCGCTGACACGACGACCACCCGGGCCTGCCGGTCCTTGCGGCGGATCGTCTCCGACGCGCGGGCTCCGGCCGGCCCCGAGCCCAGGATCAAGAAGTCGATGCGGTCGCCGGTCAGCGCTTCCGCAGCTCCTCGAGGACGTCATCGAATTCGGGGAAGCTCCCGGTCCGCTTCTTGGAATGGACCAGCTCGCCGTCCACCTCGACCTCGAACACCCCTCCACCGCTCTCGATCAGATCGACCTCGGCGGAAGGGATCTGGCTCTCGATGAGGGCGGCCAGACTGGCTGCCCGGGGCTTGTAGTTTCAGACCCCACAATACTCGATCGTAACGTTCATCTTCACCTCCATAGGATGTTCACCTCCATTATGATGCGTGGGAAAATCCGGTCGCTCAAAATGGGCGAGATCGAGGCGCGCAACAGAGAAGATCCGAGACGCACGTGTGCCGCAGGATCATCGAAGGAGCGCAACGAAGAGCTCGTCCATTTTCAGCGACGGGGCGGCTCAGCGCCAGTCGCAGGGGCAGAGCCCGAAGAACCTGTCCTCCTTCGCCCGCCGATAGGCGTCCTCGAGCGGAAGGCCCTGCCGGCGGAAGCGCTGGATGTCCCTGAGCCGGTTGAGGTCGCTCTCGGACCACCAGCGCGGGTCGTCCCCCCCTCGATGGAGATCGGGGTGGATCCACCCGGCCGCCTGGCAGGCGTCGACGGTGGCCCGATCCAGCCCCTCCACGCGTCTCAGGATCTCGTCGGTGCGCATCTTGCAAGGTGAGGCTAGGCGACCCGGGTCCGGCCCGTCAACCGGGCTAAGGTGAATTTCGGCCCGGCGGGCATTAGCTTTCAATGCCTCGAAATGGAAACCGACTTATCCGGCCTGGACATCCTCTTTCGTCTGCTGGCCGTTCTGGTCCTGGTGGCCGCGAACGGCTTTTTCGTGGCCAGCGAGTTCGCCCTCGTCTCGGTCCGCCGGACGCGGATCGAGGAGCTGGCCCGCGAGGGGAAGCCGCTGGCGCGCGCCGTCCGCGAGGCGCTCGGGGACCTCGACGCGTATCTGGCGGCGACCCAGCTCGGAATCACGATGGCGTCGATCGGTCTGGGGTGGATCGGCGAGCCCGCTCTGGCGGCCATGCTGGAGCCGCTCTTCGCCTGGCTGCCGGCAACTTGGCAGCTGATCAGCTCTCACGCCATGGCGGTCGTGGTCGCGTTCGCGATCATCACCTCGCTCCACATCGTGCTCGGCGAGCTGGCCCCGAAGTCGGTTGCCATCCAGCGCTCCGAGAAGATGGCGCTGGCGGTGGCGCTTCCCACGAAGTGGTTCCTGACGCTGTTCAAGCCTTTCATCATGTTCCTGAACAGCATGGGGTGGCTCTTCCTGCGCATGTTCGGGGTCGAGCCGGTGGGGGCCGGACATCACGTCGCGCACACCGAAGAGGAACTCAAGATGATCGTCTCGGCGAGCACCGAGGCGGGAGTCCTCGAGCCCGAAGAGGAAGAGCTGATCCACCGCGTCTTCGAGTTCGCCGACATGACCGCGAACCAGGTGATGGTGCCGCGCACCGAGCTCATCGGCCTGCCGCTGACCGCGCCGAGGCAGCAGGTCGAGAAAATCCTCGGCGATCACGGCTTCACGCGCTATCCGATCTACGACGGCTCGCTCGATAACATCCTCGGGATCCTGAACGTCAAAGACCTCCTCCCGCTCCTTCAGGAGCGGGACGGTCCGCTGGACCTGCGGCGCGTGCTGAAGACCCCCATCGTGATGCCGGAGTCGGTTCGGGTGTTCCGTTTGCTCTCCGCGATCCAGGCCGATCGCCGCCACATGGTGGTGCTGATCGACGAGTTCGGCGGCACGGCCGGGATCGTGACCCTGCGGGACCTGCTGGAGCGACTCGTCGGCGACGTGAGCAGCGAAGAGGAATCCGAGTGGCCGGACGTGGTCGAGGTCGGCGAGCACGAGGCTCTGATCGACGGGCTCATGCTGATCCCGGATGTGAACGAGCGCTTCGTCCTCGAGCTCGACGAGGAGGAATACCACACGATCGGCGGCTACCTCTTCGGAATCCTCGGCCGCCGGCCGGAGATCGGCGACGAGGTCGAGGCGCCGGGATGCCGGCTCAAGGTCGAGGCGCTGGACGGCATGCGCGTGAGCCGGTTGCGGATCGTTCTCGAGCAGCCGGCCGAAAGCCCGGCGATCGGCGAGTCGGAGTAGGTCCCCGCTTCGGCCCGTCAGTCCAGAGGGCCGGTGAATCGAAACACGAACAGCCCGCGGTTCATGTCGCTGGCGACGATCCGGCCGTCGTCCGTCCAGTGGACCCCCCACGCCCCCTCGAAGGTGTCCTGTCCCTTGTCGTGCGCGGGTGCGAGGCCGGTGGGATCCTCGTCGATCCCGGGATGCGTGTCATAGAACCCCACCAGGCGCGGCCGCGTCGGATCGGAGACATCGATCACCTCGATTCCGTGCTTGTAGTGCGACAGATAGGCGAAGCGCCCGTCCTGGACCTGGAAGTTGTGGGGCAGCGTCCCGAGACGCGGCTGATAGGCCCCGACCTGCCGCGGGTCGGCCGGATCGGTCACGTCGTAGATTCGGATCGGGGCATTCACGTTCTCCTCGGCCACGTACAGGAAACGCCCGTCCGCCGAGAGCCACGACGAGTGGGTGAAGGACAGCGGCGGAAAGGTGATCTCGCCGAGGACGGCCGGCGATGAAGGCTGGAGGATGGAGACGATCGTCAGCCGCCCCGGGTCGGAGCCGAACCCCATGCTGGAGCCGAACAGGAGCCCGTTCCGCACGTGGGCGTCATGAGCCGTCGAGGGGCTGGGGTCGATGCGGCTCAGGAGACGCGGGGCGGCGGGATCGGAGACGTCGAACAGAGAGAAGTCCGTGGCCCCCGCCGCGGCGGTCAGCAGGTCACCGTCGATCCACAGGTTGTGCGCGCTGGGCGCGACCTCGACCGGCACCCCGGCCACGACGAGGGGCGCCGCCGGATCGCTGACGTCAAGGAGCGTGACGCTGAACGGATAGCCCGTGAAGCCCGGGACCGGCTCGTGCGAGACGTAAGCGACCCCGTCCGCCACCTTGACGTCCTGCGTGAACAGGCTGTCGGCGGTGAAGCGGCCGATCTCGACCGCCGCACCGTCCAGGCCGACGATGGAGATCCCGCCCGCGGATCGGCGCGCTACGTATGCCCGCCCACCGTTTACCCAGACGTCGCCCACGGTGCCGTTGGGATACTGCACCTGGCCCTCGAGCGCGAGGTTCCAGCTCTCGCGGTAGCGGACCGAGATCTCCGCGACGT
Organism: Gemmatimonadota bacterium; assembly: GCA_050732875.1. Classification (GTDB taxonomy): domain Bacteria; phylum Gemmatimonadota; class Gemmatimonadetes; order JACCXV01; family JAHWKZ01; genus DASRVA01. The sequence goes on along the minus strand of JBOHRQ010000009.1, from coordinate 39,396 downwards.
CGCGCGAGATCTGTGTGTCACCCATCATGAGCGTCGCCTCGACGGTGGTGATTCCCGGTCGGAGGGCCGCCGTCGTGATCGAGGCGCCGTGGCCGAGAACGACCGGCCGCCCGCGATACAAGTCGTTCAGGGAGCGCCACAAGATCGTGCTTCCGGCCGGCCCGTCCTCGAGCGTGGCATTCAGCGACTCCGGCGCCCCCCAGTCGATCGTGCGCCCGTCCCAGGCGATGGTGACGCGGCCGTCGATCGGGACGTCGCTATCGAGATCGACGGGCCCTCCGTCGACGCATGCGACCAGGGCGACGATGGCGATAATGAGCGTCAGGCGTCTCTTCATCGCCGTAGAAACCCCGCCCGCAGGCTCAGGGTTCATTCAGATCGTCCGCGACGGTTGATGTACACCGCGCACGCGACGATCCACGTCAGCATGCTCGCCTCGAGAACGCGCTGGGCCGCACCGGCGTACTCGAAAGCCGGAGACATGAACAGAAGGCAGAGCAACGTCAGCCCTCCGGACACGAATCCCAGAACCGAAAGCCAGGTGGCATCCAGCCAGCTCCGGGCTCGCCAGCCGAGCGCGAGAAGCGCCGGCGGGGCGGTCAGGTAGCCGGCGAGCCCGAAAACCTCATGAGCGGTCTGCGAGAAGCTCCGCTCCGTCGGACGACACCCGGCGTCGCAGGGAAAGAACGCGGCACCGATGTAGCCGAGGGCGAAGAAGGCGATCCCGAGGAGCCCCAGGGAGGCGAGCCGCGAGCGCGGCAGCGCTTTCCACGCCAGATACACGAACGCGGAGATGAGGAGGCCGGCCGGCAGGAACCCCGCCAGATTGACCAGCTCCGCGTTCGGCGCTCCGCGGGCGCCGAGCTCGCTGATGTACTGGGAGGCGTGGCTGTAGCTCGGGAAGGCGAAGCCCCCCACGATGGTGGTCAGCGCAACGGCCAGCGCGCCCAGGATGGCGGTCCCGAGGGCCAGCTTTGCTCTCAAGTCAGCGCTCCTTCCAGCGCCCTTCAGCGATCCAGCGGCCATCGGATTCGGATTCAAGCTCGATGCGCAGATTCATCGTCCTCGATCTTAATGACCTCCAGCGCTCCCGCCTATCCCATGAAACCGTTCAGGGACGTGGACGCTCAGTCCCGTGTTGGAGCAGCACATCCTCCAACGCCTCGAGGAAGCCGTTCAGCTGGCGATCGGTGATCACCAGAGGCGGCGTGACGCTGACGACGTTCCCGTAGCGGCTGCCTGCCAGGGCGAGGTAACCCCTGCGCGCGAGAGATCCGGAGACCTCCGCGGCCGTCGTCGGGTCGGGCTCGCGAGTGGCCCGGCTGATAACGAAGTCGATCCCCCAGAGTCCTCCTTTACCGCGCACATCACCGATCGCTGGATGACGGCGGCGGATCCTGTCCAGCCCGGCCCGGAGGAGCCGGCCGATCGCCCGTGCCCGCTCCGGCAGGCGGAGCCTCGGGATCTCCGCGAGCGCCGCCCACGTGGCGGCGACCGCGACCGGGTTCGCCATGTAGGTCCCGGCGTGGCGGGCCTCGCCCTCGCCCTCCCATACCTTCATGAGCGCCGGTCGCCCGATGGCGGCGGCGAGCGGCATACCGCCCGTAATCCCTTTCCCGACCGTGGCCAGGTCCGGCTTGAGCGGTCCGCTCGCCCATTCGCGACCCGTCCTCCCGCCGCCGGTCAGGATCTCGTCGGCGACGACCAGGATCCCGCGCTCGCGGGCGGCCTTCCCGAGCGCGGCGAGCCAACCGGGTGGGGGAACTATCACTCCCTCCCGGCCAAGGATGGGCTCCACGACCCAAGCCCCGATTCTTGGCCGTTCGGGATGGGCGTTCCACGCGTCCACCTCGGCCACCGCCGCATCCAGACACGCGAGCCCGCACGCGGGGTAGGTCAAGCGATAGGGGCAGCGGTAGCAGTCGGCGTAGGGCACCCGCAGCGTCCCCTGCGCTAGCGCGTCCTCGAACGGCTCCCGGAAAGAGGGCCGAGCGGTCGCCCGGAGAGCGCCCAGCGAGGTCCCGTGGTAGCCGCTCTCGAACGCCACAACCCCGGCATGGCCGGTGGCGAGGTGGGCCGTTTTCAGGGCGATGTCGACCGCTTCAGCGCCCGACGTGGCAAAGAGGACGCGACCCTTACGAACGGGCCCCTGAATGGAGAGTGCTCCGGCGAGGGCCATGCGCAGCGGATGGGGCGCCGCGTCGGCCAGACCGTGGAGGAGCCGGCGCGACGCCTCCTGAATACACGCCACCACGTTGGGGTTTCGATGACCCACCAGCGCCGCGCCGAATCCGCCGGTCAGGTCGACATAGCGGTTCCCGTCCATGTCGACCACGTTGGCGCCGCGGGCCCCGAGCCATCCGATCGGGAGCTTGTCGTCGACGATGCCCAGGAAAGGCCGTGGTTCGAACCAGGCACCGGACTCGGCGAGATATCGGCTGTTCCGTCCCGGTGGCGGAGCGATGATCCGGGGGAGCGCCGTCCCGGAAGGATCGCGGAACGGGATGGGAGTGGGTTCGTGATCGTCGGGCGTGAGGCGGCGGTGCTTCAAGGCGAGCCGGTCTTCCGGACGAGCGCCTCCAGCCCGATCCGGTACGAGTCCGGTCCGTGCCCCTGGACTCGACCCGCGCAGACGGGCGCCAGGACCGAGGTCCGGCGCCACTTCTCGCGCCTGGCGAGGTCGGAGAGATGGACCTCGATGACCGGCTTCCGGAAGTCCCGCAGCGCGTCGGCCAGCGCGTACGACGTATGGGTCAGGGCGCCGGCGTTGACGAGCGCGCCGTCGGCCCAGTCGCCCCGCTCCTGGATCCGGTCGATCAGCGCCCCCTCGTGGTTGGATTGGAACCACTCCAGCATCGCGCCGAGCTTCCGAGCAACGGGCTCGAGATCGCGCTCGATCTCGGCCAGCGTCTTCGTGCCGTAGATCGCCGGATCACGGCGGCCGAGCCAGTTCAGGTTGGGCCCGTTGAGGACGAGGACGTTCACAGGAGGTCGGCTTCGTCGAGGGCGACGATCCGGGTCTCCCCCACCCGCACGGGAAGGGGCACATGCAGCTTGCCTCGCGCCCGCTTCTTGTCGTGCCGCATCGCGCCGCGAAGGGCGTCCGCTTCCAGGCTGACCTCGGGCCGAGTCGGAAGCCCGAGCCCCGCCAGCACCGCCTCGATCCGCTCGGCGAGGCCCGGCTCGGTGATGCCGGCCCCCTCTCCCATCCGGGCCTCCGCGACGAGGCCCATCGCGATCGCCTCGCCGTGCGTCCAGCGCCCTCGGCCCGCGGCCTCGAACGCGTGCCCGAGCGTATGGCCCAGGTTCAGGACCCGGCGCTGATCCCCTTCGCGCGGGTCCTCCTCGACGACCGCGACCTTGACCCGGATGGCGCGCTCGATCGCCTCCCCGACCACGTCGAGGCGCCGCCCGGCGATCGATGCGGCTTCCCGCTCGCACAGCTCGAAGAGCTCAGGATCGCCGATCAGCCCGGCCTTCACGACCTCGGCCCAGCCCGAGCGCCAGTCGCGCTCGGAGAGGGTCAGCAGGCAGAGCGGATCGACGCCGACCAGGACCGGCGGGTGGAAGGTCCCGACCACGTTCTTGATCCCGTCCAGGTCGATCGCGTTCTTCCCGCCGATCGCCGCATCCACCTGGGCGAGAAGCGTGGTCGGGAAAAGCGCCAGCGGAATCCCGCGCCTGTAGGTGGCCGCGGCCATCCCGCCGACGTCGCCGGCCGCTCCCCCTCCGAGGACGAGAGCCGGTGTGTCGCGGTCGGCGCCCTGATCGCGGAGCGCTCGCCAGACGTCCTCGAGCCCCGCCGTCGATTTCGCGGTCTCGCCCGGCGTGAGCGGACACGCCAGCCCCGACCATCCGGCGTTCTCGAGACCGGCCGCCAGCGCTTCCCCGTGAAGTGACCAGACCGCGGGGTCGGTGATCACGACCAGCTCGCCGCGCGGTGCCTCCGGCAGGCAGTCGGCCAGGAGCTCCCCGGCATGGGTGAGGAGTCCCCGTCCGAGCCGGATGCCGCGCGCGACCTCGCGCGGCGGATCGCCGGCCGCACGACGCAGGACTTCCACCGCCACCTCCTCGACCAATCGGTCGTCCGTCCTCACCCGATGGGCCAGCTCCGCGAAAGCCGAAGCGCGGCGAACCGCCAGCGCCTCGAGCACCGCCACCGGCTCGCCGCCTTCGAGAAGCGGGCGCTCGCCGGGACGATCGGCCGTCCGATCGGCAAGGGTCTCCGCCGGCCCGTCCAGATGGACGCCGACCCCCCAGCTAGCGAGCCGCTCGCGGTTGGCCGGGTCGTCCAACGTCCCGCCACCCAGCGCCAGGACCCGTGAACCCTTCGCTCTGGTCAGCCGTTCGACCGCCGCCCGCTCGCGCTCGCGAAAGATCTCTTCGCCATCCGAGGCCCAGATCTCCGCGATCGACCGCCCCGCCTCGCGCTCGACCTCGCGGTCGACGTCGGCCCACGGCTGCCCGAGCCACCGCCCCACGATTTCGGCGACCGTCGTCTTACCGCTTCCGGACAGACCGGCCAGGTAGATTCGAGGAAGGGTCATGACGAGGGTTTTCCCCCCATTCTCTCCGATCCGCCGTCGAACTCGCCGAAGGAAATCTCAACCTCTCCCAGTCGCTCTTTCTTTTGGAAAACTCTGGCGTGAGCGTCGTGCTCGATTCTGAGTTCGTTCTCCGAGATCCACTGGATCCGTACCCTTGATGGCTCCGTGCGCGTCAGTCGAGGCAGCGCCGTGATCCGTGTCGGCGACGAAGACATCGCGGTCAGTATCTATTCCATCCTCTTCCAGGGGCATCAAAGCGATATTCGTGCTCAAGGGCGCCGTGGCGTGGCAATTTTGCCGTGTATACGACAGCCTTGTACCGGCTTCCGGAGGGGGTTTCAACCTCCTCCCTGCTGCATTCCGAACAGGCCTGCACTACTAAAGCCCAAGAGGCTGTGAGAAGCACCGTGATGATGCCTCTCCGTCCATCGGACTTCACCCTCAAGTCTCCTCGGCCGGCTCAAGGGTCTCGGCCGGCGGAGCAGGGGCCCGGAGCAGCACCTCCGCGAGCCGCGGCTGCCGCCACGGGATCCGCTCCAGGTAGCGCTCGAACGCGGCGCGGGTATCGTCGATGGCATCGCCGCCGAACTTCTCGAGCAGCGCCTCGGCCATCACCAGCGCCACCATCGCCTCGGCCACCACGCTCCCGGCCGGCACGACCAGCGTGTCGGAGCGGATGTACTTGCAGTCGACCTCTTCGCCGGTCTCCAGATCCACCGATCGGAGCGGCCGGCGCTGGGTCGAGATCGGCTTGAAGAAGGCGCGGACGACGACCGGCTCGCCGTTCGAGATCCCGCCCTCGATCCCCCCGGCGCGGTTGGTCCGCCGGACGACGCCGCCCTCCCAAAAGATCTCGTCCTGGGCCACGCGGCCGAAGTCGAACGGGGTCTCGACGCCGTCCCCGACGGCAACCGCCTTGACCGACTGGATCGAGAGGAGCGCGCGGCCGAGCGCGGCCTCGAGGCGGCGGTCCCACTGCGCGTAGGAGCCGAGCCCCGGCGGGACCGCCAGCGCCGCCACCTCGGCCACGCCGCCCAGCGTCTCCTGCCGCTCGCGGGCCTCCTCGATCCGGGCCAGCATCGACGGCTCGACCGAGCGGTCCGCACAGTATAGAGGCGAGCGATCGCGCCCGCGCACGAGACCTTCCCAGTCCGAGCGATCGGGGCGGGCTTCGATCCCGCCGACCGCCACGACGTGGCCCACGACGGCGATCCCGAACTCACGAAGGAAGCGATGGGCTACCGCGCCGAGGGCGACCCGCATCGCGGTCTCGCGGGCGCTCGAGCGCTCGATCGCCGGATTGGCGTCATCGAAGCCGTGCTTGAGCGTTCCCGTCAGGTCGGCGTGGCCCGGGCGGGGGACGGTCCGCCGGGGCTGCTTCTCGTGGGGGATCTCGCCGCGGTTGGCGATCGTGATCGCGATCGGTGCCCCCGTCGTCGCTCCCTTCCAGACGCCGCCTGCGATCCGCGCCCGGTCGCGCTCGATCTTCATCCGCGCCCCGCGCCCGACGCCGCCCTGGCGGCGCAGCAGGTGGCCGTCCAGATCGGCTTCCGAGAGCGGCAGGCCTGCCGGCACGCCTTCCAGGATGCCGATTAGCTCCGCCCCGTGCGACTCGCCGGCCGTCAGGAAGCGCAGCATCGATCCTCCTCGACCACGGCGCCCGCCTCGCGCATCATTCCCGCCCCTCGATCCACGGATCGAGCTCGGGGACGACCTCGCGCGCGGCCGCCCAGAAGTCCTCCTCGTACGACTCGGCCGCGACCGGATCGCCGTCGATCAGCCAGGCAGCGCCCAGACACGCCTGGTGAATCAGCATCCCCATGCCATTCAGCGTGCGCGCCCCCGCCGCGCGAGCGACCCTGAGCAGGGCGGTCACGAGCGGGGCGTAGTTCAGGTCGACGACCAGCCGCGCCCGCTCCCAGATCCACGGCGGCACGTCGGGAATCGGCGCACCGGCATGCCGACCGAGCGGGGTCGCGTTGACCAGGATCTCGAACGGCCGCGGGTCGACGTCGTCCAGAGCCGCGTACCCCACCACGCGACACACTTCACACCCCGGCGGCACGCGCTCGGGGCGCCTCGAGACGAGCGTGACGTCGGCACCGGATTCCACGGCGGCGAGCGCCACGGCGCGTCCCCCGCCACCCGTTCCAAGGATAGCGATCGCCCGGCCGCTGAGCGGTTCCCCGATCGACAGGAGGCTTCGGACGAATCCGTAGCCGTCGGTCGAGCGCCCCTGCCACCCGTCCCGGGCCCGGATGACCGTGTTCACCGCATCGATCGCGGACGCCACCGGATCGAGTCGCTGGCAGCGACGCACCGCCCGCTCTTTCCACGGAGCGGTCACGTTGAACGCGTCGAGGTCCGACGCCCAGAGGGCCAGCCAGGGCTCGTCGTCGTCGGGCCGGACGGGGACGATGCCGTACTCGATCGCCAGGCCCCGGCGGCGCCCCATCGCCTCCCAGAGGGCCGGGCTGAGGCTATGCTCCACCGGCCAGCCCGCGATCGCCAGGCGAAGGCCGCGTCTCATGCGAGCCGCTCGAAGAAGCCGGGAAACGAGACGTCTACCCACTCGGCCCCCTCGAGCTCGCTCGCCCCCTCGGCCAGCGCGGCGGCGACGGCGAGCGCCATCCCGATGCGATGATCGGAGACCGCGTCCACCAGCGCCCCCGACAGCCGCGCCGGCCCGCGCACGGCGAACCCGTCGTCCAGCGGCTCGATCGCGGCGCCCATGGCCCGCAGGCCGCGGACGACGGCGTCGATGCGATCGCTCTCCTTCACCTTGAGCTCGCCGGCGCCCGTCACCACCGTCTCCCCTTCGGCCTGCGTGCCGAGCACGGCCACCAGCGGAAGCTCGTCGATCAAGCGCGGAACGAGGGCGGGGTCGACGCAGACGCCCCGGAGGCCGCCCCCGCGCACGCGCACCGAGCCCCGTGGCTCGGGATCGGCTACCGTCGCCTCGATCGCGATCCCGGCGCCCATCGCGCGCAGGACGTCCAGAAGCCCGGTCCGCGTCGGATTGAGGCCGACGTCCAGGACCGCGAGCCGGGATCCGTCACGGGCGGCCGCCAGCGCGAGGAACGGGGCGGCGGAGGAGAAGTCGCCCGGCACGTCCACGTCGATCGCCGAGACGGGGCCCGGCCGGATCCTGATCCGCAGCCCGTCGCGCTCGATCCGAGCGCCCATCCGCTCGAGCATGCGCTCGGTGTGGTCCCGGCTCGGGCCCGGCTCCTCGATGACCGTCTCTCCATCGGCACCGAGGCCCGCCAGCAGGAGCGCCGACTTGACCTGGGCGCTGGCCACCGCCAGCCGATGGCTCACGCCCGCCAGCACGGCCGCGCCGACGGTGATCGGGAGCCGGGAGGGCGCGGCGCCGTCCGGGTCCGAGGGGTCGCACCCGGCCGTGATCCGCGCCCCCATCGCCAACAGCGGATCGACCACCCGCCGCATCGGACGCCGGGAAAGCGAGCGGTCGCCGACCAGGGTGACCGGCCCGGTCGCCCGCGGCGCAAGAGCGCCCAGCAGAAGCCGCGCGGTGGTGCCCGAGTTGCCGCAATCGACGGGGCTCTCCGCGCTCCAGCGGCCGCCGCCCCGCACCTCGACCCGGCCCCGGCCGGCGTCGACCACGGAGACCCCGAGGGCGGCCAGCGCGGCGCGGGTCGCGATCAGATCGCGGCCGGCAGGAAGGCCGTTCACCATCCCCCTCCCGTCGGCGACCGCGTTCAACAGGAGCGCCCGATGGCCGATCGACTTGTCCCCCGGGACCCGCAGCGTCGCGTCGACGAAGTCGAGCGGCAGCAGCCGCACGCGGCTCACACGCCGACCGGCTGGCTCCGCAGGGCGGCGCGCAGCCGCTCGAGCTCGCTCATCATGCCGGCGAACTGCGGGAAGGTAAGGCTCTGAGGGCCGTCGGAGAGCGCGTTCTCGGGATCGGGATGGACCTCGACCATGATCCCGTCGGCGCCGGCCGCGAGGGCAGCCATGGCGAGCGGCGGCACCAGCTCCCGACGGCCGGTCGCATGGCTCGGATCGACCACGACCGGCAGGTGAGAGAGCCCCTTCAGAACGGGGACGGCGGCGATGTCCAGCGTGTTCCGGGTGTAGCGCTCGAAGGTGCGGATCCCGCGCTCGCACAGGATGACGTTCGGATTGCCCTCGGCCACCACGTATTCGGCCGCTAGCAGGAACTCCTCGAGCGTCGCGCTCTGGCCGCGCTTGAGGAACACCGGCCGGTCGCTCTGTCCGACCCTCCGGAGAAGGCGGAAGTTCTGCATGTTGCGCGCGCCGACCTGGAGGATGTCGGCCACCCGGGCCACGTCCTGGACGTCCTCGGCCGAGACGACCTCGGTGATGATCGCCAGCCCCGTCTCCTCGCGCGCGCGGCCGAGGAGCTCGAGCCCCTCGACCTCCATGCCCTGGAAGGAGTAGGGCGACGTGCGCGGCTTGTAGGCGCCGCCCCTGAGGACGTTGGCCCCGTGCTCTTTCAGGTAGTGGGCGGTTTCGAGGATCTGGCCGGCCGACTCCACCGCGCAGGGCCCGGCGATCACCGAGAAGCCGCCCGCGCCGAACGCGAAGCCCTCGCCGCGGACCACCGTGTCGGCCGCCTGGAGCTCCCGGCTGACGAGCTTGAAGGGCTTGAGCACGGGCACCACGTCCTCGACCCCCTCGAAGGCCCGCAGCCGGTCCATCGAGACGTGGCGCTCGTCGCCGATCAGCCCGATCACCGTCCGCTCCTCGCCGCGCACGATGCGGCCGACGCGGAGCCCCTGGCCTTCGATGAAGGCGACCAGCTCGCCCATCGCCTTCAGCGTCACACCCGGCTTCAGGATCACGATCATGCGAGGTCCTCTCTCAGCCTGCTCGCTCCGCCCAGGTACGCGTGACGGATCTCGGGCGCTCCGTCCCGCCAATGCACGAGGACGAGAGCCCGGATGACGCGCGGAAGCTGTCCGTCGACCGGGACCTCCAGCGCGCTCAGCAATGGAACGGTGGTCCAGCCCAGGGACCGCGCCGACGCCGCGGCATGGGTGGCGGTCAGGTCGGGTGTCTGGGTGAACCAGATCGCGACCAGATCGTCAGGCTCCAGCCCGTTGCGACCGGCCATCGCGAGCAGAAGCTCCCGCGACGCCCGGTCGATCGCCTCGAGCGAGTCCTCCGCCACCTGGATGGCGCCCCGGATGCCGCGGATCGCGCTCATCCCGCTCCCCGCAGGAAGTTCTCCAGCAGGCGTCGGCCGTCGGCGGTCAGGATCGACTCGGGATGGAATTGTACGCCTTCGGTCCGCGTGCCGGCCACGCGCAGCCCCATGATCTCGCCCTCGGAGGTGTAGGCCGAGACCTCGAGCTCCGGCGGCAAGCCGTGCTCGTCGACGACGAGGCTGTGGTAGCGGCCGGCGGCGAACGGGTTGGCCAGCCCGGCGTAGATCGTCCGCCCGTCGTGATAGACGCGGGAAGCCTGTCCGTGGACGACCCGCGGGGCGCGCTCGATCCGAGCGCCGTGCACGTGACCGATCGCCTGGTGGCCGAGGCAGACGCCGAGGATGGGGATCCGGGTCTGCCATACCTCCAGGATGGCGCAGGTCCGGCCGGCGTCCTCCGGCCGTCCCGGGCCCGGCGAGACGACGACGTGCGTGGGACCCATCTCCTCCACGTCGTCGGCCGTCACGGCGTCGTTCCGCCGCACCAGGACCTCCCGTCCGTCCCCCGCCAGGGCCTGGACGAGGTTCCAGGTGAACGAATCGTAGTTGTCGATCACGAGTATGCGCATGGGTTCTCCCAAGGGCGGTCGAGAGGGTCGGCCATCTTCACCGCCCTCATATCGGCTCCGAGGCGAGCTCGAGGGCCTGCTCCATCGCCCGCCCCTTGCTCACGATCTCCGCGTGCTCGCGATCGGGCACGCTGTCGGCCACGATCCCGGCGCCGGCCTGGAAGGCGTAGCGTCCATCGTGGAACACCAGCGTCCGGATCGCGATCGCCTGGTCCATGCTCCCATCCACCCCGAAGTAGCCGACCGCACCTGCGTAAGGCCCCCGCGCCGCTCCCTCGAGTCCGTGCAGGATCTCCATGGCCCGGATCTTGGGCGCTCCGGTCACCGTTCCCGCCGGAAACGCCGATCGGAAGAGATCGAACTGGTCGGCCCCCGTCTTCAGCACTCCTTCCACTGTGCTCACGAGGTGCATCACGTGGCTGTAGCGCTCGATCTGCATGAGGGCGGACACCTCGACCGAGCCGGTGGCCGCCACCTGCCCGAGGTCGTTGCGCGCGAGGTCGACCAGCATCGTGTGCTCGGCGTTCTCCTTGGCGTCCGCGGCGAGCTCCCGCGCCAGATCCGCGTCCTCCTCCTCGTCGGCCCCGCGCGGCCGGGTGCCGGCGATCGGACGCAACAGCGCCCGGCGTCCCTCCAGACGGGCCAGCGCCTCGGGACTCGAGCCGACGATCGACGCGCCGGCGACACGGAGGAAGTAGAGATACGGCGAGGGATTCAGGATCCGAAGCGCGCGGTAGACGGCGAACGGATCCGCGTCGCTCTCGCCTTCGAAGCGGATCGAGAGGACGATCTGGTAGGCGTCGCCGTCCAGGATGTGCTCCTGAGCCGCCCGGACCGCGTCCAGGAAATGATCTATCTCCAGGTGCGGGCGTGGCGGGCTGCTCTTCCCCGTTCGCGGCCGATCGGCCACCGCGGAGAGGGCCCGGCGCACCCGCTCCCGCATCCGCGCCTCGTCCTCATCCACCAGCGAGTGATAGCGGATCGTGGACCGCAGATGATCGAAGACGAGGATCCCGCGCGGCACGACGAAGGCCGCCGTCGGCAGCTCGAAGAGGCGGCCCTGGGGAACCGGGAGCCGCTCGAACCACCCCGCCGCCTCGTACCCGACGTATCCGACCAGCCCGGCCGGGCCGCGGGCGATCCTTGGCGCGTCCGGACCCTCCTCGGCGAGCCAGATCCGCAGAGCCTCCATCGGGCCCGTGGAAACCGGTCGTTCGACGCCATCCACGAGCATCCGGTCCCGCTCCAGGACGATCCGGTTCCGCTCGCCGAGCCCGATGAAGGAGTAGCGGCCCAGCCGCTCGCCCCCCGCCGCGCTCTCCAGGAGGAAGACCGGTTCCAGCGCCTCGAGCTTGAGGAACGCCGACACCGGTGTCTCCAGGTCGGCGGCGATCTCGTTCTCGGGCTCGAACGGCCGCGCCATCCGGTCCTTCTCCTTCGGCTTCGGCCCGCGAAAAAGCGGGGCCGAGAGGCAAACAAAAAAACCCACCCGGTGATTCCGGGTGGGTCGGTCGTTCGCGAGTCGCTCCGCGTGCTACACGCCGCCCACCCGGGGGTTGAAATACCAGCCGGTAAAGAAGAAGGCGGGGGCGGGGCGCGTGGTCGGACGCATCTGGTCGGCTAGCGTAGCGTCCACACCCGACCGCGTCAAGCCCCGAGCGCCCACTGTGTGGCACAAAGGATGCAGGACTGACCGCTCGCCATGGCTTTCTCGCGCCTCTTCGCATTCGGGAGCCGCAGGGCGGGACCGCGCCCGTGGCTTTTCGCCGCATTCCTGATCGCTCAATCCGTCGCCTGCGGAAAGGAGAGCCCCGCAGGGCCGGACGACGGATCGGGGGATCTGGGGATCTCCGCCACCCGTCTCGCCTTCGAATCGGACGAGAGCGAGGAGACGGTCGAGCTCGAGAACCGCGGTGCCACCGAGGTGCCCTGGACGGTCGAAACCTCGGTGGAATGGCTGGTCGTGTCGCCTTCCTCGGGCACTCTGGCCCCCGGGACGGTTCCCGTCTCGGTGCGTCTCCTCAGGCAGCTCCTCGAGCTCGGGACCCAGGCCGGCGAGATCCGCTTCACGCTCGGAGCGACCACGTTCGTCGTATCGATCACGGCCGTGAACGTCGGCGTGGCCCTGGCCCGTGTCGAGCCCGAGAGCCTCCGTCTCGGGCCGGACGACAGCCAGGCCGCGGTCACGCTTTCGAATCGCGGCGAGGCCCCTCTCTCGTGGACCCTAACGGGCCCCTCGTGGGTGACGATCGAACCCAGCGGCGGGTCGCTCTCTCCCGATGGTTCGGTCGACCTGGACCTGGCCGTCGATCGCGCCGGTCTCCAGGATGGCCTGGCGACGGCGACGCTGTCGATGTCCTCCAACGGCGGCGAACCGACCGTCGAGCTCGTGGTCGAGGTCGCCTCGCCCCCCAAGCTCGCACTCTCGCTCGTGAAGACGAATTTCGGAACGTCTCTCGAGGGCCTGGTTCAGGGCGTCTCGAACGTCGGCGGCCGGCCGCTCACCTGGAGCGCCACCGGCGGCTCGCCATGGGCGACGCTCTCCCAAACATCGGGCACGGTCGACCCGCACAAGCTGCAGCCGGTCGTCATCAGCGTATCGCGAGAGGGCCTGATGGAAGGGTCCTACGAGACCCGCTTCACCTTCTCCTCCAACGGCGGAGCGCAGGATTACGTCGTCCAGATGCAGGTCGAGTCGTCCTCGCCTCCACCGCCGCCGCCACCTCCGCCTCCACCGCCGCCGCCTCCCGCAGGCTCCATCGCCCTCGCGGGCCGGGTCGTCGACCAGTTCAGCGGCGCCGGCATGGGCGGCGTCACCGTGAGCTTCGGGGGCGCCAGCGCCACGACCGATGGCAGCGGCGACTTCTCGATCCCGGGTGATCCTTCCTCCTCGCTGCGCGATCTCCAGCTTCAGGGGGGCTCGATCCACACGCGGCAGACCTTCGCGCGCACCGATGACGATCGCTGGGAGGTCATCCCCGGCAGCTTCAGCCTGTCGGCGTTCAACGACATCGCCCGCGAGTACGAGCCCCGCACGATCCGCTGGGTGCAGAACCCGAAGGTCTACATCGACACCCGGGCCCACAACTTCTCCGGTTCTGCAGATTCCACCTGCGGATCGGTGCCCCAGGCGTGGATCGACGAAGCCCGGAACGCCGCCGGCGATATCGTCGCCGACTGGTCGGGTGGGGTCGTGCAGGCGGCCTCGGTCACCGTGACCTGCTCTCCACCCTCGGAGGGAACGTCGGGCGCCATCGTGATCGAGTTCAACGAGGATGAGAGCATCTATTCGAGCCCGCAATCGGTCGGCCTCGCCAGCACGTCCTGGGACGGCCAGCGGGCCATTACGAGCGTCCACATCTGGCTCCGTTTGGACGGGCTCGGGGACTCCGGCGTTCGCACCGCGGTGATCGCCCACGAGATCGGGCACGGGATGGGGATGGGGCACATGAACGGATCGACGCCGAGCCTCATGAAGCCCACGATCGCGACCAGCGGCCTGACGACGTTCGACCGCCAGACCGGCGACATCGTCTACAGCCGGTCCCCCGGCAACACCAGCCCCGATACCGACAGCCAGAGCACGTTCCTGGGCGGCCTGGCCCCGGCGGGGCTTCCCGCCGGCAGCTACGAGTGGGTGTGCGGCGTGGAGTAGAGCGGGACGAGCGAGGTACCGGCGCGGCGGGTCCGCGCCCTGTTCAGCGCCGGGACAGGATCTCGATGCCGTCCTCCGTCAACCGCACGTCATCCTCCCACCGCACGCCGAACTTGCCCGGCAGATAGATCCCCGGCTCGACGGTCACCACGTCCCCGGCCGCGAGCTCGACCCGGCTTCCCGAAACGAGATAGGGCGGCTCGTGGATCTCACGGCCCAGGCCGTGGCCCAGACGATGGGTGAAGCGCTCGCCATAGCCGGCCTCGCGGATGACGCTCCGGGCCGCCTCGTCCGCGTCCCCGCAAAGCACTCCCGGCCGCATCATCGACAGGGCGGCCGTCTGAGCCGAGCGAACGACGTCCAGGATCGCGCGGAACTCCGCGGGCGAGTCGTCCGCCGGCAGGGCCACGCCGTCCCACCAGAAGGTGCGCGTGAGGTCGGCGGTGAAGCCGTCTCCCCAACCGCCCCAATCGAGCAGCACGGCCTGGCCGGGCTCGAGCCGCCGCTCACCGGCCTCGCCGTGCGGAATCGCGCTCCCGGGTCCGAACTGGACCAGCGACCACGCTTCGTAGCCGCGGCGCCCGAACGCGTCGGCGATCCGCGCCTCGACCGCAGCTTCCGTATCTCCCTCGGCGAGCGAGGGCACGACCTCGTCGTAGACCTCCCAGGCCACGCCGATGGCGCGCCGGAGGGCTTGGATCTCGGCGGGCGTCTTGGCGCGCCGCAGAGTCTCGAAGAGGGCCGCCCCATCGACCAGCTCGGCCTTCGTTGCGGCGCCCAGCCGGTTGGCGTCGTGGTAGGCGGTCGAGGGCTCGAGGGCCCATGTCTCGCCCCGGCTCAGCCTCCGTCCGGCCCTGGCGAATGGATCCTCCGCCTCCTCCCACGTCTCGACGCTCGCCCAGGGGATCGACCCGGCCATCCGCTCGCCCTCGAACGCCGGGCAGAGGATCCAGGGGGTCCCCTCGGCGGGCACGCCCAGACAGACCAGCCGCTCGGAGCGCTCCTGGGTGGCGTGGTTGATGACGCCTGTCAGCCAGGCGAGGTTGGCGCCGGGGGTGGCCAGGACGCCATCCCAGCCACGTCCCGTCAGCTCGGCGCGCATCCGATCCACGACGGCGCTCACGCGGCGAGCTCCGTCAGGCGGCCCATCCGATCCCAGTCCACCAGGTCGGCGTATCCCCCGATCACTCGTCCGTCGATCACGATCACCGGGAAGGTCCGCGCGTGGGGATCCACCTCGGCCAACCGGGCCCGGCCCTCGGCGCTTCGCGGCAGAAAGACCTCGCGGTAAGGAACGCCGCGCGCCTCGAGCAGCGTCCTGGCGCGGACGCAGTACCCACACGGGACGGTCGTGTAGACGACTACGCGGCTGCGACGGTCAGCCATCTTCTCCATCCTCCGGCCTGTCACGAGATTCGTCGATCGCGCCAAGGAACGCCACCGCCACCGATCCCGGTCCCGCGTGCGCGCCCAGGACTGGCCCCACTTCGACGATCCCGATCTCCGATCCCGGCGCCGCCTCGGCGAGCCGGGCGCGGCAGGCGTCGGCGACCCCCGCGGCCGCGGCGTGAGCGATCCAGATCCGGTCCGGCGGGCTCGGTTCGGCCCTCACGGCGCCGCACGCCCGCTCCAGGAGCTTCCGATGCACGTGGCCCCGGCGAGCCACTCCCGCCACGCGCGGCCGGCCGCGCGCGGGCGGAAGCGTCAGGAGCGGGACGAGGTGGAGCCGGTCAGCGAGGCGTGTCTTCCAGCTTCCCACCCGCCCGCCGCGCTGGAAGTATTCGAGCGTGGGAGCGCCCAGGAAGAAACGGACCCGCGAGCGTGCCTCCGTGGCCGCCCGGACGACCTCGTCCGGGTCGCCGCCGTTCAGGGCGCGCTCGGCGGCGGCGCGCACGATAAGGCCCTGGGCGATCGAGGCCGTACCGGTGTCGAAGATCTCGACGCGGCTTGGATCGGCGAGCCGGGCGCCCTTCCGCGCCGCGTCGATCGTCCCGCTCAGGGCGCCCGAAAGACTGATCACGACGATCGATCCGTAATGCTCGAAGAGGTAGCGGAAGAGGGCGGCGTAGTCGCCAGGCGGCGGCTGCGAGGTCCGCACGTCCGCTTCTCCACGGGTCAGACGCTCGTACACCTCGTCCGGGTTCAGCGTCTGCTTGTCGAGGTACACCTCGCGGCCCAGAAAGACGCGCAGCGGAACGGTGTGGATCCGGAGCCGCTGGAGGTCACGCTCGGGGATGTCGGCGGCGGTGTCGGTCACTATCGCCACGCGCTCCCTCGCGAAGCGGTCGACGTGCTGGGCCCGCATGTCGTCGGCCTTGGTGTGGACGACCCGTCCCCGTCCGCCGACGGTCTCGAAGACCCGCTCCGGATGGTCGGTGTGAACGTGGACGCGGATCCGCCGCGGCGAGCCGGCCACGACGACCGAGTCTCCCAGCTCCTCGACATCGGCGCGCAGCGCCGCTGCGTCCAGCCCATCCCCTTCGATCAGGCACTCCGTGCAGAAGCGGAACCGGATCGATTCGGGGTCCTCGGCGACGCTGGCCCGCTGGAGGGGCGCGGCGTGGTCGCCCTCCTCGATCACGGCACCTGCCAGGCGTCCCTCGGCGAAGTGGAGGATCCCCTCGAGGAAGTAGACGAAGCCCTGCGCCCCCGCGTCCACGACGCCCGCCCGGGCGAGCTCCTTGAGCTGGCGTGGAGTCCGCGCGAGCGCCGCCCGGGCTTCCGCGAGCGAATCGCGGAACACCTCGAGCAGATCCGCTCCATCGGTGGACGCACGATCGCGAAAGCGGTCGGCCCACGCGCGCATGACGCTCAGGATCGTGCCTTCACGCGGACGGGTCAGGGCGGCCTGGGCGGACTCGTTGGCCTGCCAGACGGCGGCGGCGAGATCCTCTCCGTCCGCCCGGTCCGAGCCTTCCAGCGCTTCGGCGAACCCCTCGAAGAACTGGGCCAGGATCGCTCCCGAATTGCCGCAGGCCCCGTACAGTGCACCGTCCGCCAGAGCGCGACTCACCTTGCCCACCGTCCGGTCGCGGACCCGCTGGGCCCGCTCCACGGCGCTCACCAGGGTCGCGGCGATGTTGGTGCCGGTGTCCCCGTCCGGGACCGGGAACACGTTGATGCCGTTGAGGTTCTCCTGACGCTGGCCGACCCACCGCGCGGCCGCCGCGGCGGAGCGCCGCAGCCGGACACCGTCGAGGTAGCGGATCGCCAGGCTAACGCCCTTCGCTTGCCGCGTCGGCCGCGCGCTGCGCCTCGTTCTGGCCCTGGCGCCGCTGGACCATCTCCGCGAGCCGGGCCGGGAAGTCCGAGATCAGGCCGTCGACGCCCAGGTCGAGGAGCCGCTCCATCTCGCGCTCCTCGTTCACCGTCCATACGAACACCTCGCGGTCGAAGCGATGGGCGGCTTCGACGAAGGGCGCGCTCACTATCTGCAATCCATGCCAATGAACCGGCACGGCGAAGGCGGCAGCCGGCGGCTCGTACCCATCCCAGGCGCCGCTGTTG
Organism: Gemmatimonadota bacterium; assembly: GCA_050732875.1. Classification (GTDB taxonomy): domain Bacteria; phylum Gemmatimonadota; class Gemmatimonadetes; order JACCXV01; family JAHWKZ01; genus DASRVA01. Next base: position 21,921 of record JBOHRQ010000009.1, on the reverse strand, counting down.
ACGCGGCCCAGGAAATCGGCCACGTCCTCGGGGCCGAAGCCGGTGGGCTGCTCGTGCGCCAGAACGCGGTAGCGGTCGAGGGGCTCCTGGGCGAGCGAGAAGACGAGCGTCCAGTCCTCGGCGTCACAGTCCCAAATCACCTGTTGCAGATCCTCCTCGAGCGGCGGCTCGACCTGCTTGATCTCGACGATGATCGGAAGCCGCGGAAACTCCTCGAGGACTTCGCGCAAGGTCGGGATGGAAACTCCCCGCCCCTGGAACGGATGGGTGCTGCCCTGGTCGAGGGTGAAGCGGCCACCGGCGTCGAGCTCGCGCAGCTCGGCCAGCGTGAACTGGGCCAGCGCCCCCCGTCCGTCGGTCGTGCGGTCGAGGGTCGGATCGTGGAAGACCACGATCTCGCCGTCCGCCGTCCGCTGGACATCGAGCTCGAAGCCCTCGGCTCCGGCGGCGCGGGCCTCACGGAAGGCTGCCAGCGTGTTCTCGGGATGGGTTCCGCTCGCGCCGCGGTGGGCGAACTGGCGCGGGAGGGGACCGGAGAAGAAGGTCACGGCGGAGCGAGTCTAGAGAGGCGGTCGGAGGGGGTCAAGCGGAATTCACGAGCGGGTGGCCGGCCAGCTCGCGCAAGTCGCGCACCCGCGCCGACCCGGCCGGAAGCGCAGCGCCGCGCTCTTTTCGATCCAGCCAGATCGCCCCCCAGCCGGCGGCGACGGCCGGCTCCACGTCGTGATCCATCCGGTCGCCGACCATGACCGGTGGCGCCACCGCGAGCTCCCCGAGCGCGTCGCGCGCGGCGGCGAAGGCCCGCGCGTCCGGCTTGGCGGCGGGAAGCTCGGCGGAGAGCAGGACCCGGGCGAAGTAGCCGTGAAGCCCGAGCTCGCCGAGGAGACCCTCCAGCCGGCCGTCCCAGTTGGAGAGGACGGCCAGCGGCACCCCTCGGCGGCGCAGAGCCCTCAGGCCCGGCCGCACGTCACCGGGTATGCGCCACGGGGCAGGACCGGCGAACCGCTCCCAGGCGGCGTCGAAGAAGGGCTCGAAGGGCAGATCGGCGTCCACGCCCGTCCGGGTCAGCGAGGCCCGGACGACCCGCCGCCACCAGTCCCGCTCGGCCACCCCGCGCGCCTCGGCCTTCAGATCACCGAAGGCGAGCGGGGGCGCGGCCCGGAACTCCCGATGGAAGGCGGCCGTCAGGACGGAAGGATCGAGGGAAACGCCTGCCTCGCGGGCGATTGCAGCGTAGGTCTCGCCGACCGGCCGCTCGAGCTCCAGGAGCGTCCCGGCCGCGTCCAGGACGACGACCCGCGGATTTCGGCCACCGACCACCCGCTCAGCCGGCGTTCTCTTCCGCCGTCGCCGCCTCGATCTCCGACAGGGCCCGATCCCGGAAGCCCTGGGGCTTGAGGCCGAGCGTCCGGTTGACGAGGCAGTAGAAGCTCTCCAATGCGACCGTCATGAGGAGCTCCAGCATCTCCCCGGTCGTGAACGTGCGGCGGGTCTCGTGAAAGAGCGTGTCGTCCACGGCGTCCAGGACCATCCGCTCGGTGAACTTGAGGGCGTTCTTCTCCCGGTCGTCGAAGAGCGTCGACTCCTCGTAGAAATCGAGCTCCCGCAGCTTGGCTTCGCCGACCCCCTTCCTGAGCAGGCATCCCTCCAGGAGGTCGACCGAGTACTCGCAGCCGTTCAAGCGCGCGGTCTTCAGCTCGACCAGCTGCTTGAGCGCGGAGTCGATCTCGGTCGGCGCGTCGATCGTGTCCGACACCGTGCCGATCAGCTCCACGTAGAGCGGCTTGTGGGCCAGGATGCGAAGGTTCTCGGTGACCTCCCCCATCCGCCGCTCCATGTCCTCGAATCCCTTCAGGACGCGCGCGTCCTCGATGCTCTCGGAATCCAGGGGCGGGAGTCGGACCATCGCCTTTCCTCTCTGGATGGAGTATGTGCCGCGGGGCGGGCCGGGTACGATAGCGAACGGCCGGGCCGGATGACCAGTTGTTAAGGTTGTACCCACGCTCCGCGGACGGGTTCAGAACCCTGGCCTTTCCTGCGTGTATTATGGCCCGATTGCCGTGAGGGGCCCGGATTGCCGGAGGGGGCACTGTGAGGAAAATGCCGGGATGAGCGCTGATTCGAACGACCATTTGTGGCCGGCCGAGCCGCTGACCTCGCCCGTCTGCCCGTGGTGCGGGCAGAAGGAGCGGCCCCACAAGGCCGAGGAGGGGGCCTCGGGCCAGGTCGTCTACGAGTGCCCGAACTGCGGGCGCACGTGGACGTTGCGCCACCCGGACGCCAAGGCGATCGAAGAACGAGTCAGCCGCCGGCGGCGGCGACACGAATCGGAGTGAGGTCGAGCCACTTCGCGTCCATCAAGACGCGTTTTTGTCAAGCGAAAAGGAAAGCCGGCCTCGAGGCCGCCATCCGGCGTCCGAGCTCGTCGACGATCGCGGTCTCGTCCCTGTCGTCGAGCGCGATCGCGTGGCCCTCGGGAGCTCCCTGGAGGAGCCAGCCGGTCACGATCAGGCTCGCGACCATCTCGCCGGGCTCGAAAGCCTCGGGAAGCATGAGATCGGCCACCCGTGCCTGATAGATGGCGTCGGTGACGCAGCGGCGCCATTCGGGATCAGCCCACGCGATCTCCCAGCGCGGGAGAACCCTTCCGCGGACCATGGCGAGGAGGACCGCGCCTCCCGCCCGCGCGTGTGGGAGGGCGATCAGCCAAGAACGATCGGCGAAAGATCGATCCAGCGCGCCCCGGCGGGACTCGAGCTCATCCAGGTCGTCGAGGCGGCGCTGAAGCCGCGCCGCCTCCTCGAACTCGAGGGCCGCCGAGGCCCCGTCGCGACGGCGAGTCCACCGCGCGCGCTGCTCGAGGCCGTACGCCGGATCCGCCAGCAGCCGCTCGGCATGCGCCACCCGGTCGCGGTAGCCGTCGAGACTCTCGACGCCGATGCAGGGGGCCGGGCAGAGGCCGATGCCGTAGGCCAGGCACGGTGAGCCTCGGCGGTCGGGGACGACCCGGCCGGCGCAGCTCCGCAGGCCGAAGATCCGCTCGAGAAGACGCGCGACCTCGTCGGGAAGACCTCGCCCCGCGTACGGCCCGAAGTACCGGGCGCGAGCCTTCCGCGGCGCCCGCACCGTCCGCGGCCGCGGGAAAGGGTCGGCCCGGTCGATCTCCAGGTACCAGCCGCGGGCGCGGTTCTTGAGCGCCCGGTTGTAACGCGGCCGGCCGGCCACGATCCGCTCGGCCTCGACCAGCCGCGCCTCCAGGTCGCTCCCCGTCTGTTCGACCTCGACGCGGCGGGCGAGCTCGAGCATCTCGGAGAGGCGCTCGTCCTTCGGTCCCCCGCCGTAGAACCACCCCCGCACGCGGCGTCTCAGGTTGACGCTCTTTCCCACGTACAGCGCCGTCCCGCCGTCGGCCTGGAACTCGTACACGCCGGGCGCGGCGGGGAGGTCGGCGGGAACCCATGCCGGGACGGGCCCTCGGCGACCCTTCCGTGCGCGGTATAATGACGCATGGCCGAGACGACGATGCGCGCCGTGCAGGTCTCCCGCCCCGGCGGGCCGCTCGAGACGGCCGAGCGGCCAGTCCCCGAGCCGGGTGAAGGATCGGTCCGGATCCGGGTTCAAGCCTGCGGAATCTGCCACAGCGACGCCCTGGTGAAGGAAGGGGGGTTTCCGGGAATCGACTATCCGCGGGTCCCCGGGCACGAGGTGGCCGGGGTGATCGATGCGGTGGGGCCCGGCGTCGTCGGCTGGCAGGCAGGCGAGCGAGTCGGGGTCGGGTGGAACGGCGGGTATTGCGGGCGTTGCGACCCCTGCCGTCGCGGAGACTTCTTCGCCTGCGTGACCGGCCAGATCACCGGCATCACGAGCGATGGCGGCTACGCGGAGTACATGATCGCCGACGCCAGCGCGGTGGCGCGCATGCCGGAGGGGCTCCCGCCGGTCGACGCGGCGCCCTTGATGTGCGCGGGTCTCACCACCTTCAACGCGCTCCGAAACAGCGGCGCCCGGTCCGGTGACGTGGTCGCCGTCCTGGGCCTGGGCGGCCTTGGCCATCTCGCGCTCCAGTACGCCGCCAGGATGGGCTTCCACACGGTCGGGATCGCCCGCGGGAGGGATAAGGAGCCCCTGGCCCATCAGCTCGGCGCGTCCGTCTACATCGACAGCCAGGCCCAGGACCCCGCGGCGGAGCTCACCGCGCTGGGAGGCGCCCGGGTCATCCTGGCGACGGTGACGAGCGGCGAGGCCATGACCGCGGCGCAGGGCGGCCTCGCCGTCCACGGGATACTCCTCGTCGTCGGAGCGCCGGCCTCGCTGCAAGTCTCTCCCTTCCTTCTGATCTCGGGACGCCGATCGGTCAAGGGGTGGTATTCCGGGACCTCGATCGACTCCCAGGACACGCTCGCGTTCAGCGCCCGGAGCGGCGTCCGGTCCATGAACGAGACCTTTCCGCTCGAGCGCGCCGCCGAGGCCTACGACCACATGATGTCCGGCCGGGCGCGCTTCCGGGTCGTCCTGACCGTCGGTCTGTAGAACGTCACCTCGGGCCCGGCAGGGCACGGCTAAAGCCGCTCCAGTCGCTCCGCCGTCACGCTCGACGGGTGCGGGTCGTCCTCGATCCGGCCGGTCACGATGAACGGCCCGCGGCTCCCGAGGAGCGCCCCGTAGCGCTGGTAGGCGCGCGGAAATAAGACGACGTCGTAGAGCGCGGTCTCGTCCTCGAGGGTCAGGAACATCATCGGCTCGGCGTGCTTGGTGCGAACGCGCTTGGTGGTGGTGAGATACCCGACCAGCGTGACCCGCTGTCCGCGATGGCGGACGAGGTCGGCCGCCAGGATCGCCGGGGCACCGTGGTGGTGCCGTCCGCGGACGACGTCGAGCTCATCGCGCCAGAACTCGACCGGGTGGTGGTGGACCGAGACGCCCAGGAGCTCCCACTCCCGCTCATGCCGCTCGGCGGCGGAGTACTCCGCCAGCGCGGGAACGGGCCGCTCCGCCGCCTCCATCTCCCGCCAAGAGCCCGGTGGAAAGAGAGTGTCGGCTCGTGACCGGGACCGGTCGGAGACCTCCGGGGATGGATCTCCCGGAGCGCTCAAAAAGCCGCCCCGAACGCGAACCGGCGACCGGCCTGCTGCATCAGGAAGCCCGGAAACCGCAGCGACGCCACGCGCTCCGGGAGATCCATCCCCGGGGGTCTTCCCCGCCGGGGATCCATCCCCGGAGGTCCCCCGCAAACCCCAGCCGCGAATCGTCATCTCCGTCTTCCACTTGGCCTGGGGGCGAGTCAGGTCGAAGGCGTCGAAGCAGCCGACGTCGATCAGCCGGTGGATCTCCGCGACACCGATCGGCACCCGGCGGCAGAAGTCGGCCAGCGAGATGAAGGGGCCCCTCGCCTCGCGCTCGGCCAGGATCGTCTCGACCGTCGCCGCCTCCACCTCGGCGACCTGACCCAGCCCGCAGCGGATCGCGCTCTCCCCTTCCGCCCGCCACGTGGCGCCGCTCTTGTTGATGTCGGGAAGAAGGATCTCGAGCCCCATCCTCCGCGCCTCCTCGACGTAGGCGAAGGCCGGATAGTAGCCGCCGCCGTTGGCCAGGACCGATGCCATGAAGCGGGCCGGACGGTGGGCCTTCAGATACGCCGATTGGAACGACACCTGGGCGTAGGACGCCGAGTGCGCCTTGCAGAAGGAGTACCCCGCGAACGATTCGATCTGGCGCCAGATCTCGCGCGCGGTCGCGTCATCGACGCCGTTCTTGCGGACGCCCTCCAGGAACCGCCGCCGGTAGACCTCGATGTCGTCGTACTCCCCCTTCTTGGTCATCGAGCGCCGCAGCCCGTCCGCCTCCCCCAACGTCATTCCGGCCAGCCGGTGGACGACCTTGATCACGTCCTCCTGGTAGATCATGACGCCGTAGGTGTCGGCGAGGAGCTCTTCCATGACCGGGTGGAGATAGGTGACCGGCTCCGCGCCGTGGAAGCGGCGGATGAAGGCGTCCATCATCCCGCTGTCGGCGATCCCCGGACGGATGATCGACGAGGCCGCGGTCAGCATCTCGAACGAGTCGCACTGGAGCTTCTTGAGGAGCGCCCGCATGGAGGGCGACTCGATGTAGAAGCAGCCCATCGTCCGCCCCTCGCGCATGATGCGCATGGTCTCGGCGTCGCGGAACGGGTTGATGACGCCGTCCTCCTCGAAGTCCTCGTCGTGCGCCCAGACGATCTCGATCCCTTCCTCCCCTCTCAGCTCGTCGCACACATCGGTAATCGCCGAGAGGCCGCGGTTGCCGAGGAGGTCGATCTTGACCAGCCCGATGTCGGCGATCGGATCCATGTCGAACTGGGCGACGGCCACCCCCTTGGCGGACATCTCCCGCGGCACATAGGTCTCGATCGGCTCGGGCCCGATCACGATCCCGCCCGGGTGGACGGCGATGTGGCGCGGATACATGTCGATCTGCCGGGCGAGTCGCAGGATCTCGTCCCACGGCGGCTCCTCGAGCGGGAGGCCGCGGCACTCGGGGAGGGCGTCCCTGAGCTCGTCCAGCATCTGGACGCTCGAGAAGTGGGGGATCCGCTTCGTGACCTTCGAGATCTCGCGGTCGGGGACGCCCAAGGCCCGCGCCACCTCGCGCAGCGCCCCGCGCGCCCCCAGCCGGCAGAAGGTCGCCACCATCGCCACGTGCTCCTCGCCGAACCGCTCGTAGACCCATTCGATCACGCGGTCGCGACGCCGCCAGCAGAAGTCGAGGTCGAAGTCGGGATGGTCCTCGCGCTCGCGGTTCAGAAAGCGCTCGAAGAAGAGGTTGTGCTTCAGGGGATCGACGTGGGTGATCCCGAGGCAGAAGGAGACCAGGCTGTTGGCGGCCGAGCCCCGGCCGACGGTCGGGATGTGGTGGTCCACCGACCAGCGGGCGATGTCGCGGATCGCCAGAAAGTAGTCGGCGAACCCCATCTCCTCGATCACGTCGAGCTCCTCCTGGAGACGCCGGATCGCGGCGGCCGGAAGTGGCCGGTAGCGCCGGGCGAGCCCCTCGAAGGCGAGCTTCCAGAGGTGAGAGAAGGCGCTCTCGCCCTCGGGCGTCGGGTAGGTCGGAAAGTGGGAGCGCCCCCACTCGAAGGCGAAGCGGCAGCCATCAGCGAGAAAGGCCGCGTTCTCGAGCGCCGCCGGGCAGTCGGCGAAGGCGCGGGCCAGCCGGTCGCCCTCCTGGAGCCACGCCGTCTCGGGCGCGAAGGGGCCGGTCTCCAAGTCGCCGGGCCCGCGCTCCCCCTCCTCGGCCCGGCGCTCGAGCGCGGCCAGCGTGGTGTTCAAGCCGATCGCGCGAAGGACCTGGTGGGCGCGCCGGTTGTCCGGAGTTCCGTACCAGGCGCCGGCCGTTGCGACCAGAGGGACCTGGAGCCGGGCCGCCCACGCCAGCGTCTCCCGGCGAAGCGCCCGCTCGGCGGCCGAGGTCGGGTCGGAGCCTGTCGGCGCGGGACGCACCTCGGCGTAGGTCCCTTCGCGCCTCCCTGCCGCCACCGCCGCCTCGAGGAGCCGGTGGTCGCGGACCAGGACGGCGAGCCGGTCCGAGCGTTCGGCGACCGCGCGCCTCAGCGAGAAGTCGGGAGCCAGATGACGCCCCGAGATGAGCCGGCAGAGCTCCCGGTAGCCGCCCTCGTCCCGGGCCAGGAAGACCGCGCGCCAGGGACGTCCGGGCTCGGTCAGCTCGGCCCCGATAATCGGCCGGACCCCTTCCGCCTCGCACACCTGGGCGAACTCGACCGTCCCGTAGAGGCCGTCGGTGTCGGTGAGCGCGATGGCCGGGGTGCCCGCGGCCGCCGCGGCCCGCGCGATCTCCGAGGGCGCCCATGCCCCGGCCAGGAGCGACCAGTGGCTGTGGACGTGGAGATGGGCGAAGGCTCGCGGCACGGGATCCGGGGAAGGGTTCGAGATGGACGATCCGGATGGGGCCCGGGATTCCGATCATAGCCGAATGAAACCCGAAAATCAAGGCGGAAACGTTGACTTTTTTTGTGAATTCTGTAAATTCATAACGATAATGACCAAGGTCCGTGAACCCATCCAGGTCTACCTGTCGACCGCCGAACGGGAGGGGCTCGAGAGGCTGGCATCGCGCATGGGGATATCGCGATCGGAGGTCCTGCGCCGGGGTCTCGAGGCGCTGGCCCAGGCCGAGCGACCAGGCGACGCGGCACTGGCCGATCTGGTCCGCCGCGGCTGGCTGACGCCGCCGCTCGTCACCGGCGGCCCGGTCCCGCAAGGCGAGCCGGTCGCCCCGCTCGAGGATCTGCTGGCCGAACTCGACGAGGACCGGGCCGACCGGTGATCTATCTCGACTCGTCGGTTCTCATCGCTCAGCTCCTCGCCGAGGACCGGCGCCCTCCCCCGGAGCTGTGGTCCCAGTCCCTGACATCGAGCCGGCTGCTGGAGTACGAGGTCTGGACGCGCGTCCATGCCCGCGGTATCGGCCGACGGCTGGGTGAGACCGTTCGGCTTCTGCTCGCCCGACTCTCGATGCTCGAGCTCGAACGTCCCGTGCTGACTCGCGCCCTCGAACCGATGCCGCTCCCCGTCCGGACGCTCGACGCGATCCATCTCGCCTCGGCCGATTTCCTTCGCGGCCAGGGCCAGGAGGTCATGATCGCGACGTACGACGCGCGGATGGGCAAGGCGGCCCGGGCGATGGAGTTAGAGCTCTACCCGCTGGAATGAGCCCCGCGCAGTTCCCGCGCTCCGGACTTGACGGGGGCGTTCGGGTCCCGTATGATACGAACGTATGAATCAAACCGTGAATACCTCGACCGCCCTTCTCGAAGCCGCCCGAGACCTCTTCGCGAGCCGCGGCTACGACGGGGCGTCGATCCGCGCGATTACCGAAAGGGCCGGAACCAACCTGGGCGCCGTGACCTATCACTTCGGCACCAAGGAGGCCCTCTACGATCGCGTCATCGAGACCTTCATCGCCCCGCTCCGGGAACGCGTCGTGCGCGCCGCCGAGACCGAGGGCCCCCCGCTCGATCAGGTCGAGGCGATCCTCCGCGCGGCCTTTCAGCACTATGTCGACGACCCGGCCATGCCGAGGCTGATCCTCCAGCAGATCGCCTCGGGACGGCCGGCACCGCCGGCCGCGAGGGCGTGGATCCGGCAGGCGCTCGGGATCCTCGGCATCCTCGTCCGCGAGGGACAGAAGGACGGCACGATCCGGCGCGGCGACCCGCGCTTCATGGCGCTCACGGCGATCGCGCCGATCCTCTTCATCCATCTGATCCGGGGGCCGCTCCACGATTCGATCGGCCTCGATCTGGACAAGGCGCGGACTCGAAAGACGCTCCTCGACCAGGTCGTCGAGACGTTGCGGGGCGGGCTGGCCACGCCGGGGGCGGCGGCGTGACAGCCGCGCGCCTCCTCGGGGGGCTCCTTTCGTTGGCGCTGGCTACACCTCTCTCGGCGCAGAAACCCGAGCCACGGCCGGGCCCGGAGCTCACCCTCCTCGAGGCCGCGCGCCTGGCGCTCGAGTCCCATCCGTCCGTGGGCGCGGCCGAGGCGCGACGGGCCGCCGCCGCGGCCAGCCATGACGAGGCGGCCGCCGCCTGGTTCCCCGACGTCACGCTCGAGGCCGACTACACGCGCTTCGAGGAGCCCATGCTGGTGACCCCGCTCCACGCCTTCGACCTCACCCAGCGCCCAGTGTTCGACCGTGACGTCGTGGTGGCGACCCTCGCTTCCCGCTGGACGGTGTTCGACGGCGGGGAGCGCTCAGGCCGGATCGGTCAGGCCGACGCCCTGGAAGACGCGGCCAAGGCCGATCTCGACGACGCGCGCGCGCGGCTGCTCTCCGCCGTCACCTCCGCCTACCTCGACGTGCTCTCGCTGGCCGAGACCCTGGACGCGCACGAGCGGCGACTGGACGCGCTCGAAGAGGAGCGGGACCGCGTGCAGTTGGCCGTCCGGGAGGAGAAGCTGGCGCGCGTCGAGGCCTCGCGGGTCGAGGCCGCTCTGGCCGCCGGTCGCGCAGACCGGGTGAGTGCCGCCGAGTCGCTGGACGTCGCGGTCCGAGATCTTGCGCGGCTGATCGGCCAGAAGGACATCGATCGCGCCGCAATCGACACCCTGGTCGGGAGGCTCGTCTCGCCCGTTCCCCGGCCGCCGGAGACGGGGCCGGGGCCGTACCGAAAGATGCCCTCGGACGCGGAGACGCGGGAGGCGCGCGTCGATTCCCTGCCCACTCACGCGGAAACTCCAGCTCTCCGTCGCGCGGAGTCGGAGCTGGCGGCCTCGGAAGCCGCCCGCCGGGCGGCGGTCGGCAGCTGGTTCCCCGACCTCCAACTCGCTTCAGGCTACGTCGAACGGGGCGCGCTGGACGAGTCGTACACCGGCGAGTGGCAGGTGGGCGTCCAGCTCGAGTACGCCCTCTTCGCCGGGGGCGCCCGCCAGGCCGCGGTGTCGCGCGCCGAGGCGGAGCGCCGCGCCGCCATGGAGCGGCTTCGGCTGGTCGAGGACGAGACCGCCGCCCGGATCGACCGCGCGCTCGCCGCCGTCGAGTCCACCCGGGTGCGGGCCGCCGCGCTGGCGGCCGCCGTCGACGCGCGTGGCGAGGTCGCGCGGATCGAAAGGGTCGCCGTCGAGATCGGCGCGGGGATCGAGAGCGACTACCTGGACGCCGTCGCTGACCTCCTCGAGGCCCAGGCCGCCGAGATCCGTGCCCGGCATTCGATCCTGGAAGCGGAGGTGGAGCTCGCCCGGGCTACCGGAACGCTCGACTTCGACTGGCTGGAACAACGGCTTCGTGAGGCCCCATGACGCATCGCAAGCGATTGCTGATCGGTCTCGCGGTCGTGGTGGCGCTCGCCCTGCTCGTCGTCTGGCTGCTCCGCCGAGGGGGCGAGGAGGATGCGATCGCGGCCTCGGGAACGGTCGAAGCCACCGAGGCCGATCTCGGCTTCGGCATCCCCGGCCGGATCGCCGAGGTCGGCGTCGACGAGGGGGATTCGGTGGTCGCCGGCCAGGAGCTGGCCGTCCTCGACCTGGACGAGGCTGTGGCACGTCGCGACCAGGCGGTGGCCGGGGCGGAGGCCGCCGAGGCGCTCCTGACCGAGCTCGAGCGCGGCTCCCGACCCGAGGAGATCACCCAGGCCGGGGCGACCCTGGACGCTGCGTCCCAGGCCCTCGACGCTGCCGAGCTGGACCTCGGCAGGACGCGCACCCTCTACGAAGCCGGCGGGGCGAGCGGCGAGGCGCTGGACCGGGCCGAGACCCGGTTCGCGGCGGCCCGGGCCGAGCGGACCCGGGCCGCCGAGCAACTCGAGCTCGCCCTGGAGGGGCCGCGGATCGAGCGGGTCGCCGCCCAGCGCGCGAACGTCGCGCAGGCCCGCGCCGGGGTCGAGGAAGCGGCGACGCTGCTCCGGGACGGGACCGTCCGGGCGCCCTTCCGGGGCACGGTAACGATCCGCCACCGGGAGCCGGGCGAGACGGTCGCCGCCGGCGCCCCCGTGGTCAGCGTGATCGACCTGGACGACCGCTGGGTCCGGATCTACGTCCCCGAGGACCAGATCGGCCGGGTCCGGATCGGCCAGCCGGCCGAGATCACCGCCGATACGTATCCCGACCGGACCTACGAGGGCGAGGTCGTGTTCATCGCGAGCGAGGCCGAGTTCACCCCGAGCAACGTCCAGACCAAAGAGGAACGGGTGCGGCTGGTCTACGAGGTCAAGGTTCGGGTGACCGGCGATCCGCGTTACGAGCTCAAGGTCGGGACGCCGGCCGACGTCCGCCTCGCGGGGGGCGCCGGAGACGAGGGATGACGGCCGGGACCGGGGAGCCGGCCGTCCGGGCCCGGAGCCTGACCCGCCGCTTCAAATCCACGGTCGCCGTGGACGGCCTCGACTTCGAGGTCGCGCGGGGCGAGCTGTTCGGCCTGGTCGGGCCGGACGGCGCCGGCAAGACGACGACGCTGCGGATGCTGGCCGGCGTCCTCCGGCCGACCGCGGGCGACGCGTGGGTGGACGGGATCAGCGTGGCCGGCGACCCCGAGGGGATCCGCGAGGCGATCGCCTACATGCCGCAGCGCTTCGGGCTCTACACCGATCTCACTGTGCGCGAGAACCTCGACTTCTACGCCGACCTCTTCGGCGTCCCGGCGGTCGAGCGGGCGAAGCGTCTCGAGCGTCTCTACCGGTTCTCCGGCCTGGGCATGTTCGAGGACCGGCTGGCGGGCCAGCTCTCGGGCGGGATGAAGCAGAAGCTGGGCCTCTCGTGCGCGCTCGTCCACGAGCCCGGCGTTCTCCTCCTCGACGAGCCGACGTTCGGCGTCGACCCGATCTCGCGGCGCGACCTGTGGCTCATCCTCCACGAGATGATCGCCGGCGGGGTCACGATCGTGCTCTCGACGAGCTACCTCGACGAGGCCGAGCGCTGCGACCGGGTGGCACTTCTGGACGACGGGCGGATCATCGCGCTCGACCGGCCGCGCGCGCTCCAGCGGGGGCTCGGGTTCCGCCTCCTCGTGGTCGCCACCAGCGCGCCGCGGCGGGCCCAGGATCTCCTCGGCGAGCGCCCCGAGGTCCGGCGCGCGACCCTCTTCGGCAACGTCGTCCACGTCCTGCTCGAGCGAGACGCGAAGGGCGAATGGATCGGCCCCGAGCTCGAGCGGGCCGGGATCGCCGTCGAGAGCGTCGGCGAGGAAACGCCGTCCCTGGAAGACGTGTTCCTGGAGCTGACGGCGGAGCGGGAAGCGCGGGCGGCGTGAGCCAGCCGGCCGGTCCCGTACCGCCCCCGGGCGACAGCCGGGACGCCTCGGTGGAGGCCCGCGAGCTGACCCGGAAGTTCGGCAATTTCACGGCGGTCGATTCGGTCTCGTTCGCGGTCCGGCCGGGCGAGATCTTCGGCTTCCTGGGCCCTAACGGAGCGGGCAAGACGACCACCATCCGCATGCTGACCGGGCTCCTCCCGCCGACCTCCGGCGAGGCGTCAGTCGCGGGCTGGGACGTCGCCACCCAGGGCGACCGGGTGCGCCGCTCGATCGGCTACATGTCCCAGCTCTTCTCGCTGTATCTCGATCTCGAGGTCATCGAGAACATCGAGCTCTTCGCCGGCCTCTACGATGTCTTGCCCGAGCGGGTCGATGAGCGCGCCGACTGGGTGCTCGAGACGGCGGAGCTGACGGATCGGCGGAACGCCCCGACCGGCACGCTTCCGCTCGGCTTCAAGCAGCGCCTGGCCCTGGGCTGCGCGGTCCTCCACGAGCCCCCCGTCCTCTTCCTCGACGAGCCGACCTCCGGGGTCGACCCGGCCGCTCGGCGCCGCTTCTGGGACCTGATCGACGACCTGTCCGAGGGCGGAACCACGGTCCTCGTCAGCACGCACTACATGGAGGAGGCGGAGTACTGCCACCGCCTCGCGCTCATGAACCGCGGGCGGCTGATCGCCCTCGACCGGCCCGCCGCGCTCCGGGAGGAGCTCCCGGGCTCGATCCTCGAGATCGAGATCGAGGGTGACCCCCTGCGCGCGCTCCAGGCGCTCGAGGACCTGCCGGCGGTCGAGGACATCGGGATGTTCGGCCGCGCCTTGCGCGTTCGCGCGCCCGATTCCGAGTCCGCCCGCGAGGCGATCGCCGAACGTCTCGCATCGAAGGAAATCGCGCTGCGCTCGGTGGAGACCGTCCCGGCGGAGCTCGAAGACGTGTTCGTCGCCCTCGTTCAGCGGGAGGGCGGCGCGGCGGTCGGATGATCGGCCGCACGCTCGCCGTCGCCAGGAAGGAGCTGATCCAGCTCCGCCGGGACCGCCGGAGCCTGATCCTCGCCTTCCTCCTGCCCCCGGCCCTGATCCTCTTCTTCGGCTACGCCATCCAGTTCGACGTGGACGAGATCCGGCTGGCGGTGTGGGACGGCGACCGCACCCAGACGAGCGAGCGGCTGGTCGACGCGTTCCTGCAGAGCGGGAAGTTCGTGGTGACCGGGCGCCCGGCCGGCTACGTCGAGGCGACGGAGCGCCTGGTGGGCGGGGAGGCCCTGGCCGTCCTCGCGATCCCGCCCGGGTTCACGGCGGATCTGGCGGCGGGGCGCCCGGCGCCCCTCCAGCTGCTCCTGGACGGGAGCGACGCCAACACCGCCACCATCGCCCTCGACTACGCGCGCGGCGTCGTGGCCGCCTTCTCCAGAAGCGCCACGCTGGACGGTCGCATGCTCCAGCCGCCCGTCCGCGCCGCCAGCCGCGTCTGGTACAACGAGGCCTTGGAGAGCCGGAACATGGTGGTGCCGGGGCTGATCGCCGTGATCACGTCGATCATCGCGGCCCTCCTGACCGGGCTCACCATCGCGCGCGAATGGGAGCGGGGCACGATGGAGCAGCTGATCTCGACCCCGGTCCGGGAGAGCGAGATCGTCCTCGGCAAGCTCCTCCCCTATCTGGCCATCGGGTTCGTCGACGTGGCGCTCACCGTCCTCTTGGGAACGCTCCTCTTCGGCGTCCCGTTCCGCGGCAGCGTGCTCCTCCTCTTCCTACTGACGGCACCTTTTCTGGTGGCCGCGCTGACGTTCGGGATGTTCATCTCGGCCGCGGTCAGGACGCAGGTCCTGGCGACCCAGTTCGCGATGATCGGGACCTATCTTCCAGCGCTCCTCCTGTCGGGGTTCATCTTCGCGATCGCCAACATGCCGCCGGTCCTCCAGGCCCTGACGTACCTCTTCCCCGCCCGCTTCTACGTCACCGTCACCAAAGCGCTGTTCCTGAAGGGGGTCGGCCTGAGTACGCTCTGGGAAGAGGGGCTGGCCCTTCTGGTGTTCGCCGTGGCCGGCGTCGCCCTCACGATGCGGGTCCTCAGGAAGGAGGTCGCGTGAGGCTCCCGTCGCGGCGCCACGTCATCGAGCTGGTCAAAAAGGAGCGCCGGCAGCTCCTTCGCGACCCCCGTACCCGGATGATCGTCTTTGTCGCGCCCATCCTGCAGCTCCTCGTCTTCGGCTACGCGGTCAACACCGACATCCGGAATGTGCCGACGGTCGTGGTGGATCGCGACGTCACCGCCGACTCGCGCCGGCTGGTGGAAGCGTTCACCGCCTCGGGCCGCTTCCGGATCGTGGAGCGCTCGCTCCGGCCTTCGACCATCCCCCGGGCGCTGGACCGAGGGGACGCCATCGTGGGGCTCGAGATCCCGGCCGGGTTCTCGGCCGACCTGGCGGCGGGCCGGAGCCCCAAGGTCCAGGTCCTGGTCGACGGTACGAACAGCAACACCGGCACCGTGGCGCTCGGCTACGCCAACCGCATCGTCCGGCGGTTCGCCGCCGACGCGCTCCGGGAGGCCGCCGCGCAGCATGGGAGAGGCTCGCTGCCGGCGGGTGTCGATCTCCGCGCCCGCGCCTGGTACAACCCCGACCTCGAGAGCCGCGACTACAACGTCCCGGCCGTCGTCGGAGCGGTCCTCATGCTGATGTGCCTCCTCCTGACCGCGCTGGCCGTGGCCCGCGAGCGCGAGACCGGCACGCTCGAGCAGCTCATGGTGACCCCGCTCACGCCGGCCGAGCTGATGGTCGGCAAGACCGTCCCGGTCGCGGTCGTCGGCCTGATCGACCTGGCCCTCGTGACGACAGTGGCGGTGGCGTGGTTCCAGGTGCCGTTCCGGGGATCGATCCTGGCCCTCCTCCTGGCGGCCCTCGTCTACATCGTGGCCGGGCTCGCGCTCGGGCTCCTCATCTCGACCGTCTCCCGCACCCAGCAGGAGGCCTTCATGTCGATGTTCTTCTTCTTCCTGCCGGTCGTGATCCTGTCGGGGTTCCTGTTCCCCGTGTACACGATGCCCGCCGTCTTCCGTTGGCTCTCCGTGCTCGACCCGCTGCGACACTTCCTTGTCATCGTGCGCGGCATCTTCCTGAAAGGGGAGGGCCTGCTCGACCTCTGGCCGGAGTACCTGATCCTGACGGCTATGTCGGTGGGGACGCTGGCGCTGGCGGTGGCGCGCTTCCGGCGCAGCCTGGCCTAGGCCTCCGAACGGATCGGCATCATCATGATTATCGCGCCAAGAACTCCAGTAATGGATCGTAATCAAGATCGTCCGCCGCTCGCAACACGCTGATATAGCGTTCTCGCACATCGCCGGTTCGATTCAGATCCCCCCGTCCCCAAGCGAAGCGTCGTCCTCCGTTTGTCGTAAGTAAGAGGTCGGTCATGATCCGCGCATGCCTGCCATTTCCATTGGCAAACGGATGGATCTGGGTCAGACGATGGTGGAATCGGGCTGCGGTCTCGTCCAGGCCGTACACCTCCTTATCGATCCAATATCTGGCGTCATCGCAAAGGTCGCGCAATGCGATCGGAATCTGTTCCCACGATATGCCGATGTTCTTCTCGGAATGACGGAACTCCCCTGCCCAGGTCCAGGTTTTCCCGAACATCTTCGAATGAAGACGCTTGAGGAAGAGAATCGAAAGGATGTCCGGCATCGTCCGCTCAAAAGCCCACCCCTCCGCTTCGAGGATGTTCGCGGCTTCCCATTCATTCAGCTCATCTCGGGTGCTGATATGTCCGGGGATCAGGCCATCGCTCTCGTCGAGATCGAGCGGCGTAATGTCGTCTGGGTCCCCTCCGTTCATTCGTTACGCCATAGATCGCGCGGATTTCTCGACAGGAGCTCCTTGGTCAGGTCGGCGATCTGACTCTCCTTCTCTTCGGACGAAATCTCCTGGCCTTCCAGCATCATCGAGTGCCAGACCCGTTCCATGCGCGCCTCGGCAACGGTCCGCGCGCGACGCGCGCGGATCGCTTCGAGACCATCTCTCGGGACGAGGGCATATACGAGCTTGCAGTCGAGCGCTTCCGCGACGCCGCGAAGCTTGTTGAGCGTAATCCGTCCTTCCTGCTCAGCTTTCTCGAGCTGCGAGATCGCGGGACGAGACACTCCGGTTCGCTCCGACAGCTCAAGGGCTGTCAAGCCAAGGGCTCCTCGAAGGGTACGGATCCAGCCCGCCGCAGGTACCTGAATCCGGGCCAGCTTGGAAAGTTCGCTCAACCTGGAGTCGAGCTGACGGATCTTCAAGGAATCCAGTCTGTCCATGACACTCACCTTCCTGCTAGTAATATATACATTACAGCATTGTAGTAGAACAGTAAGCTTTAGTTTACTTAAAGTCAAGCATTTGGAAAGTTATATATTACATTCCTAGAAGCGGCGGAAAACCATCGTGGACGACCGGTCGGCACCGCCGGTCGACACCCGCTTCCCGCGCGACGAGCCACTGACCCGCTGCGCTCCGACCCCCGCTTCCGCCGCGTCGTCGCCCGGATTGGGCTGACGCAGGGCTGAGCCAGTCCACTCCCGCTGCAACGCGGTCCCGAGTTTGCTATCATTCTGCCCATGTCGACCGTGATCGGGATCGTTGCGCTGGCCCTCGTGGTTCTCGTGCTCGGCTGGCTCGCCTGGACGTACAACCGAATGATCGGCCTCCGAAACCGCCTCAAGGCCGCGTGGGGGGACGTCGACGCGCTGCTGAAGCGCCGGGCCGACCTGATCCCCAACCTGGTCGAGGCGGTACGCGGATACATGGGCCACGAGGAGCGGACGCTCTCGCGGGTGACGACCGCCCGTGCCAACGCGCTCATGGCCGGCGGTGCTCCCGACAACACCGCGGGCCGGGCCCACGCCGAGAACCTGCTCACCAGCGGGATGCGGCAGCTCTTCGCCGTGGTCGAGAACTACCCCGATCTCAAGGCGAGCGAGACGTTCCTAGTGCTCCAGCGCCAGCTCGCCGAGACCGAGAACGACATCGCCAGCGGCCGCCGCTACTACAACGCCGTGGTCCGCGACTTCAACACCTTGCGCGAGACCTTCCCCAACCTGCTGATCGCCGGCCCCCTCGGCTTCCTCACCGGCGAGTACTTCGAGCTGGCCGACATCGCCGAGCGGGAGGCGCCGGTGGCCGACGTGCGGCCGGAAGGTTCCGGAGACAACCAGACGGAAAGTCCGGCGGAAATCCCCGCCGAAGCGCCGCCGGCCGACGTGCGGGAGGACGGGTGACCGGGCGCTCGAAGCGCAGCGCCGTGTTCTCCCTCCTTCTCGCGCTCCTGTTCCTGGCCCCCGTCGCGGCCCGCGCCCAGGACACGGGCTGGACGATCACCTCCTTCCACTCCGACTACAGCGTCCAGCCGGACCGCTCGATCGACGTGGTCGAGCGGATCGCGGTCGATTTCGGCCCCCTTCAGCGCCACGGCATCTACCGCGAGATCCCGGTCAAGTACCGGAAGGTCATCCGTGAAGGGCTTCCTATCGAGGGACGCGTCGAGGTCGATTTCGATCTCGAGGAGGTGACCGACGGCCAGGGAAACGAGCTCCAGACCCAGGTCGACCGAGGCGACCGCGTCCGGATCCGGATCGGGGACCCGAACCGCACCATCACGGGGCGGCAGACGTACGTGATCCACTACAGGCTGGGAAGCGGTCTCGGGTTCTTCGAGGAGCACGACGAGCTGTACTGGCAGGTGACCGGCACCGAGTGGCCGGTGCCCATCCTTCAGGCCTCGGCCAACGTCACATTGCCGCCCGCCGAGGCGTGGGCCAATCGCGACGCCGAGGATTGGTCGGCATGGTGCTACGCCGGCTGGTTCGAGAGCACGAGCGGCGAACGCTGCACGGCCGCGGTCGTGGACGCCGGGCGCTACCGCTTCGAGGCGGGGCGGCTCGAGGCGGGCGAGGGGCTGACGCTGGTGGCCGCCTTTCCGAAGGGCGTGATCCGGGCGCCGACCGGGGCCGAGAAGCTCGCCCAGGCGGTCGCCACGTGGTGGCCGGCGGGGCTTCCCTTCGCCGCCTTCTTCCTCATGTTCGGGCTCTGGTCGACCCGGGGACGGGAGCCCTCGGCCGGCAGCATCGTTCCAGTCTGGCGGCCGCCCGACGGGGTCCCTCCCGGCGCCGCCGGGACGCTGGTCGACCAGCGCGCCGACATGGACGACGTCGTCGCCACGCTCCTGGACCTGGCCGTCCGCGGATACGTCCGGATCCGCGAGGTCCCACCGGGCGGCGTCATGGGGATGGTCGAGGAGGGGTCGTTCGCCGGCAAGGCGCTTCGCTCGCTCGGTCTCTACAAGACCGACTGGGAGCTCGAGTGCACAGGGAAGGCCAGCGCGGACGGCGACCTCACACACTACGAGGGGCGCGTCCTGCACGGTGTCTTCGAGGGCGATTCCAGCCGCCGCATGAGCGACCTCCACAACGAGTTCTACGAGCATCTGCCCGAGATCCACGATGGGATGTACGACCTCCTCGTGCGCAAGGGCCTCTTCCGGCGCAGCCCTGACACCGTCCGCAAGATCTACCGCTGGGCCGGGATCGGCGGGCTCGTCCTGGGAGGTGTGCTGGTCGCCCAGGCGGAGAACTGGATCCTCGGGGCTGGCGTCGCCCTCGGAGGTGTGATCGTGCTCGTCTTCAGCTCGTTCATGCCGGCCATGACGCTCGAAGGCGCCCGCCGGTGGCGCGAGGTGAAGGGGCTCGAGGAGTACATCCGCCGTGCCGAGAAGGCGGAGCTGGAGTTCTCTCAGGCCCCGGAGAAGACCACCGAGCTCTTCGAGACGCTTCTCCCGTACGCCGTCGCGCTGGACGTGAGCGACCTGTGGGTGAATCAGTTCGCCGACGTGCTCGCGGCCTCGCCGCCCGCCTGGTACGCGGGAACAGCCTACGGCGGGTTCAG
This sequence comes from Gemmatimonadota bacterium, assembly GCA_050732875.1. GTDB lineage: Bacteria > Gemmatimonadota > Gemmatimonadetes > JACCXV01 > JAHWKZ01 > DASRVA01. The sequence continues at coordinate 2,261 of JBOHRQ010000009.1, read as the reverse complement.
CGCGGGCCGCTTCCAGAGCGGGCTGGCGGACTTCCGGTCCGCGGCCACGCGCACGATGGGCTCGGCGCCGGGATCCAGCTCGGGCGCCGGCGGCGGTGGCTCGGTGGGCGGCGGTGGCGGAGGCGGGGGCGGCGGGAGCTGGTAGATCCTTCCTAAGCGATCGACCCTGGGGGGTCGCGTCAGGATACCGTTCATGGGATGCACAACCGGACGCCGATCTCCGTCGCGCGGTCGATACGTGGATCAAGCGGCGGGCTCGCGCCGCAGAGAAAGGGAACCGCCGGCAAGAAGGTGATCTCTCGCAGGTGCAACCGGCCGGCCTGTCCGGGGAGGGGGACGGGAACCGTGACCGCGGGCCGCCCGGCGGGCAGCACGATGACGCCCAGCCCGGTCTCCCCAGCGAACGGCGGCGCCAGCTCGTAGCTCGCCTCGAGCCGCCCGTCGACCTTGAACGGCTCGCGCGGCGGGTCGAGCCGAACGGTCACCTCGACCGTGAACAGCTCGTCCCGATCGAGTCCCGTGACCGTCCCTTCGTCGTCGCCGCAGGCGAGCGCCGCCAGCGCGAGGAGCGTCATCCCACATCCGACACGATGGACGGGCGGCGCCGTCGGGGCGCTCATCCGCCCCCCTCGTGGAAGAGGTCCGGCTGCACGGGCGACTCGACCTCGGCTTCGGCTTCGATCTCCGCCAGCGCCTGCGGGTACGCCTCCCTGAGCGGCTCCGGCACGCGCACCGGGCCCCCGACGGTCCACGCCTTGAGCTGCAGCGCGTTCACCGCCGCCTGGCCCCGGTAGTGGTTGTTGGTGATCGCGATCACCGCCGCCACCCCCGGGTCCGACTGGGCCGCCCGGATCTCGTCGACCCACGGATCCAGCTCCTCCCGCACGTACAGGTAGTTGTAGCGCTCGTACGACGGACGGCCTTCCGCGAACCAGGACTCATGGTTGCGGCCGTGGAAGCGGAAGTAGGCGACCGGTCCCGTGCGCCGGACGACCCGTTCCAGCGACCCGTCGTGGATCGGCTGGTCGATCGCCGCGAAGCCGACCTGTTTCTCGGTGAGCCATTCGAGCGCCTCGGGATCGTCCCACGAGGCGTGGCGCACCTCGACCACGAGGGGGTAGTCGCCGAACGTCTCGACCACGTTGGCGAGCCACCGCCGCGCCTCGGGCTCGTTCCTGAACGACCACGGGAACTGGACCAGGACGGCCGAGAGCCGGTCCTCCTCGGCCAGGACATCCAGGCCCTCCTTGACCTGTCGCACATCGTCGTCGGTGGGTGCTGCTTCCCGCTCGTGGGTGAAGCGCCGCCAGAGCTTGGCCGTGAACCGGAAGCGCGGGTTCTCCTCGACGCGGCGCGCCCACGACCGCGTCCATTGGGGCGGCGGCGGGCGGTAGAAGGAGGAGTTGATCTCGACGACGTCGAAGAAGCCCGCCAGGTAGGCGAGCGGATCGAACCGCCGCCCGGCCCCGCTCGGGTAGACGATTCCCTTCCAGTCCTCGTACGACCAGCCGGCGGGGCCGATGCGGAGGGAGGATTCGGGAAGGCCGGTGTGATCCAGTTCGACCATCCATCTCATTCTACTGAATCGGCAGAGCGAGGGGCAGCCGATACCCAACTGCCCCTTGCGATGGTGGAACCGGCCTACTCCCGCGGGTAGTAGATGGTGAGCGTGCCCAGCTCCCTGGGCGCTCGAGCGCCGGCCCGTAGACGGAACGGGAAGGCGGCGATCAGTCCCTCCCCCGCCGGCACGCTCCCTGTCAGCCGCACCCAGTACTCGCCGGGGGCTCCCGGACCCGCCGCCTGAGTCAGTCCAATGCCCCACCAGCCGGCTGCACCGGCAAGGGCTCCAGAACGGCAGAGTCGTAGACGAACTTGAAGACCACGTCGATCGTCCGCGGCACTTCGTGCACGTAGCCGTACTCGAAGAGCAGCGCCTCGCCGACCCTCAGCTTGTTGTCGCCGAGCCCGAGGCGGGTCGTGCCGCCCTCGATGGCACCCGTGATCCACGGTCCCGGATCGATCGTGGCCGCCGCGGCCTCGACCGTGGCCATCGAGGCTGTCTGCGAGGCCGAGCTCAGCTTCGGTCCTGTGACCTGGATGTCACGGCCGTTCTCGGCGCCGAAGAAGGTCCCGTTGTGCTTCATCCGGAAGAAGCACGCCGTCGTGCCCCCCGCTGCTCCGGGTCGTCGATCCGCAGGTCGAACGCGAAGGTCCGGCTGGCTTGATGTGCGACCGACCCCGACCCAAAGATCGGAGTCATG
>JBOHRQ010000008.1:0-69821 GCA_050732875.1 Gemmatimonadota bacterium | reverse complement strand
TCCCGCCCTCGATCACCGCGCGCGTCTCGGTGGAGGCGGCCGCGTCGCTGGGCTGGGAGCGGTGGGTCGGCGACCGCGGCCGGATCATCGCCATCGACCGCTTCGGCGCCTCCGCCCCGGGCGAGACGAACATGGAGAAGTTCGGCTTCACGCCGGATCGGATCGCCAGCGCCGTGCGGGAGCTGGTGGGGCAACCGGCAACGGCGTGACGGGGCGTGACGTAGATCCTATTCGGCTCTGCGTTTCCCCCTAATCTCGCCTAGTGGATGCAACCGGACAAAATGTCCGGTTTCGTCCAGTCCAGCCCGTTGGCCTCCCGGGAGCAATCTTCTGATGCCGTGGCGAAGCCTGTTTCTCGTCCTTCCGCGCTGACCAAAACGTCGAGGTGAACAGGTGTCCTACTCATGATCGTCGCCTTCGGCTGCGACCACGCGGGCTTCCCCTTGAAGGCACGCCTGCTCGAAGCCATCGCCGACGCCGGCCACGAGCTCCTCGACTGCGGGGCCCACGAGGTCATCCCCGACGATGACTACCCGGACTACGCCCGCGCCGTCGGCACGGCGATCGTGGCCGGACGGGCCGAGAGGGGAATCATCGTGTGCGGGAGCGGCGTCGGGGTGGCCGTGGCCGCCTGCAAGATCCCGGGCATCCGGGCCGCCATGTGCCACGACACCTACAGCGCCCACCAGGGGGTCGAGCACGACGCGATGAATGTCCTCACCCTCGGGGCCCGGGTGGTGGGCCCCGAGCTCGCGGCCGAGCTCGTCTCGGCATTTCTGGCGGCCCGCTTCTCGGGGGCCGAGCGCCACCGGCGGCGGCTGGCCAAGGTCGAGGCGCTGGAGCGGGAGGCGCTGCGAGGAGAAGGCGGCTGACGCGGTCCCACGAAATGTAAGACGCCCTACGTGCGGCCCCCGGAGGGCGGCGCTATCTTCCCTTCGCGCTCTACTTCCACTCAACCCATCCGGGAGGATCGCATGTCCAACCCACTCCTCCGTCTCCGCGAGCTCGGCCAATCGGTCTGGCTCGATTACATCCGCCGCGATCTCTTCGACGGCGAGCTCGATCGGCTGATCGAAGAGGACGGCCTGGCCGGGATGACGTCCAACCCGACCATCTTCGACAAGGCCATCAGCGACACCGACCTCTACGACGATGTGATCCGCGAGTGCGGCCCCGACATGGAGCCGGACGAGATCTTCGAGAAGCTCGCCGTCGCCGACGTCCAGGAGGCGGCGGATCACTTCCGGCCGCTCTTCGACGAGACCGAAGGCCGCGACGGGTTCGTCTCCATCGAGGTCCGGCCCGCCCTGGCTTATGACACCAAGGGGACGATCGAGGAGGTGCACCGGCTGTGGAGCTCGTGCGACCGCCCCAACGTGATGGTCAAGATTCCCGGGACCCGGGAGGGCCTCCCGGCCATCCGGCAGTGTCTCGACGAGGGGATCAACATCAACATCACGCTCCTCTTCTCCGTGGATCGCTACCTCGAGGTCATGGACGCCTGGTTCGACGCTTTCCGGGAGCGGATCGATCGGGGCGAGCCGGTGGCGCGCCTCGCTTCGGTGGCGAGCTTCTTCGTCAGCCGTGTCGACACGAAGGTCGATGGTCGGCTCGAGAAGCTTCTCGAGAAGGCCGGCGACGAGAGCGAGCAGGAGCGGATTCGCGGCCTCCTGGGACAGATCGGGATCGCCAATGCCAGGATCGCGTACGAGCGGTTCGAGGAGCGCTTCCGCTCGGCCGACTTCGCCGCCCTCGAGGAGGCAGGCGTGCGGCTTCAGCGGCCCCTCTGGGCGTCAACGTCGACCAAGGATCCCGACTATCCCGACGTCTATTACATCGACGGCCTGATCGCCCCCGACACGGTCAACACGGTGCCCCCGGACACGCTCGACGCGTTCCGCGACCACGGGAGCCCCGAGGTCAGGATCTTCGACGGCCGGGACGAGGCGCACCGCATGATGGACACGCTCGACGACCTCGGAATCGACTTTGGTGAGGTCACGCGCGAGCTGGAGGAGGAAGGCGTCGAGAAATTCGCGAAGTCGTACGACGACCTCCTCGAGACGATCCGCGAGGAGCGCGCCCGGGTGACCGCCTCCTAGATCGGCCCGACGGAACTTTCGGGACATGACGCTGATCGAGATCGCCCGCGCCCTCGGCTTCTCGTTCACCTCGGGCGTGAATCTCTACGCCACGGTGGCCATTCTCGGCCTGACCGTCCGTTACGGCTGGGTCGATCTGCCCGTCCAGTTCGAGGTCTTCGACAACGACCTCGTCATCTACGGCGCGATCGGCATGTATCTGGTCGAGTTCATGGCCGACAAGATCCCGTGGGTGGACTCACTGTGGGACACCGTCCACACGGTCATCCGGCCGCTGGGCGGGGCGCTGATCGCGGTAGCCGCAGTGGGCGAAGCATCCCCGGCCGTGGAGGGGCTGGTGGCCCTTCTCGGCGGCTCGGTGGCGGCCACCAGCCACTTCGCGAAGGCGGGATCGCGGGCGGTCGTCAACACCTCGCCCGAGCCGGTCTCCAACTCGATCGTGAGCTTGCTGGAGGACCTGCTGGTGTTCGGGCTGGGCCTCCTGGCGCTGATCTTCCCTGTCGTCGCGCTGGTGGTGGTGGGGGCCCTGCTGGCCGTGATCCTGTACTTCTCCGTGCGTCTGTTCCGCGCCGCTCGCCGGCGGCTGCAGCGGGTGCGCCCGTCGCCGACCCCGATCTGAGGGCCGGATCGACGAATGTCGAAAACTGCCGCCGGTGATGAGGAGCTCCCCATGAAATCCGAGTTCGGTGTCGTCGGTCTGGGCACCATGGGGGCCAACCTGGCCCTCAACCTGGACGATCACGACGTGTCGGTGGCGGCCTGGGACATCAGCACCGAGGCGGTCCGGCAGTTCCTGTCCGAGAACCCGGAGCGGGGCTTCACGGGCACGACCAGCCTGGCCGGGATGGTCGAGTCGCTGGAGCGGCCGCGGCGGATCCTTCTCCTGATCCCGGCGGGAAAGCCGGTCCAGCAGACCGTCGACGCCCTCGAGCCCCTCCTCGACGAGGGCGACATTCTGCTCGACGGCGGCAACTCCCACTTCGCCGACACCGAGCGACGCGGGCGACGGCTGGCGGAGGAGGGCGTCCATTTCTTCGGCGTCGGCGTCAGCGGCGGAGCCGAGGGCGCGCGGGACGGCCCGGCGATCATGCCCGGCGGGCCTCGGGAGGCTTACGAGTGGATCCGTCCGATCCTGGAGGCGATCGCCGCCCGCACGGAGACCGGTCCCTGCGTGGCGTACCTGGGCTCCGGTGGTGCCGGCCATTTCGTGAAGATGGTCCACAACGGGATCGAGTACGCCGACATGCAGGGGATCGCCGAGGCGTACGACTTCCTCTCGCGCGGGCTCGGCTATGACGCGCCGACGCTGGCCCGGACGTTCGGCGCCTGGAACGAGGGCGAGCTGGAGTCGTTTCTCCTCGAGATCACCGCTCAGATCTTCCGCGTCACCGATGAGCGCTCCGGCGAGCCGCTCGTCGAGCTGGTGCTGGACGAGGCCGCACAGAAGGGCACCGGCCGCTGGACGGCGATCACCGCGCTCGAGCTGGGCGCCCCGGTCCCGTCGATCGTTGCCGCGGTGGACGCCCGCGTCCTCTCCAGCCGGCGCGAGGAGCGGATCGCCGGCAGCCGCCGGCTGGCCGGCCCCGCTTTCGCCCTCCCCGACAACGAGCGCCGGGACCTCGCCGAGGACGCCCGCAAGGCCCTCTACGCCTCCAGGATCTGCGCGTTCGCCCAGGGCATGGACCTCATTCGCCAGGGCTCGGCGGAACACGGCTGGGAGATCCCGCCGGCCGAGGTCGCGCGGATATGGACCGGGGGCTGCATCATCCGCGCCCGGCTCCTGGATCCGATCCGCGACGCCCTCGAGCGCGAGCCCGACCTGCCGAACCTGCTTCTCGACGAGACGCTCGGTCGGGAGGTGGAGCAGGCTCAGGATGGATGGCGGCGCGCGGTGGCTTCGGCGGCGCGGATCGGGCTGCCCGTGCCGTGCTGGAGCGCCGCGCTGTCCTATTTCGACGCCTTCCGCACGGAGCGGCTGCCCCAGAACCTGACCCAGGCCCAGCGGGACTGGTTCGGCGCCCACACGTATCGCCTCCTCGCCGACCCCGAGGGTGAGGCCGTTCACACCGACTGGGCCGCGCTGGCCGCGGAAGCGCGGGCATGAGCCCGAGGGTGGTCCAGGCCCGCTCGTCGGTCCGCCCCGGGAAGTTCCAGATGCCGAAGGTGGGCGGCTGCACGCTGGTGATCTTCGGGGCGACCGGTGATCTCACCGAGCGCTACCTCATGCCGGCCCTCTTCCGGCTGGCCCGGGAGCGCTGCGTCGGGGGCGACTTCCAGATCCTGGGCGTCAGCCGGGGCGAGATGTCGGACGCCACGTTCCGCTCGAAGATGAAGGAGGCGGTTCGCGAGCACGTCCACCAGTTCGACGCCGGGCTCTGGGACCGCTTCGCCGAGGGCCTCCACTACATGGCCGCCGACCTGAAGGACGACCAGGCCTACCGGGAGCTGGCAGGCCGCCTGGACGATCTCGGCGCCGGCGAGGCGGCCGCCGAGAACCACCTCTTCTACTTCGCCGTCCCGCCCTCCCTGGCGCCGGAGATCATCCGCGGGCTCGCCGCGGTGAACCTGACCGAGGAGGGGAAGGGATTCACGCGGATCGTTATCGAGAAGCCGTTCGGACGTGATCTGGAATCAGCGCAGCGCTTAAACGCGGAGATCGCGCGCTTCTTCGGCGAGGGGCAGGTGTTCCGGATCGACCACTACCTGGGCAAGGAGACGGTGCAGAACATCCTCGCCTTCCGGTTCGGGAATACGATGTTCGAGCCGATCTGGAACCGGAACTACGTCGACCACGTCCAGATCACCGCCGCGGAGACGATCGGCGTCGGCGATCGGGGTGGATTCTACGACGGCGCCGGTGCCGTGCGTGACATGATCGCCAACCATCTGCTCCAGCTCGTCACGCTGACCGCCATGGAGCCTCCCATCGCCTACGACGCGCATTCGGTGCGCGAGGAAAAGGTCCAGGTCCTGCGCTCCATTCCGGTCCTGTCCCCGGCCCAGGTCCAGCGCCGGACGGTGCGCGGCCAGTACGGACCCGGCGAGGTCGGCGGCGAGGACGTCCTGGGCTACCGGCAGGAGGAGGGGATCGAGGACGACTCGATCACCGAGACGTATGCCGCCGTCGAGCTGCGGGTCGAGAACTGGCGCTGGGCGGGCGTGCCCTTCTACGTCCGGACCGGCAAGCGGCTGGCGCGCGACCTGACCGAGATCGCGGTCATCTTCAAACCCACGCCGCACACGCTCTTCCAGTCCACCGACGACCGCGTCCCCCCCAACGTGCTGGTGATCCGTCTCAAGCCGGACGAAGGCATCGACGCCACCTTCAGCGCCAAGGTGCCCGGCCAGGGGATGCGAACCTCGCGGGTGCGCCTCGAATTCGATTACGAGGAGGCCTTCGGGGTCGAGCTCCCGGACGCCTATCGTACGCTCCTTCTGGACGCCATGGAGGGCGATGCGACGCTGTTCACGCGGGGCGACGAGGCCGAGGCCCAGTGGCGGCTGATCACGCCGATCCTGGATGCCTGGAGCGAGCAGGAGCCCCCCGATCTCCCCAACTACGCCGCCGGGAGCCAGGGGCCCGAGGCCGCCGCGCGACTGACCGCAAGGAACGGCCACGCCTGGCGCGACATCGTCGCCGCGGCGGACCGCGCCGCGCCGACGGAGCCGGTTCCGCCCGAGGTCTCAGCGGCGGCCGCCGGCGACGGCGGTCCGCAACAGTGACGGAGCAGAAATCCGAGCCCCTCACCCTGGTCTTCGATGACCCCCAGGCGCTCCACGAAGCCACCGCCGAACGCATCGCCCGGGAAGGCGCGCGCGCCGTCTCCGAGCGCGGCCGGTTCCTCCTCCTCCTGACCGGCGGCTCTACGGTGAAGCCGGTCTACGAGTGCCTGGCCGGGAAGCCCTGGCGCTCGGACATTGCCTGGGACGCGCTCGACGTCTTCTTCACCGACGAGCGCTGCGTCCCCCCGGACGACCCGGACAGCAACTTCGGGATGGCGAGCGCCGCGCTCCTCGATCGGGTCCCGATCCCCTGCGAGCGAATCCATCGGATGCGCGGGGAAGACCCCAACCACGAGCGCTCGGCGATCGGCTACGAGCACCGGATCCGGAGCGTCCTGGACCTCGCGCGGGGCGAGCCGCCCTGCTTCGACCTGGTCCTTCTGGGGCTGGGGCCCGATGCGCACGTGGCGTCGCTGTTTCCGGGCGACCCCCAGGGGATGATCGAAGACCGCCTGGTGATCGCGGTCGAGCACGACATCGATCCTCCACCACGCGTGGACCGGCTCTCGCTGACCGCCCCGGCCCTGAACGCGGGCCGCGCCACCCTCTTCGTGGTCAGCGGGGCCCGGAAGGCGGCGGCCGTCAAGGCCGTCCTCGAGCGACCGGCCGATCCGGAGCGCTACCCAGCGCAACGGATCGACCCTCCCCTCGCTCCTCCGGTCTGGCTGCTGGACCGTCCGGCCGCGACGGACCTGGCCCGGTGAGCGCCCCCCGGTCGCTCGTCCTGGCAGGCGACGTGGGCGGCACCAAGCTCAACCTGGGGCTCGCCAGGACGCGCGGGGAAGGTGTGGAGGTGATCGCCGAGAAGCGCTACGAAAGCGACGACTTCGACGGCCTGGCGGCGGCGGTCAGGTCGTTCCTCGGGGAGCGCGAGGACGACCTCTCGGGCGGGAGGATCGAGCAGGCCTGCTTCGGCGTCGCCGGGCCGGTCCTGGGGGAGCGCTCGGTTCTCACCAACCTGCCCTGGCGGCTCGACGAGGATACGCTCGAGCGCGAGCTGGGAATCGACGAGATCCTTTTTCTCAACGACCTCGAGGCGACCGCCTACGGTCTCTCCGCTCTTCCCGAGGACCGGCTCTCCCCGGTCCATCGCGGCCGTGTCCGCGGATCGACCCGGGCGGTGATCGCCGCCGGGACGGGGCTCGGGGGAGCCATCCTCAGCGAGGTCGACGGCTGGCCGCGGGCGCTCCCTACCGAGTTTGGCCACGTCGACTTCGCGCCGCGGGACGACGAAGAGGGGGCGCTCCTCGCGTTTCTTCGCGCCCGCCACGGCCGGGTGAGCGTGGAGCGCGTGGTTTCGGGACCGGGGATCGTGGCGATCTACGAGTTTCTGCGGGACACCGGTCGCGAGAAGGAGCCCGGCTGGCTCGCCGAGCGGCTCGCGGCGAGCGACGATGGGGGGCCCGTGATCACGGAGGCCGCCCTGAGGAGCGAGGCGCCGATCTGCGAAGCCGCGCTGGCCAGGTTCGTGGTCGCCTATGGCGCCGCGGCCGGCAATCTGGCCCTCTCCTGCCTCGCCCTCGGCGGGGTCTACGTGGGGGGCGGGATCGCGCCGGAGATCCTCCCGGTCCTCCAGGACGGCGCGTTCGCGGCCGCGTTCCGGGACAAGGGCCGCCTGCGGGAGCTCCTGGCGGATGTCCCGATCCACGTGATCCTCGAGCCCCGGGCGGCCCTGCTCGGGGCCGCCCAACGGGCCATCATGGCCCGATTCTTTCGTACGACGGACTGAGGTTCCCCCACACGCGGGGCGATGCGAACCTCGTGCCGCCCCTGACCATGCCCGCCGGGGCCCGCCAACCGCGTCCCGGCAGCCCAGAAACGCCCGCACGGATCCCCCCGTTGACGGCGGGCCCGGCCTTCGACCGGATGATGGTTCTGCCGATGGACACCCAGCGAGCCGACGCACGCATCCTCGTGGTCGACGACGACAGGCCGAACGTCGAGCTGCTCGCCCGCATCCTCGAGCCCGAAGGCTACCGGAACGTCGAGGCGGTCACCGATCCGCGGTCCGCCGTCTCCCGCTGCACGGAGCAGGCCCCCGACCTGATCCTGCTCGATCTCCGCATGCCACACGTAGACGGCCTCGAGGTGATCCAGACGCTTCGCACCGGGCTCGCGCCGCAGGACTTCCCTGCCATCATCGTCCTCACCTCCGACAACAGCCGGCAGGCGAAGCAGCAGGCGCTGGCGAGCGGCGCGTTCGACTTCATCGCCAAGCCGCTGAGCCCTTACGAAGTGCGCATGCGCGTAGCCAATGCCATCGACCACCATCTGCTGCAACGGGCGCTCGTCCGTCAGAACGAGGCCCTGGAGCAGATGGTCGAGGTCCGCACCGAAGAGCTGGAAGACGCCCGAGTCCAGATCCTGGAGCGTCTCGCGATCGCCGCCGAGTACCACGATCCGGAGACCGCCGCCCACACTCGCCGGGTGGGGGAGCTGAGCAGCCGGATCGCCCGCCAGATGGGGATGTCGCGCCGCGAGGTCGAGCTGGTGCGCCGGGCCGCGCCTCTCCACGACGTAGGGAAGATCGGGATCAGCGCTGACCTCCTCCGCAAGACCGGGCCGCTCAGCGAGGACGAGTTCGAGCAGGTGAAGGTCCACACGACCATCGGGGGCCGCATCCTCTCGGGCAGCCGCATCGAGCTGCTCGACATGGCCGCCGGCATCGCGCTCTTCCATCACGAACGCTGGGGCGGGGGCGGCTATCCGGCGGGCGCCTCCGGCGAGTCGATCCCGCTCGAGGCGCGGATCGTCAGCCTGGCCGACGTCTTCGACAGCCTGACCCACGTCCGCTCTTACAAAGAGGCCTGGTCCGTGTTCGACACGCTGAAGGAGATCGAGCGGCAGTCCGGGGACAAGTTCGAGCCGGCCGTCGTGAAGGCGTTTCTGAACGTCTACCTGGAGGGCCTGGAGTGAGCCCCCGGCACCTCCTGCCGTTCCAGGCCCTGCCGCTGCTCCTGATCCTTTCGGCGTGCGCCTCGGCCGGCGGTCGGAACAGCCCGGGCGCCGGGCTCGACGCCGGGGCCCTCGCGCTCCGGCAGGCCGAGTTCGAGGCCGCCCGCGAACGGCTCGTCTCGGTCCGGCAGATCTGCGGGGAAGCCCGCCTGGGGCGCCAGGCGCTGCTGCTGCTCTCGGCCATGGAGCTGGATCCGCGGAATCCGGCCGGCGATCCCGACCTCGGTGCCACCTACGCCGCGCTCTACCTGGCCCGGCCCGAAACGTTTCCCTGGACTCGACCGGTGGCCGAGCAGCTCTATCTCCAGGCCCTTCGTCTCGGAGGCGAGCCGGCTTCGGGAGCGGCCGATCCGCTCCTGGAAGAGATCGCGTCCCGGGAGAGCGCGCCCGAGGCCTGCGAGCGCTCGGACTGGAGCGTCGTGGGAGGCGGCGAACCCCCGAGCCTGGGAGGCGGATCCCTCGACTCGCGGCCGGGGTCCGGCTCCCGCCCGGGCGACGAGAGCCAACGCCTCAAGAACCGGATCGCCGAGCTCGAGGCGGAGCTCGATCGGATCCGCGCCACGCTTCGGCCATGAGCCTGCGCTCCCACCTCCTCGTCTCGCTGACCGCGATGGGGCTGCTGCTCATCTATCCTGCCCTCTACGGGTTGAACCGGCTGGTCCAGATCCGCGACGTGGCGGAACGGCTCGAGGGCCCCCAGGCCAGTGCCGCGGCGGCCGTCGGGAAGGCCCGGACGGCCCTCGCCGAGCTGGATCGGCACCAGCGCGCCTATATCGTGGCCGGCGACTCGCTGTCCCGGCGGTCGATGTGGCTCTCGCTCCATCGGGCCGAGGAGGCCTTGGGGACGCTCGAGAGAACCGGCTACGCGAAGCCGGGGTCGGACCTGGCCGCCAGCGTGGAAGGGCTGGCCGGGGTGTCGGCGCGGGTGGACTCTCTGGTGGAGGCGGGCGCCCGCGACCGGGCCACCGCCTATTTCCAGTCCGTCAAGAAGACCTTCGACGAGACCGACGGCCGGCTCGAGGAGGTCTCCGGGGCGATCCAGCACGAGAGCGCGCGCGCGCTTTCCGAGACCGGAGGGTACATCGCCGCGGCGCAGTCCACCCTCGGCACGACCGCCCTCGTCGCACTGGGCTTCGCGGTCGGGCTCGCACTCTGGATGGTCCGGGTCGTCAGCCGTCCCATCCGCGACCTCCGGGACGCCATGGCAGACGTGGCCGCGGGAGACTTCTCGGTGCCCGACACGCTACCCTACCGGAGGCGCGACGAGATCGGGGACGCCAGCCGCTCGTTCCGCTCGATGACCGCCGAGCTCGCCAAGCTCCAGCGGCTGCGTGCCGAGTTCGTGAGCATGGCGAGCCACGAGCTCAAGAACCCGCTCAACGTGATCGGAGGCTACGCCGAGATCCTGGACGAAGGCCAGTTCGGGGAGCTGAACGACGAGCAGCGGCGCTCCCTGCGGACGATCAACGATCAGGTGTCGGTGCTGACGCGTCTCGTCAACCAGCTGCTGGACCTGGGCCGCTACGAAGCCGGCGCTCTCGACCTCCAGCGGGACGCGGTCTCGGTGCCCGACCTGCTCGAAGGGGTCGTGCGCTCGTTCGAGACCCTGGCCCGGCAACGGGGGATCGACCTGGCCATCGAGATCGCCCCGTCGGCGCCGGCCGTCGTCTGGGGGGATGTCGAGCGGCTGCGTAACGAGGTCCTCGGAAACCTGGTATCCAACGCGGTCAAGTTCACCCCTGCCGAAGGGAGGGTGACGGTGGCGGCCGCCTCGGACCACCGCGGCCTGCGGGTAGAGGTGCGGGATACCGGCGAGGGGATCTCCCCGGAGCACCGCCCGCTCGTCTTTGAAAAGTTCTATCAGGGGCAGACCTCGGCGCGGGCCCTGGGGGCCGGCCTCGGCCTCGCCATCGCGCGCGAGATGGTGGTCGCGCACGGAGGGGAGATCGGCGTGGACAGCGAGCCCGGCCGGGGCGCCATCTTCTGGTTCACGATCCCGTTGCGGGTCGAGGACTTCTCGGTCGACTCGGATATCGTACCGATCGGTCGCGCGCAAAGGGCGGGGTAGCCTCTGGCTACAGCTTGCCGTCGTGCGCGACGACCCGGTCGATCCACGTCTCGACGGCCGGACGCTCTCCCGCCAGCCGGAAATGGTCCGCGAAAAACCGCCAGACCGGGCTCGCCTCGACGAAGCGGCGGGGCGGTCTCGTCGGGAGCAGGTTGGACGCCAGGATGATGTCGTAGATCGACATCGCGTCGCCGACCACCCACGGCTGCATGGCTAGCCGCTTTTCGAGCCGCCCCAGCGCCCCCACCATCGCCGACCGCGCCTCCGCGATTCGTTCGCGGTCCCGCTCCGGCTCGGGCTTCCCGATCTCGTCGTTCAGGCTCCATTGGATTCGAAGAAGCTCGGGAGCCAGCCGCCCGAGCAACGACTCGGCGGCGAGAATGTCGTCGCGCGAATCAGGCGTCAGGCTGGGCGCTTCGCGGTAGTTGGCTTCCAGGTAGTGCAGGATCGCCGCCGAGTCCCGCATTACGACGTCTCCGTCCAAGAGGATCGGCACCAGCGGCCAGCCGGCCGCCTCGATCATGGGCGCGCGGTCGGCGGCCATCATTTCCCGAATCTCGTACTCGAGACCCTTGTAGCCCAAGGCTACCCGGACCTTGACGGAGTTGGGGGAGCGGTGGAACTCCAGAAGAGTGCGCATACGGATATCATAATCCTGACGCCTCGTTCTCGCCGGTGGTCGCGGGTTTCAGCTCGGCCACGGCCGGGCCCGCCAGCACGCGACCGTACGGGTCGAACCGGGACCCGTGACATGGACAGTCCCATGAGCCGGCGATGGGATTCCAGGCGACCACGCACCCGAGATGGGTGCAGGCGGCCGAACGCTCGTGGAGGCGCCCCTCCGGGTCGCGGTAAACGGCGACTTTCCTGAGCCCGCGGCGGACGATGGCTCCCGAGCCGGGAGCGATCTGGTCGGACGACTCGACATCACCGGCGCGGAACCACTCGGCCATCGTGCCGACCACGCCGGCGCCCTCTCGCAGGAATCGGCCCAGGGCTCCCAGCGTGATCCGCGAGGGATCGTAAAGGCGGGACCAGGGGTTGGGCCGGCCCAGGATGAGATCGGTGAGGAGAAGGGCGGCGATCGTGCCATGCGTCATCCCCATGCCGGAATCGCCGGTCGCCACGTAGATGTTCGAATGGCGACCGGGACTCCGCCCGATGAACGCCACGCCATCGACAGGCTCCATGACCTGCCCCGACCAGCGGAAGGCGACACCTTCCGGCAGGGGAAACCGCTCTCGTGCCCATCGCTCCAGCGCCTCGAACCGCCCTTCGTGATCCTCATCGTCGCCGGGCTTCCGGTCCTCGCCTCCGACGATCAGGAGCTCCTCCCCTTCCTTTCCTGACGGCGCCAGTCGGACGTAATGATAGGGATCGAGCGTGTCCCAGTAGAGACCATGCGGCACTGCCCCACGCGGAAGCTCCGCGGCCAGGGCGTACGTCCGGTAGGGGGCCTGCTTGGTATGGACAGCGAAACGATCGATGAAGGGGGAGTTGGTGGCGACCACGACGTCGTCTGCCGTGACGACCGGGCCGCGGGCAGTCATGACTCTGGCAGGCTGGTCCTCCTCCACCTCCTCGACCAGGGTCTGGCTATGGAGTCGCCCGCCTTTCCTCGCAATCGCCAGCGCCAGGGCGTGCAGATACTTCAGCGGATGGAACTGTCCCTGCCGGCTGAATCGAAGGCAGGGGCCAGGGGGGAAGGACTCCAATGGTGCGCGAGGCAGCAACTCGACACCCTCCAGTCCCGCGCGACGAGCGGCCTCCAGCTCCTCCGGGATCGAAACGGTCGCTTCCCTTCCTCCATCGAGCAGATAACCGTCCACGCGCTCGAAGTCACAATCGATCCTGCCGTCCGACACGATCTGCTCGATGGCGTCGATCGCCGTCCCGTGGCTTTCGGCGCAGATCCGTGCTCCTTCCAATCCGTGCAGCCGTTCGATCTCGGAGAAACGGTCATCGATCGCGCTGGACAGGTGGGCAGTTGTCCGTGCGGTCTCCCCGCCGCCTAGAGGTCCGGCATCGAGCACCGCGACCGATTTGCCCTCCCCGGCGAGCCGGTGGGCGGTGCTGATGCCGGCGATGCCCCCGCCGACGATACACACATCGACCCGGATGTCCTCGCGAAGGGGGTCCGCCGCGGGCATCGGAACCTCCTGCCATGGGCTGCCCGCGTGACGGCTCCTTTTCATGAGCCGCCTCTCGACCGCGTGCA
Organism: Gemmatimonadota bacterium; assembly: GCA_050732875.1. Classification (GTDB taxonomy): domain Bacteria; phylum Gemmatimonadota; class Gemmatimonadetes; order JACCXV01; family JAHWKZ01; genus DASRVA01. The sequence continues at coordinate 56,695 of JBOHRQ010000008.1, read as the reverse complement.
GGCGCGCCCGGCGGCCACATTGAGGGGGTCGATTCCGCCACTTCTCACGGAGAAATCATATCACGCCGGATGGATCTCCCCTGTCAAATGGCGGACACGGGCACAACCCCCGCTGGCAAGAGGATTGGCCCAACCTTAAGCTTTCCGTCATGGATCGTCGCTTGACCCTGACCCAGCATCTCCTGCACGAAATGGAGGAGCACACCCCCGGTGGCGGCGCCGTGGCATCAATCATCGCCGGGATCGCCGCCGCCTGCAAGGAGATCCGCGCCCAGCTCGCGCAAGTGGGGCTGGGCCCGCTGGCCGGGATGCAGGGCGGCGTGAACGTCCAGGGCGAGGCTGTCCACAAGCTCGACTGGTTCGCCAACCGGGTCCTCGAGAAGCACTTCTCGGGCCTCGGGTTGATCTGCTCGCTGATCAGCGAGGAGATGGAGGACGTCGCGCACCTGGAAGACGACTGCGAGCGGTCCGAGTACGTGCTCTGCTACGATCCGATGGACGGCTCGTCCAATCTCGACGTGGACGGGGCGGTGGGTACGATCTTCTCGCTGCGGCGCAGGGTGGAGGGGCCCGACCACGCCACGCCGCGCGAGGTCTTCCGCGCGGGCACCGAGCAGGTTGCGGCCGGTTACGTGCTGTATGGCCCCCAGTGCATGCTCGTCTACGCGGTCGGCGGCAGCGTCCACGGGTTCACGCTCGACACCGCCGTGGGCGAGTTCTTCCTCTCGCATCCGAACATCCGGATGCCCGAGCGGGGGAAGGAATTCTCGGCCAACCTGGCTCGTCTGAACGCTTGGGACCCGGGCTTTCGCTCGTTCATCGACGACCACAGCCAGGGCGGCGACGGACGGAGCTATTCCCTGCGCTACATCGGCGCGCTGGTGGCCGACTTTCACCGCATCCTGCTTCGTGGCGGCGTGTTCTTCTATCCCGGAGACGCGAATAATCCGAACGGCAAGCTGCGTCTTCTCTACGAAGCCGCGCCGTTGGCCTTTCTGGCCCGGGCCGCGGGCGGGGCGGCGACCGACGGAAGGCGCCCGATTCTCGACATCGTTCCCGAGGAGCTCCACCAGCGGACCCCGCTAGTCATCGGCAGTCGGACCGAGGTCGCGGAGATCCAGAATCGACTGACGGGAGCCGAGCCGTCAGCGGCATCGAAGCACATCCCATCGCAAGCCATCGCATCGAAAGGAGTGCGGGCATGACCCATCACGAGCACGCCGCCGCGGTCGCGGAGCCGGCGACCGGCGAGGTCGTCGGCGGACGCGTCGAGGAGATCCTCTCCTATTACCCGAGCGACAACTCCGGCACGAAGGCCAACCTGCGGCGGCTCCTCACTCAGGGGCGTCTGGCCGGCACAGGGCGGCTGGTCATCCTCCCCGTCGACCAGGGCTTCGAGCACGGACCGCACCGCTCGTTCGCGGTCAATCCGCCGGCCTACGATCCCGAGTACCACCCGCGCTTCGCGCTGGCCGCCGGGATGTCCGGCTACGCGGCGCCGCTCGGCTTCATCGAAGCGATCGCCGGCAACTACGCGGGACATCTGCCGCTCATCCTGAAGGTCAACAACCACGACCTCCTGTACGACGAAGGCGATCCGATGCCGGCCGTCACGGGGTCGGTCGAAGCGGCCATGCGACTCGGCTGCGTGGCGATCGGCTATACGATCTACCCGGGGTCGGCGCACTGCACCGAGATGTACGAGAAGCTGCAGTTTCTGGCCGAGGAGGCGAAGACGGCCAGCCTCGCGGTGGTGGTGTGGTCGTACCCCAGGGGCTCGGGGATCACCGAATCGAAGGGCGAGACCGCACTCGACGTCATCGCCTACGCCGCCCACCTGGCCTGTCAGATGGGAGCCCATGTCGTCAAGGTGAAGCTCCCCTCCGACTATCTCTACCAGGACAAGGCGAAGAAGGCCTACGAGGAGCTCGAGATCCCCCGGTCCTCGGTCACGGAACGGGTGCAGCACGTCGTTCAGGCCGCCTTCGACGGCCGGCGAATCGTCATCTTCTCGGGAGGCTCCAAGGCGAGCGAGGTGGCCTTCTACGAGGACATCCGCGGCATCCGCGACGGCGGCGGCTACGGCTCGATCATCGGCCGCAACACGTTCCAGCGCCCGTGGGACGAGTCGCAGGAGTTCATCGGGACGGTCATCGACATCTATCGCGGAGAGGCGTAGCGCGTAACGTGACATGGCGCTGCGGGAGAGCCGGTCTCTGGCTGGCGGCGTGGCTGGCCGCCCTGCCCGCCTCCGCCAGCGCGCAATCCGATGTCGGCTTCAGTCCCTACCTCGGCGCTCTCTGGTTCGACGGGAGCTGCGTCAACTGGGAGGATGGGGGATGCGAGGGGCGCTTCGCGAACGGCGATCCGACCGTCGTCGCCGGGGCGCGCCTGTCGATGACGCTGCGCGATCCGTGGGGCCTGGAGGTCACGTACGGGGCCTCGCCGATCAAATCGGGCCCCGGCGTGCCCGTTCCGGTCGATCAGAGGGAAGGCTCCGGCGCGACGTTCACGGATACCGAGAATGTTCCGTTCAACGTCAACGCGCATCTCTATTATGGAGCCCTCACGTACGCGCTGCGGCGGACCGAGAGAACGAACCTCTTTCTTTCCGGCGCGATCGGAGGGATCACGTTCGACGGATCGGCCAGCGACGACCCCGCGTTCACGGATCTGCTTCTCGGGCTTGGCATCGGCGGATCAGTGAGGCTCGACCGGCTGATCAGCCTGCGGGCGGATCTGCGCGCCTTTTCCCAACCCTGCCGGGAGGATATCTTCCGGGACGGCTTCCGATGCGAGGACGGCTCCACGCTGGGGCACCTCGAACTCTCTGGCGGAGTCGTCCTCGGGTTCCCGGGCTTACCGGAGGCCGGGCCGCGTCAACCAGGAGAGGAGAACCAGAACCGATGAGCGTTCTTCGAAGGGCGCTGTTCGCCTTCGCGCTCGTGCTGATCGCCGGGCCGGCGATCGCCCAGGAGGCCGAGGAGGCCGCCACCGCCACTGCCGCAGCGACCCACGTCATTCTGGACGCTTCAGAGATCGCCTGGCAGCCGGCCCCGGCAGTGCTCCCCAGCGGAGCCGAGATCGCGGTCCTCGCCGGAGACCTCACCAAGGAAGGACCGTTCGTGTTCCGGGTCAAGATTCCCGACGGTTACCGGGTCGCCCCGCACTGGCACCCGCTCGTCGAGAGCGTCACCGTGCTCTCGGGGACCTTCGGGATCGGGATGGGGGAGACGTTGGACCCTGCCGCCGGGCGCGAGCTCGGCCCCGGCGCCCTCGTCGTCCTGCCGGCGGAGACGCCTCACTTCGTATGGTCCAAGGGTGAGACCATCATCCAGGTCCATGGCAGCGGCATGTGGGGCCTGAACTACGTGAACCCCGAAGACGATCCGCGGAATGCCGCCGGGGAGGGCGCGGCGCCGCAGGGACGCTGAAGCCGCGACAAAGGATGGTCCAGACGGAGGCCGGAGCCATCGCGCTTCGGCCTCTGTTTTTGAGGTGACTTTGCGAGGCATCGATTCGCCCACCATACTTCGAACCGGGAATGGACCCGGCGCTCACCGCGTACATGGTCGGTCATCGAGACTTTAACGAGGGACTCCTCTTACCCGTCCATAGCTATTGTGACCTTTCCCAACGACCGAAGATCCTGTCCAGGTTGGCGTTTGGGGCTGACGTGCGGGATCGCGATACTCGCCCTGGCCGCCCCGCTCGGCGCGCAGGAGCCGCGCCGGATCTCGCTCGACGAGGCGCTCTCGATCGCGCTCGAGCGAAACCCCCAGCTCGACATCGCCCGCGCCGACCGCGCCGCCGTGGGCGCCGACCGGCTGGGGGTCTGGGGATCCTTCCTGCCCAGCGTGCGGCTGAATTACGGCTACCAGCACTCCAATCAGGGGCGCCTGGACGCGATCGGCCAGTCGATCTCGCAGACCAGCCACACCCTCCAGCTCGCCGGCTCGTACGACATCTTCACCGGCCTCAGGCGGACGAGCGATCTGCGATCCTCCGCCCTCCGGCTCGACGCCCAAGACGCCGCCGTTCTCGAGCAGGAGTTTGCAACCCGGTTTCAGGTCAAAGCTTCCTACTACGCCGCCGTCGCCGCGCGAGACCTGGCCCGGGTGGAGGCCGACCGGCTCGAGCGCCAGACCGACCAGCTCGCGTTCGTCCGCGAGATGGTCGCGCGGGGGAGCGCCACCCGGTCCGACGAGCTCCGCTCCAGCGTGGACCTGAACAACGCCAGGCTGGCCGTTCTGACCGCCGAGAACGCGGTGCGCCAGACCTCGTTCCAACTCGCCGCGGCGATCGGTCTCGACGAGCCGGTGGCTCCCGAGCCGGAGGCCGAGCTCGCTCTGGAGCCGGTCCCTTGGGCGCGGCAGGAGTTCGTGGAGCGCGTGGTCGACTCGAGCCCGGCAGCGGCTGCCGCGCGGCTGTCCGCGGACGCGGCGCGGGTCGGCGTCTCGAGCGCCCGCTCGGCGTATCTGCCGACCTTGTCCATGGGCCTCGGCCAGGCGTGGCGGAACGACGAGTTCCCGCCCGAGGACAACAGCTGGAGCCTGTCGTTCCAGGCCAGCTATCCACTCTTCGACGGATTCGACCGCGAGAGTTCGGTGAACCGGGCCAGCGCCCAGGCGCGGGCGGCCGAGGCGGCGGCCCGGAGCGTGGAGCTGGAGCTCCGCGCCCAGGCCGACGAGGCCTTCGGCCAGATCGATCTGGCTTCGGCTGGCCTCGACCTGGCCCGGGAGACCGTCGAGCTGGCGCGCGAGGACCTACGCGTCACCGAAGAGCGCTATCGACTCGGTCTGGCGACGATCCTCGACCTCCAGAGCGCCCAGATCGCGCTCCGCCAGGCCGAGGTCGACCTCGTCCAGCGGCGCTTCGACTACGCGCTCGGCCTGGCCCGGCTGGAGGCCCTGCTCGGGACGAGCCTGCCATGAGGATGCGGGCGATCCTCGCCGCGGTCGCGCTGGCTGCGCTCATGGCCTGCGGCGGCTCCAGCGACGAGGCTCAGACCGGCCTCGAGTCGGCGACGGTCGAGCGCACGGACCTGGTCTCCAGCGTCGCCGCCACCGGGACCGTCGAGCCGATCCGGGTGATCGACGTCAAGTCGCAGGCGTCTGGGGAGATCCTCGAGGTGGCGGTCGAGCTCGGCGACCGCGTGGAGCAGGGCGACCTTCTCGTCCGCATCGATCCGCGCGATGTCCAGAACGCGTACGATCAGGCCGAGGCCGACCTTCAGGTCGCCCAGGCGCGGATGCAGGTCGCCGAGCGCCAGCTCGAGAGGGTCCAGTCCCTGCACGACTCCGCCATCGTCACCGACGAGGAGCTCGAGGGCGCGATCCTCGAGAATGCCGACGCCCAGGCCAACCTGGTCAAGGCGCGGACCAATCTGCAGCTCGCCCGCGAGCGGCTGAACGACGTCGTGGTCCGGGCCCCGATCCGCGGCATCGTCGTCGAGAAGAACGTCGAGGACGGTCAGATCGTGACCTCCACGCGCGAAGTGACCGGCGGAACCACCCTGGTCCGAATGGCGGACCTCTCCGAAGTCCAGGTGCGGACCCTGGTCGACGAGACCGACGTCGGCTCGATCACCGCCGAGCTGCCGGCGACGATCCGCGTCGAGGCCTACCCCGACCGCGAGTTCCGCGGCCGCGTCCTGATGGTGGAGCCGCAGGCGGTCGTCGAGCAGAACGTCACCATGTTCGCCGTCCTCGTTCGGATCCAGAACGAGGAGGATCTGCTTCGTCCCGGCATGAACGCCGACGTGGAGATGGTGACCGGCCGCCAGGACGACGTCCTCGCGCTGGTGAACGGGGCGGTCAAGGCCGAGGACGAGGCGCGTCAGCTCGCCGAGGCCCTCGGCCTGGAGCTTCCGGAGCCTGCCGCGGAGGAGCCCGCCCCCGGCCAAGCGGGCGCGGAGACCCCCCCGTCCCCCACACCCGAGGCGGACGGGCAATCGACGGAATCTGGGACCGCCCAGGCGGCCCCAGCACAGGCGACCCCCGCGCAGGATGGGGAAGGTGGACAGGAGCTGCGGGAGCGGCTGCGGAACATGAGCGCCGAGGAGCGCCGGCGTTACTTCGAGAGCCTGACCCCGGCCGAGCGGCGGGAGCTCATGCAGCGGGCGGGCTCCGCCCGCGAGCAGGAGGTCACGGCAGCCCGCCGGAACCCAGGTCGGCACCGGCCCGGCTATGTGTTCCAGCGCGACGGCGAGGGGCGCCTCGTGCTCCATCCGGTGACGATCGGCCTCAGCACGTGGGAGCGCACCGAAATCGTCTCCGGGCTCGCGGAGGGCGATCAGGTCGTCATCGTTCCCCAGTCCCTCATCCAGCAGCGGGAGATGCTGGACCGGGTCCGGAAGCGGAGCGGGATCCCCGGCGTCCAGAGACAGTAGGATCGTAGATGCTGCTCCTCGAGATCATCCGCGTCGCGCTCGACTCCCTGCGCGCCAACAAGCTGCGATCCTTCCTCACCATGCTGGGGATCATCATCGGCGTGGCGGCTGTGATCACCATGCTGGCGCTGGGCTCGGGCGCCCAGCGTGCCGTCCAGGAGCAGATCGCCCAGCTCGGCACCGATGTTCTCACCATACGTCCCGGGCAGGGATGGTTCCGAGGCGCCCGCTCCATGGAAGCCGACCTCACCATGGACGACGCCGAGGCGGTCGTCCGGGGGGCTCCGCTCGTGAGGGATGTCGCGCCGGAGATGACGAGCAGCGAGCAGGTCGAGAACGGCGCCACGAACGCCAACGTCCGCATCATGGGCACGACGGCCAACTATCCCGAGGTCAACCGCTTCCCGCTGGCGCTGGGGCGCTTCTTCACCGCCGAGGAGGACCAGGGACGGCGCCGTGTCGCGGTCCTGGGAGGCGCCGTGCCCGAGGTCCTGGCGGCCGAGCCGGTCGAGCTCGTCGGGCGCTCGATCCGGATCGACAACATCCCGTTCGAGGTCGTCGGCGTGCTCGAGGAGAAGGGCGGCACCGGATGGTTCAACCAGGACGAGGTCATCCTGGTGCCGCTTCAGACGGCGCGCTTCCGCATCAAGGGGGACGAGACGATCGACCGCTTCAACGCGTCGGTGACCGATCCCGCGATGATGACCGCGGCGATGGCTCAGATCGAGCAGGTCCTCCGTCGCCAGCACCGGCTGCGGGTCGGCGACGAGAACGACTTCTGGATCCAGGACCGGACCGAGCTTCTGGGAACCCAGCAGGAGACGACCCGCACCTTCAGCTGGCTGCTGGCCGGGATCGCGGCGGTGAGCTTGATCGTGGGCGGGATCGGGATCATGAACATCATGCTCGTGTCGGTCACCGAGCGGACCCGCGAGATCGGCGTCCGGAAAGCGCTGGGTGCGACCCGCCGGGCGATCCTGGTGCAGTTCCTGCTGGAGGCGCTGGTCCTGTGCGTCCTGGGTGGGCTGGTCGGTATCGGGATCGGGATCGGGGCCTCGGTGGGGCTTTCCCGCGCGGCGAACTGGAACACCGACGTCTCGGCCCTAGCGATCGGGCTGGCCGTCCTGTTCTCGGGGGTGGTCGGACTCTTCTTCGGTCTCTGGCCCGCCAATCGCGCGGCGCGGCTCGATCCGATCGTGGCGCTCAGGTACGAGTAGGCGCGCCCTGCGATTTGCTCGTTTCCAGAGCCGATGTTATCAGTGGCGATGATTCTCTTGCCGAGGAGGTAACATGCAACTCTTCCTTCGCGCTCTCATCGCCCTCCTTCTGCTTTTTCCCACGCCCGCGCTTCTTCATGGACAGGACAGCGCCGCAGCGGGCATCGTCGCCGTCCAGCCGGGCGAGCTTGCCTGGCAGGAAAGGGACGATGGATCGCTCATGGCCGTTCTCTACGGCAATCCGGCTGCCGAGGGCCACTACGTGCTCCGCTTCAAGCTGCCGCCGAACTGGGCCGGACGCCCGCACACCCACGGCGGGGCCGAGATCGTCACGGTGTATTCCGGCACCATGCTGTTCGCTTACGGGGACGACCTGAGCCGGGAGGCCGCCAGGAGCTTCGGACCCGGCGCCTTCGTGGCCCTTCCTGCAGGGATCCCGATGCGCCCCTACACCGGCGAGGAGGAGGTGATCGTGGACGTCCAAGGCCAGGGTCCGTTCACGGTCCAGTACCTGGATGAAGGCGGTGGCCAGGGAAACTGACCTCCGCGGTCGTGCGCGAACGGAAGGGAGCAGAATCCATGCACAGGCTGGCAGGCATGACGATGCTGGCGGTGAGCCTGGCGCTCGCGGCCGGGTCGAAGGCTCACGCCCAGGGCCCGGAGATGATCTCCGGAGGCGGCGGGCTCGATCTGGCGATCTACGAAGCCGGCAACCCGGACGGACCGCCCATCCTGTTCATCCACGGCTTCAGCCAGAACCACCTCACCTGGGAGCGGCAATTCTCCGGGCCTCTGGCCGACGAGTTCCGGCTGGTCGCGCTCGACCTCCGCGGGCATGGCGCATCCGACAAGCCGCTGGACGCGGCAGCCTACACCGACTCCGCCCTGTGGGCCGAGGACATCGCCGCGGTGATCGAGGCCAGGGCGATCGAGCGACCCGTGCTCGTGGGCTGGTCCTACGGCGGCTACGTCATCGCCGACTACCTGCGTTCGCACGGCGACGATGCGCTCGGCGGCATCGTCTTCGTGGGCGTGTCGTCCAGAGCCGGGACTGAGGAAGCCCAGGCCGATCTCGGGGAAGAGCTGCTGCAACTGATGGGCGGCGTGTTCTCCACAGACGTCCGCACCAGCATCGACGCGACCCGCGCTTTCCTGGGTCTGATCACCGCGCAGCCGATGGACGATGAAACCTTCGATATCGCCCTCGCCAGCGCTATGATGATTCCGCCGGAGGTACGGCTCGCGCTCTTCAGCCGCCAGCTCGACAACGACGATGTGCTCGCCTCGATCGGCGTGCCGACCCTCGTCGTCCACGGCGGAGGGGATCGGGTCGTCATGTTGAGCTCGGGCGAGCACATCGCCGGGACCGTCCCCGGCGCCAGGCTGCTCGTTTATGAGGGCTCCGGCCACGCCCCGTTCTTCGAGGACCCGGACCGGTTCAACCAGGACCTGGCCGAGTTCGTTCGCGCAGCACGCCTCGTGCCTGAGCGCGGGGAATAGCCACGGTGATGGTGCCACTCAGGTACGAGTGGGCGGGATGACGCCCATTCCTGGTGATTTCGTAATCCCGCCGTGGGACAGATCCAAACTCGAGGAAAAGCTACAGAACACGGAAGGTCTCGAGCGCGAGTTGCTAAAGGCCAGCGAATGGTCTTTCCGAATCGCGCAGTTCCTCAAGCAGGCGCCCATAAGCGGCCCCTCGGTAGGATGGTATGCCCTTTGGGCGAAGCATTTCCTCTTGCTGAGCGCCGTGCGCAGTGCGCTCAGGGAAGAGAGCTCTTTACTGCTCGATCTTCTCAACCGCCCGCTCTTTGAACTTGAGCTTCACATCGGAACCATCGGCAACCCGCGCTGGCGAGGTGGCGATCCGGAGAGCCGGGATTTCGCTGACATCCCTGTGGATGAACCCCCGGAGGAAATCCGCGATCGCCTGAAAGCTTACTGCGCCTGGTGTCTGGAAGAGGATGTTCTACTACTGGAGAATCGCCTCGAACCTGGCATGCTTGACATGCTGTTCGACTATCGCTGGCAGCGCGAGTTAGTTCGCGCCATGGGCCCCTATCGAGAGCATCACGAACGAGAGTTGGGCGAGATCGAGATCGTCAGCGACGCGGAGGCAAAATTGGACCGCGAGCGGTATGAAAAGGCCCTGGATGCGCGGAGGGCCATGACCGAGCGGCTGATCAAGGACCTCGATCTCTCCGAATGGGTCGACCGCATTCGTAAGCAACGAAAGAAGAGAACGTACCTTCCTTTCACTGACCTTTTCGAATCATCTCAGGGATCCAGCAAGTCGGCAGGCGGGGTGAAGGGAAAGCTACGCTCGATGGGCATGCCGTGGGCGTCCTTGACCTATAGCAAGGATTCCATGCTGCTGCACCAGTCATCTCTCCTCCAGGTCATCCAACTGTCTGAAAACGGCGTTTCCATTCGCGTTCCGCGAGGGAATGATTTTGAGTCGCAAGCGTCGCATGCCACGAGGTCGATCAAGCGAGGTCTTATGCTGATGGAGGGGGTCTGGAAGAGAGGGTTTCCCCGACGTTCCTACTCGTAGTGCGTCCACATCCGCAGAACCTTGACGGTTCTCTCGGCTTCGAGAACCTGATAGACCAAACGGTGCTGCACGTTGATACGGCGCGAATACGCTCCCGACAGGTCGCCGAGGAGCTTTTCGAACGGGGGCGGGCTTTGTAAAGGATCTCTGCGAAGGATGTCAAGCAGGTACTCGGCCTTGGGCTTCAGCCCCGCAGCCGTCAGCTTCTTCGCGTCCTTTCGAGCCTGGCGGGTGAAGACGACCCGCCAGGGCTTCACCAGTCGAGCTCCTCGAGGCAGTCTTCGATGCGCTCCGCCATACCTTCCCGGATCGACTCGCGCATGCCGGGGATGGAGAGCAGGTAGAGAGTCTCCTGGATAGAGCGATAGTCCGCGTCCGAGAGGAGCACAGCGCTGCCGCGCTTCCCGGTGATCTGGACCGGCTCGCTCGTGACCGTCACCTCGTCGAGGAGACGGTAGAGGAGGCGTCGGGCCTCGGTGGCCGAAATCGTCTTCATGTGTAGAGCGTACGCTAATCCGTACGCTGTGTCAAGAGCTCCCGTCTTGCGTTCGTGTAACCGCCTCCGCTATTCTTGATCGCTCATTCAACTGGAGGCCCTGTGGCCGATGCCCGCCGAGACCCGCGAACGCCTGATCGACTCCGCCATGCGCCTGTTCTGGGAGAAGGGCTACCAGTCGACCAGCGTGGCCGACATCCTGGCGGCGGCCGACGCCAACAGCGGGAGCCTGTACCACTTCTTCCCCACCAAGCAGGACCTGCTGATGGCGGTCCTCGACCGCTATCAACAGGCAATCGGGCCGATGCTCCTCGAGCCTGCCTGGGAAGGCGTGGACGATCCGATCGACCGCGTGTTCGCCCTGCTCGCGAAGTACCGCGAGCTGCTCGAGATGACCGAGTGCTTCTACGGCTGCCCGATCGGCAGCCTGGCGCTCGAGCTCCACGAGCCGGATCCGCCGGTCCGGGAGCGGCTCGCATCCAACTTCGCCGGCTGGGTAGCGGCGGTGGAGCGCTGCCTCGAGGAGGCGGGCGACCGGCTCCCCGCCGAGTTGGACCGTCACGCGCTGGCGCAGCTCGTCCTGACGACGATGGAGGGTGGGGTCATGCAGGCCCGCACGCACCGCGACTTGGCGCCGTTCGACGCGGGCGTGGCCCTTATTCGCGACTACTTCGACCGCCTCGAAGCCGACACCGGGATCGTGGCGACCGCCACGCGCCCGGGGCACTGAACCGTAACCCCGACCCGGAGGTCAGATGGCCAGCTCGTCCCGCAACGCGATGATCCTGGCGCTCCTGCTGGGAATCCTGCTCCAGGTCGCGATGGTCGTGATCGGGCACTACACCGTCGCGGTGGCCTCGCTCTTCGCTCCCCTCGGGATGGCGATCTCGCTGATCGCGGGCTTCCTCTACGCCCGCTGGGCGCGGGCCCCAAGACGGGACTCCGTGATCGGCGGCGCGATCGTGGGCGGGGTGTGCGCGCTGATCGGCATCGTCGTCTCGTACATGCTGGGCGACATCACGGCATGGATCATCTTCCTGGGAACCTTGAGCTCCGCGTTCACAGGGGCCGTCGGCGGGCTGATCGGGGAGGTGGTCGGCGGACGGGCGCCCGCGGGCGCCTGAAGGAACCATCCGAGCCCGTCGCGCCGGGAACTCCTTCCCCAATCCCCGAACACGCCCGGGGGCGCGTGTGATATAATCGGGAAGGTCAACCCCGTCCCTATCCGGAGGTGCACATGTCGCCCGTACGGCCCTCAGCTGTGGCCCTGGCCGCGCTCGCCGTGGTGCTCGGCTGCGACGGATCCCCCTCGTCCGTGGATCAATTGGCGTTCGACGAGCCCCGTCTCGCCGCTGTCCCCAACCCGTCCTTCCAACCCTTCGACTTCACCTTCCCCGGCTGTACCGAGGATGTCGACCTGAGCGGCACCTTCCACGACAACTCCAAATTTCTCTTTGGGCCGAACGGGAAGGTCCTGTTCCGGTTCCACATCAACGCCAAGGGGACCGGCGTCGGCCAGTCGACCGGCTCGACCTACCAGTGGAACGACCGGCTCCTCGACATCACGAACGTCGCACCCGAGGGAGCGTTCACGTTCATCCTGAACGATCACACGCGCCTGATCGGCCAGGGCACTACGCCGAATCTGGACATCCGTGTGAAGGAAAAGGTCACGGTCAACGCCAATGGCGACGTGATCGTGGACGTGTTCGACTTCGAGGCGATCTGCCGGTAGGAGCCTCGAGGAAACCCCCGCTCCCCGGCCCAGGCGCTGCGCGCTGATGGCCAGCGAATCGGGGGATCGAGATCGAGCCTGGGTCAGCTCACGTAGGCCGCCACCAGGCTCAGCAGCCACGCGCACGTCAGCCCGCCGTAGATCCCGATGATGTAGCCGACGACGGCCATCAGCACGCCGACCGGCGCCATCGCGGGATGGTAGACGCCGGCCACGACCGGCGCGCTCGCGGCTCCGCCGACGTTGGCCATCGAGCCCGTCGCGAGGAAGAAGAGCGGCGCCCGGATCCACCGCGCCACGAGCACGAGCAGCAACGCATGGAAGGCGATCCAGAGCGCTCCCGCTGCCAGGAAGACCGGCGCCTCGGCGATCGCCTTCAGGTCCCCCTGGGCGCCGATCGCGGTGACCAGCAGGTAGAGCGCGACCGTCCCCACACGGGAAGCCCCGGGACCCTCGAGTCGTTGGAGCGGCGTGAAGGAGAGCCCCACGCCGACCGTCGTCACGAGAACGACCGCCCAGGTCGTATGGCTGATGATCTGGGGGTCGCCGAGCTCCGGAAGCGCGTCGCCGATCACCCGGCACAGGTAAGCGCCGAGAAAACCGACCGCCAGGATCATCGCCAGGTCGCGGACCGTGATCGGTTGGCGGATCGTCTCGTACTTGGCCGCCAGGGCGGCGTTGGTCTCCTCGATCAGCTGCGTGTCGGCGCGGTTCCAGCGGTCGAAACGGGCCTGATAGGCGGACAGGAAGAGGAGGACGCCCATCCAGCCGTACCCCACGACCGTGTCGACGACGATGATCGGGCCCAGCATGGCGTCGGAGGTGCCGACCGACTCGGCGACGGCGACGAGCTGCGCGGATCCGCCGATCCACGAGCCCGACAGGGCCGCCATTCCCTGCCAGGCGTCGGGCGGGAGCCAGCGGCCGAACACGGCCAGCGCCAGCGGACCGCCGAGGATGATCCCCACGGTCCCGGTCAGCATCATGATCATGGCCGGCCGCCCGAGGCGCAGGACCGCGGGCACATCCACCGTCACCATGAGCAGGACGAGGGCGACGAGGAGCAGGTAGCGGACGATCCAGTCGTAGGCGACCGAGTCGTTCGGGATGATCCCGACCGTGGTGGAGACCATCGGCAGGAAGTACGCCCAGAGGATCGCCGGGGCGACGTCGAAGATCCTGCGCAGCGGCGCCAGCCCGGAGAGCCAGTACGCCGCCCCCAGGAGGCTCGCCAGGTAGACGAAGACACCCGTCGGATCGGTGATCCACGCCGAGTCGACCCCGACGGGCTGGCTCACGCGGGAAAGCTCGGGGTCGGGACGGCGCCCCCCGGACCGTGGCAGAGGATCTGGAGCAGGACGTACCCCAGCAGCACGAAGATGCCGAGGCCGAACAAGGCGAGCAGCGTCCCGCAGTTCACGAAGCGGGGTGGACCGCGCTCACCCTCCCGCCCGGTGGTCAAGCCGGGCGCTTGAGCCGGGTCGATCCCGGCTTCCTGCGGCGGCGACCGGTGAGAACGTGATCGATATCCAGGCCGGTGGCCGACGAAAGGTTGGCCAGGAACCAGAACGAGCGCGGAATGCGCCCGCTCTCGTAGCGACTGATCATCTGCTGGGTGTACCCTGTCAACTGGGCTAGCTGAGCCTGGGTGAGATCCCCTCGGGCCTGACGCAGCCTGTGGGCCATCCCGACGCGGAAATTCACGAACTCCTTCTCCATGCGGAGACCTCCTTCGAGACGACAACCTAACATCTTCGCGTGTGTGCGTGGCCTCGGTCTACCCGGTCTCCGGAAGCCGGATCTAGATTGACGGCGCATGCGCGGACCTCGAGAACTCGTGGACTCCATCGTGGCGGGTCTCCAGCCCCTGGAGACAGCCGCCAACCTGGCCTGGTGGGAGGCGGCGGTGACCGGAGCCGTGGACGCCTACCGGCAGGTCGAGCGATGTCGGAACCGGATCGACCGGCTGTATGCCCGGCCCGGCCTCTTCGATGGCTTGGCGGCGGCGCGCCAGGCGGGTGTGGACGATCCCCTCCTGGCACGGCGGATCGAGCTCCTCTATCTGGAGGCCCTCCCGCGGCAGGTCGATGACGCGCTGAGCCGACGGATCAATCGGCTGGCCGCCGAGAGCGAGCGCGCCTTCGCCACCTTCCGGCCCCTGTTCCAGGGCCGCCGAGTCTCGGCCAACGACCTGGACCGGGTGCTCAAGGGGGAGCCCGACGAGGAGCTGCGCCGCGAGGCCTGGGAGGCGCTCAAGTCGGTCGGGCCGGTCGTGGTCGATGATCTACGGGAGCTGGTCGGGCTCCGGAACCGGGCCGCTCGACAGGTTGGCTTCCCCGATTTCTATGCCATGCGCCTGTCGCTCCAGGAGCAGGACCCGGAGAGCCTGTACCGTCTCCTCGGGACTCTGGACGACCTCTCCCGCGAGCCGTATCTCGAGACCAAGAACCGGGTCGACGCCGCACTCGCCGAGCGCTTCGGCCGCTCGGCCGATCGGCTGGAGCCCTGGCACTACAGTGACCAGTTCTTCCAGGAGGTGCCGGACGTTTTCGGCGCCGATCTGGACCACGTCTACGCGGGCGTGGACCTGACGGCCGTGGCCGAGCGCTTCTACGAGGACATCGGCCTCCCAGTCTCCGAGGTGCTGGCGCGGTCAAGCCTCCACGAGACGGAGGGGAAGGATCCTCACGCGTTCGCCACCGACATCGACCGGCAGGGGGATGTCCGGATCCTGCTGAACCTGCGGGCGAACGAGCGCTGGATGGGGACCACGCTTCACGAGCTCGGGCACGCGGTCTACGACCTGGGCATCGAGAGCTCGCTGCCCTGGGACCTGCGACGGCCCTCGCACATCCTCGTCACCGAGGCGATCGCGATGCTCTTTGGCCGGCTCTCGCGAGACGCGGCCTGGATGCGCGACATGGGGGTCGTGGACACGACCTCGGCGGAGCGGCTGGCGGCCGCGACGCGCGCCGAGATCAAGGCCACCATGCGGGTCGTGACTCGATGGATCCTGGTGATGGCCCACTTCGAGCGCAACCTCTACGCCGATCCGGACCAGGACCTCCAGACGCTGTGGTGGGACTTCGTCGAGCGCTTTCAGGAGGTGCCGCGGCCCGAGCGGCCGCCGGGAGCGGCCGACTTCGCGGCCAAGATCCACGTCGTCGTCGCCCCGGTCTACTACCACAACTACCTGCTCGGGGAGTGTCTGGCTTCCCAGATCGACGGGCGGCTGCGCAAGGACGTCCTCGATGGGGGGGCCAGCTACGCCGGCCAGCGCGCCATCGGACCGTGGCTCCTGGAGCGCATCTTCCGCCCCGGCGCCCGGCTCCACTATGACGCGCTAGCGAAGGACGCCACCGGGGAGCCGGTCGGGGCGGAGACTTTCGCCGAGCAGTTTCTGGGCGAGTGACCTAGCTCCCTTCGGGAATCACCGCGCGGCCGATCGTCCCCGCGTCCGTTCCGAACCAGATCGCGTTGTCGGGCGCATGATAGAACATGTGGCGCACGGTGCCGCCGCCGCTCGGAATCTCCGCCATCGCGAAGAACTCTTCGGTGGCCGGATCGAAGCCGACCAGCCGGTTGGGATCGGGACCCGTCTCGACGAACCAGGGCCGCCCCTCGTCGTCCATCGCCATCCCATAGGGGCGCGCGGCTTCGCCGCCCGGCGCCGGCCACTCGCGGATCTCGCCCGATGGCTCGATCCTGCCGAGAAACCCTTTTGCGAAGTCCACGTACCAGACGCGCCCGGCGGCGTCGATCTCGAGACGGCGTGGCCGGGTGTCGCCGCGCGGGAGCACGATCTCCTCGATCTGCATGGTGGCGGGGACTATCCGGCCGATCTTGTTGGTCCCGAACTCAGTGAACCAGGGCCGTCCCTCGCCGTCCACCACGATCCCGTAGGGACGCGCGTTCGGGGTCGGGACCTCGATGAGACGGACCTCGCCCGTCTCCCGGTCGAGCCGCCCGACGCGGTTGCCACCCTGAACGGTGAACCAGATGTCTCCCTGATCGTCGAACACCAGCGTATGCGGGTCCTCCGCCGCCGGATCGGGCATCGGAAACTTGATGATCTCACCGCTCTCTGGATCCAGCCGTCCGATGTGCGCGGCCCGGTTCCCGGCGTACCAGACGCTCCCGTCCTCGCCGACGATCAGGTTGTGCGGGCCGGCGCCGGGATAGAGCTCGAAGCGCCGGAACTCGCCCGTCGACGGATCGAGCACCCCGATGTAGTCGCCGGTCTGGCCGACGAACCACACCTGTCCTTCGGGGCCCACGTACGGATCGCGGGGTCGGGTAGACGCCCAGGGGACCTCCCACTCGCGGATCTCGACTTCCGTCGCGACGGTGATTGCGTCCGCGTCCCGCGCGGCCGAGTCGGGCAGCGCCTCCGCCTGGCCGGAGGCCGATCCCTCGCCGCCGCAGGCCGCCAGAGACCCCATCACCAGCATCAACAGAGCGGTCTCAGTGGATTTCCTCATGGTCGATCCTCCTTGCGTACCTTCCACAGGTTCTCGGCCGGCCACCGCCGCGACCATTCGCGGCTCCAGCCGTCGTACGACGTCGTCGCGCCTGGCCCGGGTCGCAGCTCGATCAGATCCTCGACGATGAGGCCATGCTTCCGGAAGAGGCGAATCCAATCCCCATACCCCAGGTGATACTCGACGTGCTCCTCCGTCTCCCAGCGCCGCATCCCGAAATAGTCGCGCTGGAGCCGCGTGACGTGAGGTCGTCCCGCGCTGGAGCACAAGTAGGAGAGGGGGCTTTCGTGGGTGAACGCCAGCAGCCCGCCCGGGCGAAGAAGCCGCGAGCACTCGGGGACCGCGCGCCGCGGATCCGCGAACGACATCGCCCCGTGGTCGCAGAAGACGATGTCGAAGCTTTCGCCGGTGAGCGGCACCTCCTCGGCGCTGGCCTGCACGAGCGGGAACCCAATGCCCGCCCGGACCATGAGCCGGCGGGCATGGTCGAGCTGCCGTCCGGAGTTGTCCAACCCGACCGGATGGGCCCCCAGGCGCGCCAGGGCGATCGACCATTGAGCCGCCCCGCACCCCAGCTCGAGGACGGACCTGCCCCTCACTTCTCCGAGCGCCAGAAGGCGGCTCTCCGGAATCCGCCACACCCCCCAGGCCGGCCGGCCGATCGAGAGCCGGCGGCGATGCGTGGCCTGGTAGTCGTCGGCGGCGTCGTCCCAGTACTCGCGGTTCTTCGCGGCCCGGACTCGCGACCGGGTCACCGGATCCGCTCCGCCAGGCCCCGGAACCGTTCCACCAGGTCGGAGCGGCCCGCCCGCTCGAGAGCCGGGAACAGGATCTGGACGGGCAGGGAGACCCGCCGGGGGTAGTTTCCCGGCGGCTCGGGGTTGACGAGCACCAGACCGATTTCGAGTCCGGAGCCGTCGCGGGCTCTCTGCCGGAGGTCGGCGGTGGACACCTCCGGAAGAATGCGGACGCCGCCGGAGAGCAGGGCCGTCCCATCGGGCTCGATCCGGACCTGTCGCTCTGTCGGGATGGCGATGCGCAGGGCCTCGGCCGCCGCCGAACGGAACGGCTCCCGCAGAGGGTCGTCGGGATTCGGGTTCCGGCGACCCTTTCGGTACCAGGGCCGAATCCCGGTCTCCGCCTCAGTTCCCGCCATCAACCGGACCGCCTCGCGCCGGCAGGCGTCGTACTCGGGACTTGCCCGATACCGGGGCGCATCGCCCCGGCGTACCAGGACCAGAACGGCCAGCACGCCGAGGAACATCCCGAACGACAGGAGCACGGCGATACCGGCCACGAGCATGGCCGGAGCTTACTCCCGGCCGGCGCCGGTTGCCAAGGCCCGAAGACGAGGCTAGCGTGGCCTCCGCCATGGCTTCCGACCGGATCAGCGCGGCACTCGCCCGCTTCATTCCCGTGCGGGGAAAGCTCGCCCTCGCCTCCCTGGTGCTGGGGCTTCTGATCACGATTCCCGCCTTCTATCTGCACGACCTGTGGCTGGCCGTGATCGGCGCATTGCCCCTCGGCGGCGGGCTGGGTCTCCTTCTGATCCCCCTCCCCCACACCCGGTGAGGCTCCACCAGGTGCCGATCGCGGTAGCGGTCGGTGTGCTGGCCGCCGCCTGCGACGTCTCGACCAGCGAGCCGTTCGTTCGCCGGACGTTCGAGTTCACCTTCGAGAACAACATTGGTGAGTGGATGGCGGACGCGACCGACGTCGACGATCCTCCGGTCACCTGGTCGGTCGAACGCTCGAACGAGCTGGCCGAGCGCGGGGAATGGTCGGTGCGGCTGTCGCTCGACAACCTGAACGACGCCGGGAAGATCTGGATGGAGCGGGAGTTCCAGCTGGCTCCCGGTATCACCTATGGGATCGAGGTGTCGTTCGACTTCGCCAGCGCAGACTTCGGAAACGTCAACCTGTGGCGAATCATCGCCGGCGCCACGGCGGTCGACCCGGAGACGGCCGACGACCTGACGTTCCAGGACGACGATACGGGGAACGGCGCCGACGAGGATGTGGGGCACGTCTGGACCGCCCGGCGCTACGAACTGGGTGCCGTGACCGCCGACCCGGAAGGCTCCATCTGGGTCGCTCTCGGCGTGTGGGGCACCTTCGAAACGGCCCGCACCTATTACGTCGACGACGTCGAGCTGATCTTCACCCGCCAGTAAGCTCGTCCGACGGACCGGCTCCGTTCAGCGCGGCCTCGTCGGCCGGCGGGTGGGGGGTCGGCGTCCCCGGCCGGCCTTGGCTGTACTTCTCCTCGACGATCTCCCGGATCTCGGGGAGCGGCATGCCCGCCTCGTACCGCCTCTTCGCCTCCCGGGCGATATCCACGCAGATCGTTCAGCCGAACCCCATCGGGTCCGGGCTCACGCGCGGGAGCGGGCCGGTCCGGTCGATCGCGTCGACGAAGCAGTCGTAGTTGGAGTCGTGGGGCGGACTCTCGCGCTCGCAGCCGCAGTAGCACGGCATGTAGCTCAGGACCTCGGGGTGCTTGGCGGCGAACACGTACGCCTCGACGATCTCGTCCGGGGCCTCGGCGAAGACGTCCGGGAACAGCACCCCCTCGATCGTGATCCAGGGGTCGCCGGTCCCCGGCGTGGACGGAACGCGGGTGGTGGCCGGCTCCGCCCCGCCGCAGGCGGCGAGGAGCGTGAGAAGCATCGTCAGCGGTCGCACAGATCGTAATCTACCACATGTCCTGCCCTTGCGCGGCTGACTCCGGACGTTGTAAGCTACCGATCCTCCCCCGGGCCAACCCGCACGCATCTGATGCGGAAGGGGTTGGTATGCCCATGCAAAACTCGTTCGGGATCCGGCGCTCGGAGCGCGGGGCGACGATCGTCGTCGTTGCCATCGCGATGACCGCACTCCTCTCGGTCGTCGCCCTGGCCGTCGACGTCGGCATGCTGCTCACCGCCAAGACCGAGGCTCAGCGGACCGCCGATGCCGCGGCGATGGCCGGGGCCGGGGCGCTCAGAAACAACTTCGACGATGATGGATTCGCCCGCTCGGAAGCGGAGCGATTCGGGGAGATGAACGACGTCCAGGGGGCGATCGACATCGACCCCGTCGAGGACGTGGACGTCGACCTCGTCGACTACACGGTGACGGTTCGCGCGCATCGCGACGATGTCCGCGGGGGACCGGTCGCCACATGGTTCGCCCGGATCTTCGGTGTCGATGTCGTCAACATCGGGGCGGATGCGACGGCGCGCGTGGCGCCGGCGGGGGCGGCTACCTGCGTGAAGCCGTTCTCGATCTATGACCGCTACGACAGCAACGACGGGAACGACACGTTCGATCCCGGCGTCGACGTATACGACCCGGCCGTGACGGGGTACGGGTCGAGCTGGAGAAATCCCGGCCAGCCGGGAGATGACGGGCTGGGCTACATCAACGACTTCGGCCGCCCGATCGTCCTGAAGGGGAACGTGAAGCAGGGTGACGGCTGCTGCCCGGGGACAGGCCCGAGCTGGTATTACCCGTGGGTGATTCCGGGCGGTATCGGGGGCCGGTGGTACAGGGACAACATCGCGTTCTGCAACCCCGCGATCATCACGGTCGGCGACGAGTACGAGACCGAGCCGGGCAACATGTTCGGGAACACCGTGAAAGGCGTCGAGGATCTCATCGCGCTGGATTCCGCCGCCTCCTGGGATCCCGTCGAGAACCAGGTCGTCGGGAGCGCCTGGGATCCGTGGGAGGGGAGCCCGCGGATCGGCATCGTGCCGACGTTCGATCCCTCACGCTCGTTCCTGCCCGGCCGCAAGGAGCTCGTCTTCACCAACTTCATCGCGGTGTTCTTCGAGGGCGTCTCCGGGAACGGCAACAACCAGCAATTGTTCGGGCGCATCCTCTACGCCACCGGGATCGTGGGCGGCGAGGTGAGCGCGCCAGGCATCAAGGGCGTCCAGCTGATCGAGTAGCCGCCTCTCCTGTCTACGTGGTGGGTGCCGGATCCACCCCCGGCGCCCGCCAGGCACAATGCCCCACGGCGGCCATCAGTGCGCGTGGCCTCCCGCCGTCATCGGCGCCGGCCGCAGCCGGAAGAAGGCCTGAAATCCCGTCAGGGTCGTCGAGCCGTAGAACGCTTCGAGCTGGTCGGGCACGCGCGAAACGCTGATGCCGGCGCCAATGCCGGGCACGAGGCCGGCCACGGGATCGAGCTGGCGTACGTAGCCGAGCCCGAGCTTCCCGACCGTGAACGACCGCTCCTCGAGCTCCTCCGGCAGAACCAGATCTCCGCCGGTCTTCTCCGCGACCTCGACCCGGCCGTAGAAGACGTCGCGGTCGGCGAGGTTGAGGCTGGCCTCGGCGAGGAAGGCATGGGTCGCCTCGCTTCCTTCGCGGTTTCGTCCCCAGGCCATCGTGCCGGCCCAGACCCCTTCCTCCGCCAGCGGGCGGTGGTAGGTCGCCGACGCGGTCACGCGCGTGACGTCGATGCGCGGGCCGCCGGCTTCGTGCACTTCCGCCTCGTTCAGCCGTCCTGCCGAGACCTGGAGCGCCCACCGGTCGTTCGGCAGGAGCCAGAATCGTCCCGCGTACGAGTCGAGCGCGTCGAGATCGAAGTCGTAGCGCTCGGCGTCCGGCTCGCGGCCGTTGAAGAGCGACATCTCGGCTTTCCAGCGGTAGCCGTAGATCCCGGCCGTCGCGACGCCGAACGCGATGTGGGTCGAGTCGAGCCAGTGATGGCCGATCGGGGCGATCGGGTTGGGGAACGAGGAGACGCGATGGGGGAAGGCGACCGGCCCCAGCGCCGGCTCGCCGACCGGCCCCCCGTAGACCTGGAGCGCGAGACCCTCCGCGAGCGCCCGCTCGTAGACGCCGGCCAGCTCCATGAAGAGGTCGTGCGGATGCTGCCGGTCGTGGAGCGGTTCGCCGTCGCAGAACTCGCCGGTCGCGAGGAGGTCAGGGTAGCCGCATTCGTCCGCGGTCAAGGGATCGGCGCTCAACATGGCACGGAGCGTCAGGTCGCCCCCCCCCGCCGGCCGGCGGGCCATCCCCATGATCCAGTTGGTGGCCCCGAACTGCTCCCGGCCGCGATCGCCGCCGTCGTCGAGGTAGTGGACGAAGAGGCTGCCGTGGAGCATGAGCTCCCAGTCGCCGGCCCGGCGGTGCAGGGCATGCATGGGGCTCGCGTCGGGGAGCCAGGCCGTGCCCGAGCCCTCGCGCGTGCGAGGGATACCGAGCAGGCCCGGCCGCATGGCCATTTCGGGCATCGAAACCATCGCCGCCGAATCGGCGGGCGGCGGCGCCGGGTGGCGGTGCTCCTGCGCGGCCGTCGGCCGGGAGGCCAGGAGAAAGAGCGCGAGCGCGGCGAGCGCGTTAGCGAGTCGAGGATTGAGCATCGTTTCACCTGCATGGTTGATGGGACGGGGTCGCTCGCGAAAAGCGAAAGACCGCGCGGCCTACAACCGCAGGGGATGCGGGCTCTCTAGCCCGGCAGGCTGAGGGACGGACGTGAGCCAGGGATGGACGGGGCGATCGCGCGTCGGGGGGTAGCCGAGCCCAGCCGTCGACGCGAGAGCGAGGTCGCCCACCCCGGCCGCCGCGTCGCCCGAGCGGCCACGCTCGCGCAAAACGGGGGCGGGGGTGGCCAGAATGACGCAAACGGACGTAGGGAGGGGCGCCAAGGCCTGGCCGACCGGCACGGACTCCGCTTCCGACCGATGATGTGGCATCGACCCATGGGTCGAGTGGCGGGCGGCTGGAGTCTGTGTCCCCACCATGTCGAGGCAGCAGAGGGAGATCGCCCGCGCCGGGACGAGAAGCGCCAGGAGGAGGGCGGGCATCGCGAGCCTGAGCGCCGAGCGGCGCGAGCCGGTCATGGCCGAGGCCCCCGGTTCCGCCCCGGCGCGCCGCCCAGGAAGAACCACAACTCGAAGGCGATGAGCGTCAGCCCGCCAACGGCAACCGCCCATTCGACCGGCGTCATGCCGTGGCGCTCCCGGAGGTCACGATTCCGCCGGAAACCCCGTTCCCCGTCATCGCTGTAGACGGACCGCGCCTCGCGCCGCCGAGCCGCACCGTCCTCAGCCGCAGCGAGTTTCCCATCACGAAGATGTCGCTCAGGACCATCGCCAGGGCACCGACCCACGGAGCGAGAAGGAGGCCGGTCCATGGATAGAAGACGCCCGCTGCCAGCGGGATCCCGAGCACATTATAGACGAACGCCCAGAAGAGGTTCTGGCGGATCGTCCGCATGGTCTTTCTGGAGAGCGCGATCGCCTGGACGACGCCGCGCAGGTCGGCCTTGATAAGCGTGATGTCGCCGGCCTCGATAGCGACGTCGGTCCCGGTGCCGATGGCGATCCCGATGTCGGCCCGGACCAATGCCGGGGCATCGTTGATCCCGTCGCCCACCATCGCCACCACCCGGCCCTCCTCCTGGAGGGCGCGGATCCGCTCCTCTTTCTCTTCCGGCAGGACCTCGGCCAGGACGCGTTCGATCCCGACCTGACGAGCGATGGCCTCGGCGGTGCGCGGGTTGTCGCCCGTCATCATGATGACGTCGAGCTCGCGCGAGCGGAGCGCCGCCACCGCTTCGGCGGCCCCCTCCTGGACAGTGTCGGCCACGGCGATCGCGCCGAGCAACTTCCCGGCGCGCGCCACCAGCACGGGCGTCTTGCCGGCGTCCGCCAACCGCTCGACCACGGCCTGCGCGGTCTCTCCAGCCAGATCTACAAGATCGATGTCTCGCTCCGCCAGCAGCACGGCGGTTCCGATCACGACCTCGCGGCCATCCACCGAGGCCCGGACGCCCTGGCCGGCCAGCGCCTCGAAGTCGGCGGCCGGCGGCGGCGCGGCGGCGCGGCTTTCGGCGGCGCGCACGATCGCCTCGCCGATCGGATGCTCCGAGCCCCGCTCCACAGCGGCGGCTAGCGCGAGGAGCTCGGCGTCGCTCACGCCAGCCGCTGGGAGAACGTCGGTCACGGCGGGCGCGCCGCGTGTCACCGTGCCGGTCTTGTCCAGCACCACGGTGTCCAGCTCGTGGGCCTTCTGGAGGCTCTCGGCGTCCCGTATCAGGATCCCCAGCTCGGCGCCGCGGCCGGTGCCCACCATGACCGCCGTCGGCGTCGCCAGCCCGAGCGCGCACGGGCAGGCGATGATCAGGACCGCCACGGCCGTCACGACCGCGTAGGGCAGTGAGGGCTCGGGACCCACTACGAACCAGACCACGAAGGTGGCGATCGCGATGGCGATCACGATGGGCACGAAGTATGCGGCCACCGTGTCGGCGAGCCGCTGGACGGGCGCCTTCGACGCCTGCGCCTCGCGGACCAGACGGACGATCTGCGCCAGGGCCGTCTCGGAACCGACCCTGGTCGCCCGGAACGCGATCACTCCGGTGCGGTTCATCGTCCCGCCCACGACCGCGTCGCCGGGGGCCTTCTCGACCGGCATGGACTCGCCGGTCAGCATCGACTCGTCGACGGTGGTCCGGCCCTCGAGGACCTCGCCGTCCACGGCAATGCGCTCTCCGGGCCGCACGACGAGCACGTCGCCCGGCTCCAGGTCCTCGACCGGCACCTCGACCTCGCGCCCGTCGCGGCGCGCGCTGGCGACCTCGGGCCGGAGGTCGAGCAGCGCGCGGATCGCCTGCCCCGTCCGCCCGCGGGCTCGTGTCTCGAGCCAGGTGCCGAGCAGGATCAGCGTGACGATCGTTGCCGCCGCCTCGAAGTAGACCGACGGCGTGATCCCCGCCGCGCGGAAGAGGCCCGGTGCCATGGTCGCGACCGCGCTGTAGCCGTACGCGGTTCCGGTTCCGACTGCGATCAGCGTGTTCATGTCGGCCGAGCGGTGGCGGAGACCGCTCCAGGCCCCGCGGAAGAACCGCCGTCCGCTGTAGAGAACGACCGGGGTCGCGAGGAGGAGCTGGACCCGCGGGTCGAGAACCGGCCAGCCGAGGTCAAGCCCCAGCGGCATCAGGAGATGCGGGATCATCTCGAAGACGACGAGTGGCGCGGTGAACGCCAGGGCGACCCAGAAGCGGCGCCCGAGCCGCGCCTCCTCGCGCACGCGCTCGGCCCGCCGGGCCTCCTCTTCGCGGGTGGCCCCGGTCACGACCGACGCCTCGTAGCCCGCCCGGCGGACCGCCTCGACCAGGTCCCGCGCGCGCAGCCCCCCGGAGACCGTCCGCACCAGCGCGGAGTCGGTGGCAAGGTTGACGGAGGCGGCCGTCACCCCGGCAAGAGCGGTCAGCTCGGACTCGACCCGGCTCACGCAGGAGGCGCAGTGCATTCCCTCGACGGCGAGCTCGATCTCCCGCTCTGGGGCCACGGGGGCGGCGGTTCTCGTGCTCATCCGGTCCGCCGGAACTTCCTGAGCAGCCCGACCACCTCGTCGACTTTCTCTCGTACGTTCGCGGTGTCGCTCCCTTCGAGGGCGTCAATGACGCAATGGTTGAGATGGGCCTCGAGGATCCGGTCCTGCACCCGGGCGAGCGCCGCCGTGACGGCGTCGATCTGGGTCAGAATGTCCACGCAGTAGCGGCCCTCCTCCACCATCCGCTGGACCCCCCGCACCTGCCCCTCGATCCGCTTGAGGCGGTTCTCCAGGTCCGGCTTGACCCGGGCCCGTTCGTATCCGTGAGACTTGCGCTGGACCATGATTCTATACTATACCATTGTAGGGTATCCAGGTCAAGAGGACCACCGCCGGCGGCTCCCTACCGACGATGATCGCCAGGACGGAGCCCGCCGCATGAAGGAACCGACTCACCGCCCCACGAGGAGTGAGCGGCGTCGAGGGCAGCCGATCCTTGTTCCTCCTCCGCATAGTATCTTCAAGCATCATGCAGCGCGAGATGAAACCTCCGAGCCCTACCGTTTCGATTGAGCGTCTCCGGGTTGCGGCCAACGAGATCGGACGCGAGCTCGAGGTCCGTCTGATCATCCTGTTCGGATCCACGGCACGCAATGAAGCGTTCACCGAAGACATCGACCTGGCGATCGTCTCGCGTGATGAGCTCGACACGGTGCATGCGACGAATCGTTTTATCCAGGTGCTCGGAGTCCAGGAAGTCGACATCGCAGACCTCCGCCGGGCCGATCCGCTCCTCATGATGTTCGTGGCAAAGGACGGATTGCCACTGTACGAGGCCGAATCGGGAGCATTCGCTCGCTTCTGCTCGCTGGCGGTCCGTCGGTACGCCGACACCAGGAAGTTCCGCCTGGCGGAGCGAGAAGAGGTTCTTGACTTCATCGGGCGAACAGCGGAACGGACGTGACCCCACTGGACGCAGCCATGGTGCGGCGGAAGCTCGCCGTTATAGGCAGAAATGTGGATCATCTCGAGGGATTGAGGGACTCACGCTGGAGGAGTACATCGGGGACTTCTTCCGGCTGAAAGGTACGGAGCGCGCCCTCCAGGAAACTGTCGAAGCGGCCGTCGATATCAACCTGCACATCCTGCGCGACCGGGACGCGAAGACTCCCCTGGACTACTTCGAGAGCTTTATCGCCGTGGGACGTGAGAAGGTGATTCCAAGCCAACTTGCAGAATCCCTGCCCCCGTCCGCCGGCCTTCGAAACCGAATCATCCACGAGTACGAGAACATCGACGACGGGATCATCCTGCAGGCAGTCGGCAAGGCACGGGAGGTCTTCCCGCGCTACGTCGCCGCGATCGAACAATACCTGAAGAGGCGGTTCCGGATGAGAGCCGTCGCGACGGTTTGGAAGACCCCAATCTATCAGAAGTCGGGGATTCTGACTTGATTGCGCCGTGAATCTCGCCTCGCGCAGTCGCTTCGATAGCTCGAGCACGAAGCCAGGAGTGCGGATCGCGCTGTGCGAGGCGCTCACGCGGTTCTTTGAGGCCCGCCTGTCCCAGGTCAAGATAGACCTGTGAGGGCCGGTGTGGCGGCTTCGTCGCCCATCGCATCCGTCACCCGCTGGCGGCGGCTCTGCCGCACTAGCTGACGCTCGCGCCAGAACGAGTACAGGGCGGGGATCACGAGGAGCGCCAGCACCGTGACCGAGACCATCCCGCCGACCATGGGCGCGGCGATCCGCTTCATGACGCTGGCGCCGGTTCCGTGGCCCCATAGGATCGGCAGGAGCCCGCCGATCACCGCGGTGGCGGTCATCATGATCGGCCGGACCCGCTCCCCAGCACCCTCCCGCACGGCCGCGAAGACATCGCGCCGATCCCGCATCGTGCCCGCCAGCACGCCCCGGTGGTAGGCCTGGTCGAGGTAGACGAGCATGACGATTCCGATCTCGGCCGCGACCCCGGCCAACGCGATGAACCCCACACCGGCCGCGACGCTCAGGTTGTACCCCAGCGCCCACATGAGCCACACCCCGCCGACCAGTGCCAGCGGAAGCGAGACCATCACGATCAGGCTCTCGATGAGCGAGCCGAAGTTTAGAAAGAGGAGGAGGAAGATGATCCCCACCGTGACGGGGACCATGTACCGAAGGTTGCGGTTGGCCTCCTGCATGTACTCGAACTGGCCGGACCACTCGAGAGTGTAGCCTGGAGGAAGGTCCAGCCAGCGGTCGAGGAGCTCCCGCGCCTCCTCGACGTAGGAGCCGATGTCGCGGTCCCCGATGTCGACGTAGACGATCGAGTTGAGCCGTGCGTCCTCGCTCTTGATCATGTCCGGCCCGTCATCGAACCGGATCTCGGCGAGCTGCCCGAGCGGAACCTGGGCGCCGGCCGGGGTCGGAACCAGCACGCGGGCGATCGCCTCCGCATCGTTCCGCAGGCCGCGAGGATAGCGGACGAGGACGGTATAGCGCTCCCGTCCCTCGATTGTCTCGGTCGCCTCCACACCGCCGACCGCGGTCATGAGCGTTTCCTGGACGTCCTCGACCGAGAGCCCGTAGCGTGCGATCGTGGCCCGGTCGACCTCGATCTCCAGGTAGCGGCCGCCGACCGCCCGTTCGGCGTAGACCGAGCGCGTCCCCTTGACCGTCGGAAGGAGTCCTTCGATCTCCTTCCCGATCCGCTCTAGCGTGGCCAGGTCGGGCCCGAAGACCTTGATCCCGACCGGCGTCTTGATCCCCGTCGCCAGCATGTCCAGCCGGTTCTTGATCGGCTGCGACCACATGTTGGCGACACCGGGCGTCTTCGTGACGCGGTCGAGCTCGGCCTCGATCTCCTCCTGCGTCATTCCCTCACGCCACTCCTCTTCGGGCTTCAGGATCGCGACCGATTCGATCATCGACATGGGCGCGGCGTCGGTCGCCGACTCTGCGCGGCCGATCTTGCCGAGCACCATCTCGACCTCGGGCACGGTCGCCATGGCGGAGTCGCGCTGCTGGAAGATCCGCCGGGCCTGGGCCGTTCCGACGCCGGGGAAAAGGGACGGCATGTCCATGATCGCGCCCTCGTTCAGGGGGGGCATGAACTCGGAGCCGAGGCGAGTCCACGGAATGACGGTCACGAGAAGGAGCGCCGCCGCACCGACGATCACCCAGCTCCGCCGGTCGAGGATCCAGCCGATCGTCGGCCGGTACATCCGGAGGAGAGCGCGGTTCACCGGATTCTCCTCCTCGGCCCGGATCCGGCCGCGGATGAAGTACCCCATGAGGACGGGGACCAGGGTGACGGAGAGGAGGCTCGCCGCCGCCATCGCCAGCGTCTTCGTCCAGGCGAGCGGCTCGAAGAGGCGTCCCGACTGGCCGGTCAGCGCGAAGACAGGAACGAAGCTCACCGTGATGATGAGGAGCGAGAAGAAGAGCGACGGACCGACCTCGCCGGCGCTGTCGGCGGCCATTTGCCAGATGGACAGGCGCCCGCCCTCGCGTTCGTTCCGCTCGATGTGCTTGTGCATGTTCTCGATCATGACGATCGCCGCGTCGACCATGGCCCCGATCGCGATCGCGATCCCGCCCAGACTCATGATGTTCGCGTTGACTCCGAGCCAGCGCATGGCGATGAACGCCATGAGGATCCCGAGCGGCAGGGTCACGATCGCGACCAGCGCCGAGCGGGCGTGGAGGAGAAACGCCATCGCGACCAGGGCGACGATCACCGACTCCTCGAGGAGCTTCTCCTTGAGCGTGTCGATCGCGCGATGGATCAGGTTGCTGCGATCGTAGCCGGCCACGATCGTCACGCCCGCCGGCAGCCCCTTCTCGACCTCGCGTATCTTCTCTTCCACCGCTTCGATGACGGCCAGCGGGTTCTCGCCGTAGCGCATGACGACGAAGCCGGTTACGACCTCGCCCTTGCCGCTGAGATCGGCGATCCCTCGGCGCTCCTGCGGGCCCGGATGGACGTCGGCGACATCGTCCACCGTCAGGGGTACTCCCGCGGGGGTCGACCCGACCGAGATCGCCCGGATGTCCTCGAGGCCGCCGATGTACCCCAGGCCGCGCACCATGAATTCCGCGCCGCCGAGCTCGATGGCGCGCGCGCCCACGTCCTGGTTCGATTCCCGGATCGCCTGGACGATCTGCGAGACCGGGATGCCGTAGGCCAGCAACCGCTCCGGGACGATGTCGACCTGGTACTGCTTCTCGAAGCCGCCGAGGGTGGCCACTTCGGCCACTCCGTCGACCGCCTGAAGCTGGAAGCGAACGGTCCAGTCCTGGAGCGAGCGGAGCTGAGCCAGGTTGTAGGTGCCGGTCGTGTCGACGAGGAGATACTGGTAAACCCATCCGACCCCCGTGGCGTCGGGGCCGAGCTGCGGTTGGACCGCCGCCGGCAGCCTGTCCCGGACCGTGTTCAGGTACTCGAGCACCCGCGAGCGCGCCCAGTAGAGGTCCACGTCGTCCTCGAAGACGACGTAGACGTACGAGCGGCCGAACTGGCTCACGCCGCGGACGAACTTCGTGCGCGGCACCTTGATCATCTCGGTCGACAGGGGATAGGTGACCTGATCCTCGATCACCTGGGGCGCCTGGCCCGCCCAGTCAGTCACGATGATGACCTGGACGTCGGAAAGGTCGGGGATCGCGTCGACCGGCGTCGTCAGCATCGCCGCGAGGCCGAAGACGGCGACCGCCGCCGTTGCCAGAAGGACGAGGAGCTTGTTGTGGATGGACCACTCGATGACGCGCTTCAGCATGGCTCAGTCATCCTGCATGTCGGGCAGGCTCATCTGGGCCATCATCGCCCGCATGACCTCGGCCAGGTTGGACTCGCTGTCCAGCAGGTACTGGGCGCTGGTCACGACGCGGGTGCCCGGATCGAGGCCCTCGAGGACCTCGACGTACCGCTCGCCCGTGATGCCCAGCGTCAGCTCGTGGGGCATCAGCCGGCCGCTGCCCGCGTCCACGAAGGCGATCGCCTTCTCGCCCGTCCTCACGACCGCCGAGCGTGGGACCGCGAGAATCTGGCCGAGGTCCTTCTCCAGCCGGACCGTCGCGTACATGCCGGGCTTGAGGCGTCCGCCAGGGTTGGGAAGGGCGATCCGGGCGGTCATCGACCGCGTCGCCTCCTTGAGAGTCGGATAGACGTATTCGATCCGGCCCTCGAACGTGCGACCGGGCAGCGCCGCGACCTCGATCGCGGCCGGCATTCCCTCCTCGACCAGCGCGGCGTCGGCCTCGAAGAGCTCGGCCTCGACCCACACCTCCGAGAGGTCGGCGATCATGTAGAGGTTGTCGCCGGGCTGGACCGCCTGGCCCTCGAGGACGTCCTTCTCCATGACGATCCCCGAAACCGGCGCGTGCAGAGTGAGCGTCTTCTGCACCTGCCCCGTTTCGAGAACCTGCTCGATTTGGGCCTGGGAGATGTCCCAGTAGCGGAGGCGCCGCATCGCGGACTCCAGGAGATCGGTCGATCCCACGGCCACACCCTCGACACGGCTCTCGCCGATCTTCTCTTTCAGGCTTCGCGCGAGGAGCAGCTCCTCCTGCGCCGAGACGAGCTCGGGCGAGTAGATCTCGAGGAGCGGCTGGCCGCGTGAGACCAGCTGTCCGGTGAAGTCCACGTAGAGCCGCTCGACGTAGCCTCCGAACTTGGGCGCCACGTACGCCATCTGGGTCTCGTCGAAGTCGACGAAACCCACGGCGCGGATCGACTTCTGGAGCTGCCGGACCTCGGCCGCTCCGAACGTGACGCCGAAGTTTTGGATCTGGTCGGCCGTGAGGCGGACGGTCCCCCCCTCCCCCATTCCCATTCCTTCCATCCCGGCCATCGACTCGCCGTTCTGCACGCCGTCCGCCACGCCCGGCACCGTGTCCTTTCCCCCTTGCTTGGCCAACATGCTGAACGTGAGGACCGCGGCGGCGATCAGCGCCGCAACGACCACGATCGCGATCGTGGATCTGGAGCCCCGCCGGTCTCCGCTCATCGCAGCACCTCGCCTCCGACCACCCGCTCCAGCTCGGCCAGATCCTGCGCGAATTTGCTCAGGAGCCGGTAGTAGTCGATCTCGTGACGGAAGAGCGTCGCCTGGTTGTCGATCAGAGTCAGGAAGTCGACTCTCGCGACCGGGTAGCCAGCCACCGCCGACTCGAGCGAAGCCCGGGCCTGGGGCAGGATCCCCTCCTTCAGGAGCGCGAGCTGATTGCGGGCTCGGACGAGCGAGGCGTGGAGATCCGCGACCTCAGCGTGGATGCCGTTCACCATCGCGCTGTGCCGGGCTTCCAAGCTCGCGAGCTCGGAGCGCTCCGCCGCCGCCAGCGCGTCCTGCTTCTTCGCCTTGAAGATCGGGATCGGCACCGAGACCATCGCCGTGATCATGTCCTCGCGCCCGCCGCGTTGACCGTAGCCTACCGACAGGTCGAAATCCGGCAGCACCGCTTTCCCCGCCAGCTCGGCCTGGGCGCGCTGGGAGGCGATCCGTGCCGCGTGGGCCCTCAGCATCGGGTTCTCCGCCTCCGCCCGACTCTGCAAGGTCCCGAGAGCGGGGATCGGCCCTCCGTCCGACTCTTCCAGAGCGGCGGCCGTGAAGCGGACTTCTGCATCGGGCTCGGGAAGAGCCGCTGCGATGACGTGATCGGGGATCGAGAGCTCGCCGAGCGGTGTCCGGCTGGGGCGGGCGAGGAGAGCGTTCAGTTTGGCGAGCGCCTCCTCGCGGCGCTCATGGAGCGCGAGCACCTCGTTCCCGAGCCGGCTCTGCTCGACCTGCGCCTTCAGCACGTCCTGCTGGCTGCCGGTGCCGACACCGTAGCGCGCTTGGGTCACCGATAGGAAGTCGCCGAGGAGCGCGCGGTTGTGGCGCACGATCTCGAGCGCCCGGTCGATGAGGAAGATCTCGTAATAGTCCCGCTGGATGGACGCGACGACCTCCAGCTCCACTCGTTCCCGCTCCGCCTCGGCCGCCGCCAGGTCCCAGCGGGCCGCCTCGCGCTCGAGATCGAGCTTGCCGGGATACGGCATACGCTGGCCGATCTGGACCATGCGCATCGTCATGAAGTCCTCGGAGGAGAGAGGATCTGAGACGAGCACGTTGACGAGCCCGACACCGAGCGTCGGATCGGGGAGAAGCCCGGCGGCTCGCGCACGGGCTCGGGCCGCCTCCACCGCCTGGGCCGCGGCCTCGATCTCGGGGCTTTCGGTCCGCGCGATCTCGAGGAGAGCTTCCAGGCGCGTGGCTGGGGCCTCCTGCCCCGCTCCCAGGCGAGGCCCGGTCAGGAAGATCAGGAGGATCCCGGTCACGATCGCCGGGGCCTTCGGGTGTGCTTTCACGATGACTTACCTCCGCAGAGACACGAAGCCACTCCCCGCGCGGGCCGCAGGAGACGGCCGGTCGCGGGAAAAGAACGCGTTGCTGGAGGCAGCTAGATCAGGAAGACGCTATGAAGCAGATAGGTCGGCGGGCCTTGGTTTCGCGCGCTGGGGTTCGCCCCGGAAGGGTCGACGCCGCTGCTCGTGGATAGCACGGCCTGCGGCTCCAACGGAGCCCTCGCGACCGTGAGCGTGGCCGGCCGAAGCCCATCGGCCGGTGGCGCGGGCTTGAAGCTCGTCGCGCAGACGAAATCGGCCCGCGGAGCTTCCCCGTTCGCACATCCGTTCATGGTCTCCATCGGGACGTCGCCCTGCATTCCCATGGCGAAGCAGGGAGCCGTCAGGGAGAGCCCGAAGATCGCGAGGAGCGCGAGGCGGGGGATCGGTCTGCGAGACATTGTGTCTTTCAAGATAGATCGTCGGGGAGTCGCGTCAACACGTGCGCGAAGGGGCGGCGTTCGCATGCCTCCATGGCTACCGGACCCAGGGCCAAAATAGCCATCCGGCGAGTGCATCCCCCAGAACCCAGCCAGGCGGCGTTGATGGGCGGCCCCCTGACGAGAGGGTCGATGAACCTGGCGCGCTCGTTGGGCCCAGCGCTTCTCGCCAATGTCTGGTCGGCCCACTGGATCTACTGGCTCGCTCCGTCACGGCGATGATCACGGCTGCGCGGACCTATGAGGCGCCGCGCGACCGTTCGCCCCGCGAAATCCCGTAGCCGTCATGAGACCCCACAGCCGGCCGATCCGGTAGCGCTCGACCTGGATTTCTTCGAATCCGGCCTCCCGGAGGAGCCGTTCGCAGGCCTTCGTGCCGTAGGTCCGGTGATGGGCGGGTTCGAGAATCCGAAGGAGGAAGTCGACGACGCGGCAGGCCAGGTAGTCGTCGCACCAGTCGGTGATCACGACCCTTCCACCGGCCTTCAGGACGCGCGCGGTCTCGGCCAGCCCCGCGGCGGGATCGGGCCAGTAGTGAAGGGAGCTCGAGGAGAGAATCAGATCGAAATGATGATCCGGGAAGGGCAGGCGGCCGGCCTCGCCCGCGACCAGCGAGGCCCGGTCTCCCAGCTTGCGGCGCGCGACCGCCAGCATGGCCGGGCTCAGGTCGACCCCCACCAGCCGGGCACCGGGGACGCGGGTCGCGACCGCCTCCAGCAGGGCTCCCGTCCCGCACCCGACGTCCAGGATCGCATCGTCTTCCCGGACATCCGCTCGGTGCAGGGTCTTCTGGACGCTGGCCACGAGGTACGTCGCCCAGCGCCGGTCGTAGACCTCCGCCAGCCGGTCGTACCGGCGCCGGACCGGTCGGGTCGACCGCGGGACGATCGGCGTCGACATCCTCCCTGCTCAGAGCCCCGCGCTCGCGGCCACGTCCAGAAACCCCATCAGGATCCGGTGCGTCAGCCCCCAGACGACGCGCTTGCCGTGACGGATCGCGGGGAAGACGCGGCGGAAGTCCTCCTGCTCGACGAGATGCTCCGCCCGGGCCCCGGGGTCGCGAAGCGCGTCGAGCGGCACCCACATCGTCGCCGTCACCTCGCGCCCGTCGGGGACGGCGACGGTCCCGGGGCCGACCGCGGCGACCAGCGGCGCGATGACGATCGGCGGCAGCCGCGGGGTGGCCGGCTCGACGTCGTCGAGGAATCCCAGGGTTCGACCATGGTTCGCGATCGACACACCGGTCTCCTCCTCGGTCTCGCGGAGGGCCGTCGCGAGCAAGTCCCGGTCCTCGGCGTGCATCCGACCGCCGGGTAGGCCCACATGACCCGACCACGGGTCGGCGTCCCGCAGGGCGCGCTGGACGAGCAGGATCTCGAGGTCCTCGCCTGGCCTAACCACCAGGGCGACCGCGGCCTCCTGATCCTTCGCCCCGCGAGTCAGGCGACGAGGCGCCCTTACCGCCAGGACCGCCTCCAGAAGCTCGATGCGTGGATCGATGGTCACGCAGGGGCGCCTATTCCTCGACCACGATCGGCCGCTCCACCCACGCCCTCCGCGAGTCCGGGAGCACGACCTCCAGCTCCAGCGCGTAGCGGCCCGGCGGAAGGTCCGGGAGACTCAGGACCAGCGCGCGCGGATAGACCTCCTGGCGGGCCGGAATCGTTTCGATCCATTCGAGGGCGACCGAGCCTCCCGCTCGATCGGTCAGGCCGAGCGCCGCTCCGAGGCCCTTCCAGAAGCCCCCTTGCTCGTCCTTGAGGCGCATCGAGAGCCGCGCTTCGTAGGGTCCGCCCCCCGGAGGGTAGATCTCCCAGAAGACCCCCACGGATCGATCCGGCTCGACGCGCACGCTTGCCCTCGCCCGCGAGGTGGCTTCCCGGAGCGAGCGGGGCAACCCTCCGGCGGGGTCCACGAGCAGCAGGTCCGAGAGCGCGGGACGCCTGCCCGCCGGTCCGTCGATCGGCAGTCCGTAGCGGGCGCGCGCGGCCAGGCTGGCCTCCCGGGCCAGCGCCTCGACGCTGACGACGGCGGGGGACCACGCCACGGTCAGGGCCAGGGTGCCGGAGACGCCCGACTCCCTCGACCGGACGAGTCGGAAAGGCGATTCAGGATCCGTAGACACGACGAGGGCCGCCTCGACGTCGCCAGCGGACGAGTCCGCTGACGGGCCACGCGTCGATCCGCCGAGCGAATCGGGAGGCAGGCTCCACCCCGCCACGACCCGCGCGGAATCCCCGCGCCGGAAGATCGCGAGCTGGTGGTCGAGGTCGACGAACCGCTCGGCGTAGGCCGGCGCGTAGGTGGAGCGGGCCCCGTCATCCTCGAGGCTCCCCTGTACGAAGTCGCGCTCCGTCGGCCGCGCGAACGCGTCCCCGCTCGCCACGAAGCGCCGCTCGCCGAGCGGATCGTGGCCGACCACGCCCGACCCGCCTCCGGCTCCCAGCGCCCACGTCCGGGCCCGGATCCGCTCCCAGCCGGTCGGCCAGCCGTAGCGGATCAGGACCTCGCGCAGGTCGCTCCCCCATCCCAGCTCGAACGGCGTCCGGGCGTCCCTGAGGATCCGGTCCAGGACGTGCCGGGAGAAGTGCTCGGTGCGGCGGTCGTTGCCGGACAGGCTCCAGAGCGGATCGGCGAGCCACCAGAAGCGGCCGAGAAAGGCGGCACGGTCTCCATCCTCGGAGTCCCGGTACGCCTGCTCCGCCTCGCCCTCAATGAGATCGTCGAGATCGAGCCAGCGCCGCCGGTCGGTGGACGGCATTCCCGCCAGCGCTTCCTCGAACGCGGCCTCAGAGGCCACGAAGTCACCCGCCGCGTGATGGGCGTAGCCAGCCAGGGCGTGGCACCACCATGCCTCCCCCCGGCACTCGCGCGCCGCCGCGAGGGCGGCGTCGGCGCGCCCAGCCTCGACGTGGTAGAAAACACGCTGGCCCGCGATCCATCCGTCGCCCGGGAGGTCGGCGGCGGCTCCGGAGAGCGCCCCCAGGAGCTCCCGCCGCGCCTCGACCACCGGCGACGGATCGGGCGGCGCCCGCCACTCCTCCCCCTCGTCGCCCAGCAGAACCAGTCGTCCCACGATCTCGTCGCGAGCGGAGCCGGCCCGGCTCGAGCCCCAGGGGAGGTGGGCCATGCGCACCCGCTCGAACTCGACCTGGGCGGCCCGGGCCTCCTGGAGGACGTCGATGGAGTCGCTCGGCTGCTGGAAAGCGATGGCTGGACTCGCCGCCAGCCCGAGGATCAGCGCGGGGGCGAACAGCGATCGGCGCACGTCATCACGATACCGCTCCCCGCTCGCCCCGCCAACGAACGG
Organism: Gemmatimonadota bacterium; assembly: GCA_050732875.1. GTDB lineage: Bacteria > Gemmatimonadota > Gemmatimonadetes > JACCXV01 > JAHWKZ01 > DASRVA01. Next base: position 20,432 of record JBOHRQ010000008.1, on the reverse strand, counting down.
GAGCCGGGCAGCTAGGGCGCCACCGACCACCAGATGGCATTGAAGAGGAACGGGAAGGTGGCGTGGGTCTGCCCGCGATGCTGGGGACGGAAGGCGAAGAGCGCGATCCGCCCTCTGCCATAGGTGAGGGCGACCGCCGCGGCGCGGCGCTCCAGCCGCTCGGCGCCCTCGATCCAGCCCGAGAGCAGGATGTCGCGGTCGTCGGCCGGGTAGCTCGCCACCACCCATCGCTCCAGCTCCGGTCCCGGCGGCTCGGTGGCCAGCGCGGTCGCGTCGTCCAGGAACACAGCGACCGCTTCGGGGAGGCCGTGGCCGAGCGGGTGGGTGGAGTCCACGTCGACCCGGAGCAGCGCCCCCGGAGCGTCGAAGTCGCCGCGCGAGACGCCGGCCAGGGCGTTCCGGACGGGCACGTTGAACTCGTCGACCACGTACTGGATCGACGAGTCGAACGCGATCAGCGTGCCGCCCTGCTCGACGAACTCGCGGATCGCCCGGGCGCCCTCTTCGCCCAGGCCTCCACCGTACTCGGGCGGCAGCTCCCGCCAGTAGCGCATCTCGTCTCCTTCACGCTCCGGCTTTCCGCTGGCGATGACGGGGGGGTCGATGTCGGGGAGGATGAGCGCGTCGAATCCGGACAGATCGCCCCGCAGGATCGCGTCCGTCTCGAGCGCGGTCACGTCGAATCCGTAGGTCTCCAGCACCCATCGCGTCCAGCCCTCGTCCATCGAGGCGAGCCACGGCTTGTAGGTGGCCACGCGGGGGGCGCGGAGGGTCCAGGCGTCGGGAGGAAACGTCCAGGCATAAGGCCCTCCCTCCGCGTCGCCGATCACGGTTCCGTCGATCGTGCGCATCCCGGCGGCCGTCGGCTCACCCACATAGAAGGTCCCGTCCGGAGCGACATGCACGCTGGTACCCCCGGCCAGCGCCGAATTCACGATCCTGGCCGACTCGGGGGAAGTCCTCGGGACCGTCATCGGTCCGGGCGGGTCGGCTGCGGAATCCTCGGGCATGGCGCCGAAGCGGTCGGGGGTCAGGATGGGCTTCGGCACGGTCCCGCCCAGCGCGTGCGGAAGCCGCTTCGCGGTGAGGCCCCCGGGGAGCCGCGTCCGTTCCACCTCGACCCCCATCATGAGGGGGAGCGTCCACGCCGAGACATCGTAGGGTCGAAGGAACTCCGCTCCCTGTACGGGCGTGATCTCGGGATAGCGCTGAGGCTCCAGCATCTCGCGCACGAACCGCGCGTAGGGCTGGGCGAGCGGAATCCAGTAGTCGCCGTTCCCCGCCTGCCGCACCTCCACGCCGTGGTCGGCCAGGAGCTGCGCCAGCCGTCTCGCGGTCGGGTAGTCGCGCTGGTCGCGCCGGATCAGGTACGCCTCGTCCGGCTCGGCCTTCGCGATCGCGTCCCGGGCGCGCTCGAGCATGTCGCGGAGCAGATCCTCGCGCCGGGTCGCCGCGGTTTCGAGGAGCGCGTCGGAGGCGACCCGCTGGTACTCCATGATGTCCCGCAGACGCCATTCCCCACCTGGCCAGGGGTTCGGGTGGTTGATCTGTGGGCCGTACTCGACGAGGCCCTTCCGCCCACCCTCGAGCTCGCCCGGGTAGACGCGGAGCGGACTGGCCATCCGCGCCGAAGCCGTCTCCGTCAGGAGCCCGGTGATGTTCTTCCACCATCCCGTGTTGCGCGTTCCGCCGATCCAGTATGCGTCGTACGAATAGCCGTAAATGACTCCCGCCTTCCCGGCCTGCTCGAGCCGGTACGCCATGTTCGCTCCGATCAAATTGATCTCGCGCCAGATCAGGGGATGGATCCCGGGGTCCATAGGGTCGGAGAAGGGCGGGATGAACATGCGCGGGGTCTGGTCGCCCATCTGGTGATGGTCGACCCACACCTGAGGGAACCACTCGTGGTAGACCGCCCGCGTCAGGTGACGCGTCTCGGCCTGGGTCAGCATGAACCAGTCACGATTGTTGTCGTGGCCCACGTACTCGTGATAGAGCCACGGCATGCGGCCCCCCTCGTACGGCGTCCCCAGCCAGCGGCGATACCACTCGACCTCCATGATCTGGCCGTCCGGATTGACCGAAGGGACGAGCAGGAGCACCACGTTCTCGAGTCGGCTGAGCGTCTCCGGATCCTCGGCCGCGGCCAGGTCGTGCGCCCACTCCATCGCCATCTGGCTGGACCCGATCTCGGTCGAGTGGATGTTGCCGGTGACGATGACGACCGCTCGCCCCTCGGCGATCAGCCGCTCCGCCTCGTCGTCCGCGAGGCCCCGCGGGTCGGCGAGCCGGCGCGCGATATCCTTGATGCGCTCCCTGTTGGCGATGTTCTCCGCGCTCGAGATGACCGTCACGATCATCGGCTCGCCCTGCGTGGTCGGGCCCAAGTCCTCGACCACGACCCGCTCCGAGACCGAGTCCAGCATCGCGAAGTAGCGGCGGATCTGATGGTAGTCGGCGAGCGTCCGGTCGGCGCCGATCTCGATCCCCAGGTATACGGAGGGGGACGGGATCGTCTGCGCGGCCAGCGGGGCGGCGCCGAGGAGGAGCGCGGCGGTGATCGCGAGCCGCTTCGGCAGGGCGGGCTCCGGGCTGTGTGTCCAGGTCAGGCTCCCGAACGGTGGCGCTATCCTACACCGGCCACGCCTCGCCCCGCCAGCACATGTCCCAGAACAGCCACTCGTAACGGCTGGAGAGGACAAAGAGCGCGCGTAGTCGCTCACGCTTCTCGGAGGACGCATCCGCCGCCAGCCGGTCCATCTCCGCCTTCAGCCACTCCGCCGCCGCCTGGAACTCCGGCGCGGCGTACTGTTCGATCCAGTCCGCGTAGCGCGCATCGGCCGGACGCCCCTCCTCGGCGAGGCGCTTCCCGATCCACGCGTACCCCCAGGCACAGGGAAGGAGCGCCGCGACCAGCTCGGCCAGATCACCGTCAGCCGCCGTGCGCACGAGAAAGTCCGTATAGGCGCGGGTGGTCGGCCACATCTCGCCCGCCTCCAGGTCCGCCGCCGACAGCCCGAAGCGGGCGGCGTACGTGCGGTGGAGGTCCATCTCGCTGTTGAGCGTCAGGTCGAGGGCCGCCGCGTACCAGGACATCCCCTCGAGACGGTCGGCCTTCGCCGCCGCCCACGCGAAGACGCGCGCGAACTCCTTCAGGTACAGGTAGTCCTGGACGACCCAGCGCCGGAACCGGTCCTCGTCGAGGCCGCCGGCCGCGATTCCCTTCACGAAAGGGTGCTCGAGCTGGGCCTCCCAGATCAGCCGTCCGGCCTCGAAAAGCTCGTCGGTGAAGGCGGTCACGGCTTCGTCTCGACCCCCGGCCAGCCGTCGGCGCGGCCGTAAGCCAGCTCCCAGAACGCGATCTCGTAGCGGACGGTGAGATCGAAGAGCTGCGCCATCCGCTCGCCCGCCGCCGGCCCGGCCTCATCGGCCAGCGCGTCCAGCTCGGCCTCCAGCCAGGCCACCCATCCGGCGAACGCGTCGCCCGCCCAGTTCTCGACGAAACCTGTCCACGGCGAGTCCGGGGCGATTCCCGACCTCACCACCTTCCACGACTCGTGATACGCCTTCTCGGCCGCATAGAGGACGGTGAACCCCTCCGGATAGCCGGCGTAGGAAGCGGTGGAGAGCAGGAACTGGACGTAGGCGTGACAGACGAAGGCCGGCGCGATGTCCTTGAGGTCGACACCTGCCGCGCCGGCGCGCTCGCGGAAGATCTCGAGCTCGCCGTGGAATGCCTTGATCGCGTCGGTCAGGGGTTTTCGATGCCCGGCCGGGGCCTTCGCGACCAGCGCCTCCATGAACGGGATCGCCGCCTCGACGAACAGGTAGTCCTGGCGCATCCAGCGTGCGAACGTCGAGTCGGGGAGCGAACCGTCGCGCGTCTCGAGCAGGAAGGGGTGGTCGAGCATCCGCCTCCAGAGCGGTCCCACCCGTTCGATCAGATCGGCGGAGAATCCCATGCGCGACCTCCCTTCGCCGGCATTACCCGGATCAGGTCCTGAGGGTGTGATCTCAGCCGGGAGCGAACCCAGCACCCCTGTCGGCGCCCGAGTATACGCGGCCCGCTCCACCGGCGCAGGCGGGTTGGCGGCCGGCTTCGGTCGGTCCGATGTTGAAGGCGTGACGAGGCCTTCTCGCGCCGATCTCGAGGCCGCTCGCGGACGCGGCGTGCCCGACCTGGTCCGCACGGACGTCCGGCTACTCTTCGTCGGGATCAATCCCGGCCTCTGGACCGCCGCCGTGCAGGCCCACTTCGCGCGCCCCGGGAACCGCTTCTACAAGGCCCTTCACGCCGGTGGGCTGGTCGCCAAGGAGCTGGACGTCCGGGGCGGCTTCGACCGTCTCTCGCGGGCTGCGCTTCTCGACCGGGGGATCGGCATCACCAACCTGGTCGACCGGGCCACGGCGCGGGCGGACGAGCTCGGGACCGACGAGCTGCGCGCGGGGGCGCGCGGGCTGATCCGGAAGGTGGCGCGACTCGAGCCGCGCGTGGTCGCCGTGGTCGGGCTCACCGCCTACCGGGCGGCCTTCCAGCGGCCGGGAGCGGAAGTGGGCAGGCAGGAGGAACGGCTGTCGGGGGCCGAGCTCTGGGCGCTGCCCAATCCGAGCGGTCTCAACGCCCATTATCAAGTCCCGGAGCTGGGCCGCTGGTATCGCGCCGCCGCCGAGTCGGCTGGGCTCGAGCTTCTGCCGTCCCCGGGCTGACCGCCGGGCGGCCCAGTCGAGAGGCCGGAAGCCGCGGGAACTTGATCCGGCGCGCTGCCCCGGCGACGTTGGATTCCCTGCACGTCCGGAAAGGAAGGCGCATGCCGATCGAAGTCGTGAACCCCGCCACCGGAAAGACCCTGCGCACCGTCCCGGAGACACCCGCCGACGAGCTGGATGAGATCGTCGAGCGCGCCCACCAGACCTTCATGGCGTGGCGGGAGACCTCGTTCGAGGAGCGGAGCCGTCGGATGCGAGGCGCCGCGGCCGTCTTGAAGGAACGCGCCGGCGAGTACGCGCGTCTCATGGCCGAGGAGATGGGCAAGCCCGTCCGGGACGGCCGCTCCGAGGCCGAGAAGTGCGCCTGGGTCTGCGAGTACTACGCGGAGAACGCGGAGCGCTTCCTCGCTCACGAGCCGGTCGAGACCGACGCCCGGGAGAGCTTCGTCGCCTTCCGGCCGCTCGGCGTCGTCCTGGCCGTCATGCCGTGGAACTTCCCCTTCTGGCAGGTCTTCCGCTTCGCCGCGCCGGGGCTCATGGCCGGGAACGCGGCGCTTCTCAAGCACGCCTCGAACGTTCCCGGGTCGGCGCTGGCGATCGAAGCGATCTTCCGCGAGGCGGGCTTCCCCGAGGACCTCTTTCGGGCTCTCCTCGTCGGCAGCGCACGCGTCGCACCGCTGATCGCGGACGACCGCGTGCGGGCCGTCACCCTGACCGGCAGCGGTCCGGCGGGCCGCGCGGTCGCGCAGGCGGCCGGGAAGAGCCTCAAGAAGACGGTGCTCGAGCTGGGCGGCAGCGACCCCTACGTCGTCCTGGAGGACGCCGACCTCGACCAGGCCGTCGCGACCTGCGTGAAGAGCCGGCTCATCAATTCCGGCCAGAGCTGCATCGCCGCCAAGCGGTTCATCGTCGTGGAGCCGGTCCGGAAGGATTTCGAGCGGCGCTTCGTCGAGGGCATGCGGAGCGCTGTCGTCGGCGACCCGATGGACGAGGCAACCGACGTCGGACCCCAGGCGCGGGCGGATCTAAGGGACGGCCTCCACCGCCAGGTGGAGGAGACGATCGCGCTCGGGGCACGCTGCCTCCTGGGCGGCGAGATCCCCGATCGCGACGGGGCGTGGTACCCGCCGACCGTGCTGACGGACGTCCAGCCGGCCTCGCCCGGATACCAGGAGGAATTATTCGGGCCGGTGGCGTCGATCATCCCGGTGACCGACGAGGCCCAGGCGATCCAGGTCGCCAACGACACTTCGTTCGGCCTGGGGGCGGCGGTCTTCACCCGCGACCTCGAGCGCGGGCGGCGGATCGCGGCTGAGGAGCTCGACGCGGGGGCGTGCTTCGTGAACGGCCTGGTGAGGTCGGATCCGCGCCTCCCCTTCGGCGGCATCAAGGAGAGCGGCTACGGGCGCGAGCTGTCTGCCTTCGGGATCCGCGAGTTCGTCAACATCAAGTCGGTGTGGATCGAGTGAGGCTCGCGGTCGTCACGCGCCGGCCTGCGCCCGGTCGATCGAGCCGTCCTCGATGTCGATGGCGCAGCAGCGCAGGCGATCGTCGAGCGGCACGTGGCTCACCCCGTCCGTGCCCAGGAGCTCCCCGACCAGGTTGGTGAAGAAGGTCCCGCAGACCCGGGGACGGTCCGCGGCGATGTCCTGGAAGGGGCAATGGTGGACGACGATGCGCCGGCGGCCATCGCCGAGGGGCTCCCACTCGGCCTCCAGGGCGAAGGTCTCATCCAGCCAGGCCAGCAGGAGGTCCCAGCGTCGCTCGGCGTCGTCGATGGCCATCCCGTCGCGGGCCCGGCGCGCCACGCGCCGCGCGGCCGTCGCGACCAGCTCGAGCGCGGTCGCTTCGCCTTGCCGGTCCTGCAGAACCTCGAACAGCTCGCTCGCGAGCACGTCGTACCGCTTGGGATAGGCGCGGCGGGCGAGCGGCGAGAGAGCATAGACGTAGGTCGGGCGACCGGCGGGCTGGGAGTCCGCTTTCCCGCGCATGACCAGGCCGCCGCTCTGCAAGATGGCCAGATGCTGGCGGACGGCGGCTGAGCTGACCCCCAGCCTGTCGGCGAGCTCCTGCGCGCTCAGCTCCTTACGGATGAGAAAGTCGAGAATCTCCCGTTTGGTGCCCGAGGGCAGGGCTGTTTTGATAGTTTCGACTTGCATAACAATCAATTTAGGTGTATACTCGAAAGGAAGCAACCCCCTACGCTGTCAACCCTTATCAGGAGGATCCAATCATGAAACGGCTCTTCACGCTCGCCCTCGCGGCCTCCGCCCTCGCCTTCCTGGCCGGCACGGCCCAGGCGCAGGAGGAGGAAGTGGCCGCCGGGCACGAGGCCATGCACGGAGAGATGATGACCGCGCCCCCGGGCGGCGCCTTCCAGCCGGTCAGCGAGCTCGTCGAGCTCCCGGACTTCCTGCCCGGAATCGGCACCCTGTACGTGGATCCGGCGACCCTGCCGGCGGGCCCTTTCCTGGCCTACGACCGCGAGGGCAATCTGGTCAGCTCGGTCTACATGATCCCGCTCTCGTCGATGAACGAGCAGCAGAACTTCAACGGGCTCGACGTGGCCGCGGCGAAGGCCGATCACGTGGACATCTACTACAACGCCGGCCATCCGGGTGTCGCTGAGCCGCACTACCACTTCGTGGTGTGGTACGTCTCGCCCGAGACGGCCGCGGCGCTCAAGTAGCGGAATCGTGGTCACGCGGCGGATCTTCCTGCAGGCCGGCGGGCTCGCGCTCGCCGGCCTCGCCGCGCCGGGTCCGGCGCGGTCTTCCCTCGGCGCGCTGCTCGGGCTCGAGGGCGGCGCAGGGGCGCCTCCGGGCTCCCCCGTCGAGATCCACATGAAGAGCGACGCGCTCGGCTCGAAAGTCTGGTTCGATCCCGTCGGCGTGCTGATCGAGCCGGGGAGGACGGTCCGCTGGGTAGTCGACGAGAGCGTCCACTCGACGACGGCCTATCATCCGGCCAACACCAGTCACTCGCTGCGGATTCCGGAGGATGCGGAGCCCTGGGACTCCGGAATTCTCACCACGCCGGGGCAGGCTTTCGAGGTGTCGCTCACCGTCCCCGGTGTCTACGACTACTTCTGCCTGCCGCACGAGGCCGGCGGCATGGTCGGCCGGATCGTGGTCGGGGAGCCGGGGCAGGGTCCGGGAACGCGCCCCTTCGACTGGTACGCCAGCCGCCCCGGCACCGGTGACTGGCGGCCCGTGCCGGAAGCCGCGCGGAAGACCTTCCCGCCGGTGGACCGCATCATGCGCGAGAAGATCGTCCGGATCGCCCCGGAGTAGGGGTGTGGACTGGCCCGCGCTGCCCGCGACACGGACGTCACGCTCGTCTTCGGTACGCGCGACCTGAAGCACAACAACCCATCGTCCTGAAGGAGCGACTCGAGAAGCTGATGGCCAAGGGCCGCGGCGGGCCGGCCATCCAGCCGGGGGGCGCCCACTACCCCATGGTCGACGGGTCGGCCAGCCGCTCGAGCACCTCGTCGTGGAGGAGCCCGTTGGTCGACACGGCGCTTCCGCCCGCCGGCAGTGCCGCGCCCGCCAGCGTGCTGAAGCGGCCTCCCGCCTCCTCGACGATCGGCTGCAGGGGGACCGAATCCCAGGGCTTCATGCGGGGGTCGATCATCGCGTCGGCCCGACCGGTGGCGACCAGCGCGTGGCCGTAGGCGTCCCCCCAGGTCCTGAGCTCTCCGGCGTCCGCGAACCGCTCGTACCCGGCCCCGGCCGCGCCCGGAAGACGGCGGAAGTCGGTGGCCAGGACGAGCGCGTCCGCGAGGGCGGCTTCGGACGAGACCCGCGACGGGACCGGATCCGCGTCTCCTCTCCACATCCAGCAGCCCGACCCCTGGACCGCGGCCACCGTCTCTCTCAGGGCCGGGAGATGGACGACGCCGAGCACCGCCTCCTCGCCGTCCAGCAGCCCGATCAGGACGGAGAAGAGCGGCACCCCGTGAACGAACCCGAACGTCCCATCGATCGGATCCAGCGTCCAGCGTCTCCCGCTCGAGCCCTCCTCGACCCCGAACTCCTCACCGATCACGCCGTCCCCCGGGCAGCGCGCCGCGAGCCGCTCGCGGAGCAGCTCCTCGGCACGGCGGTCCGCCGAGGTCACCAGCGACCGGTCGGCCTTTCGCTCGACGTCGAGCGCGCTTCCGAAGTACTCGAGCGTCAACCGGCCCGCCGCGCGGGCCGCCTCGAGCGCGAATGCGCGGAGCTCGGCGAGCTCGCGTTCTTCCATCAACGTCCGTCCGGTCCGACCATCGGCGGGAACGCTATCGAGGAATCGACCAGCGGGCAAAAAGAAACGCCGGGGCCGCTCTCTGGCCAGCCCCGGCGCTCCCGGAAAAGCCGTGTTCGGCTCGTTCGTTTTACAGGCCCACGGAGTTCGACAGACGCACGGTGAGATTGCTGCCGGCGTCCAGCGCCACCTCGTAGTCATCGCGCGCTTGCCCCATGGCCGCGCCACCGGCTCCGCCGACCCCGGCGCCGATCGCCGCGCCCTTCTTGCCGCCGATGATGCCACCCAGCACCGCCCCGGCCCCGGCGCCGATCGCCGTCTCCTTGGTCGGGAAGCCCTTGTCGGCGTACGAATGACCTCCTGCCACCGGCGCGGCGGCGATGGAGCGCGACCCGTAGGCGGTCTCCACCGAGCGCGCCTCGAGCGTGATCGAGCCGTTGCCGCCGTTGTCGTCGCCCTCGTTCATGTTCGTCACCACGCCGGTGACCGTCGCTCCGGCCGGAATCACGACCTGCCCGCCGACCACGACGTTGCGAGTCACGCGACCGGTCCACGTGCTACCGACATCGTTGTGCTCCGAATCCACCTGGTGGAGCGTGGAGAACGAGATCGACGTTCCGGCCGGGATCGAACTCGGTCGGGATGGTGCCGGCGCGGGCTCCGGGCTCGGGGTCCGGGTCGGCTCCTCACGAGGCCGCTCGCGGACGACGACGGTCCGCTCTACGACACGCGGCTGCTCTTCCACCACATCGATTTCATCGGCGGTCGGACCGACCGAATCAGACAGTGCGATCGGGCCACTGTCCTCGACCACGATCGGAAGATCGTCGTCGACCTCGTCGGCGCCCTCGCCGCCGCAGGCCAGCGCCGCGATCCCGATCGAGCCGACCGTCAGGATCAGGAGCCATCTCTCTATCGAACGCTGCGTCCGCATGGGTTCCTCCACTTTGGGAATAGGGTCGCTGATCTATCCTAGCACGGGACGTGCCGAAAGGTTCCGTCTCCCCCCTAACTCACTGCGGGGCTTGGCAATGTCCCGCCCCACGCTGAACCGGCGCCGGCCCCCCGTACTCCAGCGATCGTCCTCGCCAAACCACACCCGCGAGGACGCCTGCCGCACGCTGACACGACCCGATGCGCCGGCTACCTTCGCCCCCCACATGCGACTCCCCTCCCCTCCCGACTTCCGTCCATGGCCTCGCGTCTAGGCGTCCTGACCAGCGGGGGCGACGCGCCCGGAATGAACGCGGCCATTCGCGCCGTCGTGCGCACCGCCGCGCACGCCGGCTGGGACGTCATCGGGTTTCGCAGGGGCTTCTGCGGCCTGATCGACGACGACGCGATCCCGCTCACGCCGCGCAGCGTGGCCAACGTCCTGCAGCGTGGAGGGTCTGTGCTCGACACCGCGCGCGAGGTCCGCTTCCGCGACGAGGCGGTTCGGCGTGCCGCCTGCGACGTCCTCACCCGCCGGCGCTGCAGCGCGCTGATCACGATCGGGGGAGAGGGTACCCAGAACGGCGCCACGCACCTCCAGTCGATGTGGGACGGCGCCGTCCTCGGCGTCGCCTCGACGATCGACAACGACCTCGGCGGAACGGATCAGTCGATCGGCTTCGATACGGCCTGCAACACCGCGCTCGAGGCCATCGATCGAGTCCGCGACACCGCGCACGCCCTCGAACGTCTCTTCTTCATCGAGGTCATGGGACGAAATCGCGGCTTCATCGCGCTCGAGGTCGCGGTAGGCGGTGGCGCGGAGGCGGTCGTGCTGCCGGAGGTGGAGCTCGATCCGGCCGCGCTCGTGGAGGTGATCCGTGGCAACTATAGTCGCGGGAAGCTCTCGTGCATCGTCGTGGTCGCCGAAGGCGCTCATCCCGGTGGGGCTCGAGGGCTCCTCCAGGAGCTCGATGATCGCTCGCCAGGCTTGAGGGATCTGCCCGGAGCCGGCCCGCGTGTAACGATCCTCGGGCACATCCAGCGCGGCGGCAACCCGACCGTGCGGGATCGCGTTCTTGCCAGCCGTCTCGCGTCGGCTGCCACTCGAGCGGCGATCGAAGGCCGGCGCGACCTGCTCTTCGGTTTGCGTGGACAAGCCGTGTGCGCGACACCGATCGCCGAAGCGGTCGCCGAGAACAAAGAGATCGATCGATCGCTGCTCGAGCTCGTCAACACGCTCGCCGGATGAGTCTTTTTCTACTTTCTTTTTCTCGTTCAAACTATTGCGCACGTTCACATTGTTGTGATAGACTTTTTTTTGTCGAGCGGTCCGACCGTCGTGACGCTCAGACCAGGAGGAAACGGTATGGCTGCAATGGCCAGAAAGTCGACCAGAAAGAAGGCCTCGAAGAAGAAGGCCCGCAAGAAGGCTTCAAGGAAGAAGGCCTCGAGGAAGGCCTCGAAAAAGAAGGGCTCCAAGAAGAAGAAGGCTTCAAGGAAGAGAAAGAAGAAGTAACCTTCGAGCAAGCCTTACTGCCGATCGATCGGCTCGGACCGCTTCGACGCTTTCGCGAAAGCCCGCTCCTGCGGGCTTTCGTCGTCATGGCCTGTCTCGGCCTGCCCGCGGCGTGCGCGTTGTCCTCGGCCCGGGGGGCCGGCAGCGAGATCGTCGTCGAGACACTCGATCGGCTTCTCGCGGATCCCGGTCTCCGCCACTCCGGGACCGCCCTGCTCGTCGTGTCGCTGGATCGGGGTGACACCATCTACGCCCGCGAGGCGGATCGCCTCTACACGCCGGCCTCCAACCTCAAGCTCTTCACCGCCGCATCGGCGCTTCACTATCTGGGTCCCGACCATCGTTTCGTCACCACCCTAGCTTCGGACGCCCGGGTCACCGGCGACACCTTGCGCGGCGATCTCTATCTCGTGGGGCGTGGCGACCCCGATCTGGTCACGGAGGACCTCGCGGCGCTCGCCGACAGCCTCGCCTCGCTTGGCGTTCGCGCGGTCGAAGGACGCATCCGGCCGGTGACGGATTACTTCGCCGGGCCGGCCTGGGGATCGGGATGGATGTGGGACGACGGCCCGTACTGGTACTGGCCCTACAGCAGCGCGCTCACGCTGAACGACAACGCGGTCACGGTGCGCGTCGAGCCGGGTGCCGCCGCCGGCGACCCGGTCCGGGCCGCGCTGGATCCGCCGACCGCGTTCATCGAGATGCGTGTCAGCGCGCGCACCGGACCGTCTGGTGGAGAATCGACGTTGACGGTCGAACGTCACTGGACGCCCAAGGAGAACGTGATCGACGTCCGAGGGGTGCTGCCGATCGGAAGCGATCCGGTGATCGAGGTCCGGACCGTCGAGGACCCGGCCCTTTACGCGGCGGTCGTCTTCGGGGAGCTGCTCGCGCGACGCGGGGTGACCGTGCTCGGGCCCGCGGATCCGGCACTGACCGCGGGCCGTCCATCCCGCCCCGAGGTCCTGCATCCGATCGCCCGCCATCGCAGCGACTCTCTCTCCGTGAGCGTACGCAACTTCCTCAAGGTCAGCGACAACCTCACGGGGGAGCAGCTCGTGAAAGTGATCGGTGCCGAGGTGGCAGGGCCACCCGGAGACTACGAGACCGGTCTAGCGGCGGAGCGGCGCTTCCTGGCGAGCGAGGTGGGGATCGACACGACCGCCATGGTGCTGGCCGACGGCTCCGGCGTCTCGCGTTACAACCTCGTCACGGCGCGACAGATCGTGCACTTGCTCGCGTACGTCGCGCGGCGCGAGGATCTCGCGCCGTCATTCTTCAGCGCGCTTCCGATCGCCGGCGTGGACGGCACTCTCGAGGAGCGTATGCGAGGAACCGCCGCGGAACGAAACGCGCGCGCGAAGACCGGTTCCCTGTCCGGCGTTTCCGCTCTTTCCGGGTACGTCATGTCGGCCGGCGGAGAGCCGCTGGCCTTCAGCATGGTCATGGAGTTCTTCCCCGGACCGACCGGGCCGCGGCGGGCGGTTCAGGATTCGATCGTCGCCGCGCTCGCGCGGTTCCGGAGATAGACGCAGGGTCGAGGCAACGCTGGACGAACCGAGCTGCCGCGCGGTCAGTCGAAGTGCGAGGGCGGCAGGGCCACCGCGCCGGCCCCGGTGGCCTGCAGCCCGACCGGGATCGACCGGATCGTTTCGAGCGTCTCCGGGTCGATCACGTCGATCGCGCCGGGCACGACGGCGTGGCTCTCCATCGACAGGAACGCTGTCCCGTCCGGACCGAACGTGAACGTGTGCGGATGCGTTGCGCTCGAGGGCTTGGTGGCAATGACGATTTCGCTCGCCAGGTCGATCACCGAGAACGACTGGCTGTCGCGGTTGGGGACATACAGCCTCTCGCCGCCCGGATCCACCTTGATGAGATAGGGACCGTCGCCCACCGGGATGGCGTTGGTGAAGGTGCCGAACCGATCGGTGGGCATGACCCGGATTTCGGCGTGCTTGTGGCACGCGACGTAGAGCTCGCCGTCGTCCTTCGAGAGCGCCAGTCCGGCCGGATAGCACACTTTGTCCTCGGCACGGTCCTCCTCGGTCAGCGTGCTTGTCGAGTCGACGACCGAGAGCGTGGACAGGCTGATCTTCTTCAGCACGTTGTCCCGCGTGCAGGAGACGTACACGGTGGTTCCGTCGTTGGAGGCGACCAGGCCGTGCGGCTTCGTGCAGACGGGGATCTGCTTGACCTCCGTCATCGTCGGCGTGTGCACCACCGAAATGGTGTCGGTCTGCGGGTCGCCATGCAGGTTGTAGTTGGCGACAAAGAGCCACATACCGTCCGGCGTGATCGCCGTCGTGGCCGGAAAGAGGCCGACGTCCGTCCGCGCGACCAGGCTATCGTTCGCGGTCGTCATCTTCCAGATCGATCCGTAGGGCCAGCCATGGGCGATGGAGAGGTAGTAGTACTTCCCGTCGGGCGCGAGAGTCAGCGCGTGGACGCCTTCGATGTCCTCGGTCGAGACGCCGACCGGGATCTTCTTGACGACCTCGCCCGCCGCGGGGTCGACGATCGCCACGGCGTCCTCCGACTCCAACCCGACGAAGAGGACGTAGCCTGACGGCCCGTCGGAGGTGGTTCCAGCGGTGGGGGCCGGCTCGGCCGCCGCGGACGGCTCCTGGGCCGCCAACTCCACGCTCGGCCAGGCGAGGCAGGCTGAGGCCGCCAGGACGATCATCGACATGCGTGACATGGGGTTCCTCCGATTCGAAGCGGATGCGCCGGCCGTGGCCGCGGCGAGGATGGTCGGGCAGCTCGCCGGACATCGAGATCAGCGTGCCTTCCTACTACCATTGTATCCCGCGCCGGGTTTCGTGGCACTCGCGGGCAGGGCGCGGGCCTCCCCTCGGTCCGGGCTCTCCGATCCCTGAGCCCGGCTCAGAGCGCTTCGCGCTCGATGGCCAGCACGTCGTCGACGGTCTCGCGGCGACGGATCGTCTCGGCCACGCCGTCTTCCGTGATCCACACCTCGGCGGCACGCGGGTGCGTGTTGTAGTGGCTGGCCATCGCCATCCCGTAGGCGCCCGTGTCGAGGACCGCCAGCAGGTCGCCGGGCTCGAGCGGCGGCAGGGGGCGATCGCGTCCCAGGAAGTCGGTCGACTCGCAGATCGGTCCGGCGATGTCGGTAGGCCGGCTCCCGTCCCGCTCCGTCAACGGCCAGATCCGATGCTTGGCCTCGTACAGGGCCGGACGGACGAGATCGTTCATCCCGGCGTCCACCACGACGAGCGCCCGCCCGCTTCGCTCCTTCCGGTAGAGGACCCGGGTCAGGAGGCAGCCGGCCGGTCCGACCAGATAGCGGCCGAGCTCCAGCAGGAGCTCCGCGCCGAAATCCTGCACGCCGGGCAGAATCGCGCGGGCGTAGTCCTCGGCGGACGGCACCGGGTCGCCGTCGTACGAGATTCCGAAGCCGCCCCCGGCGTTGATCCAACGGACCGGGGCGCCGGCCGAGCGCGCGGTCCGTCCGCAATCCAGAAGGACCCGGAGGCCGTCCCGATAGGGCTCCGGATCGGTGATCTGGCTTCCGATGTGCATGTGGAGCCCGACCACCTCCACGTGCGGGTCGGCGCTGAGCCACTCGATCAACGGCTCGAACTCCCCGATGGCGATGCCGAACTTGTCGACCTTGCGGCCGGTGGTGATGTGGCGATGCGTGCGTGCATCCACGTCAGGGTTGAGACGCAGGCTGACCGGTGTGGGGCGAGCGTGGCCGCGGGCGAGCTCCGCCACGCGCCGGGCCTCCTCGACGGACTCGAGATTGATCATCCAGAGGCCCCCGCCGACCGCTCGCGACAGCTCCCCGGGTGTCTTGCCGACGCCGGCGAAAACGACCTCGGAGGGAGGTACCCCGACCGCCTCCAGCCGCTCGAGCTCGCCCCCGGAGACCACGTCGAAGCCGACCCCGAGCTGCGCCAGCCACTTCAGCAGGCGCAGGTTGGAGTTCGCCTTGACCGAGTAGCACAGACGCGTCGGATGGTCGCGAAAGGCACTGCGGACCCGGGAGACCCGCTCGGCGATGGTGGGGCGATGGTACACGTAAAGCGGCGTGCCGTGACGGTCGGCCAGGTGCGCGAGCGGCATCCCGCCGGCGGCGAGATCACCCTCGCGATAGCTCCAGGGAGAGGACACGGCGGGCCCAAGTTAGGGCCGGCGCCGGTCGGAGCAACGGCCTCCTCTAGGCCCGCCCGCCGCCGGTTGCCCCCGGCCACCGCCCGCACGTACATTGAATCGTCTCATGCGGTACGGGATCCCCCACGCCAGGCCTCGCCTCCGTGCGCCCGGTCTGCTCCTGTTCTGCCTGGTTCTCGCGGCTCTGGCTACGCCGGCCGCGGCGCAGGACGTGCGACCGGTGACCCCGGCCGCCGAGACGCTGCTCGTCCGGCAGGCCGCCTTCGCGTTGTGGTGGCCGCATTACGAGCGCCTGATGCGGGACTTCCTCCACAACACGCCGGACGACGCGGGGAGGATCGCGCTTCCCGAGCCCACGCCGGACGACTTCTTCCACGAAATCATCATCCTCGGCCGGATCCTGAACCCGGCGGTGGGTGACGTTTCGCTCTACAGCGTCACCACCGAGGGCGATCTGTATCAGGGGCTGTTCGTGGTGACCGAGAACGACCGCGCCTGGCCGCTCGTCAACCGGATGGAGCCGGGCGCGTTCAACCACGTCATGAACCGCGGCTACATCGACGCCCTCAACGCCCTGCTGGATCGCGAGCGCGTCAAGCCGACCTCGGCGGACGAGGCGCTTGGGCTGGCCCGCTTCGTGATCGAGGCATTCTACAATTTCGACTACCGCTACACGCGCTCGAGCGTGGATTCGATCACGTTCGCCGAGCTGAACGTCGTTCGAGTGCTCAGCTCGATCGACGAGATCCCGCAGGGACTGCGACGCTTCGATGCCGATGAGGGAGATGCCCTCCTGTACGGGAAGATCCCCGACACCGTGCGCGGCACCGTGAGCCCGCCCCGCGTCCAGCGGGCCGGTATCGACGACTATCGGGTCAGCTTCTACACGTGGCACCCGCAGACCGGTGAGCTGAAGCGCTGGGAGATCCGGCTGACCGACGGCCAGTTCGTGTCGCTCGTGGACCAGACCGTCGAAAAGTGGCCCTCGTTCACCGTCCAGGACTTCTAGCTCCGGGCCTGCTCGCCGTTCTTCTGCCGGCCTTCCTGATGGCCTGCGACCGGGATCGTGGCGGCTCCGTGTCCGAAGAGACGCCCGCACCGCCGTCGACCGTTGCGGCGGTGGACCCCGACACGCTCGCGCCCCCAACCCCGGACGGCGAACCGATGCCCGCCGCCGAGGCGGCGGCCGGAATCCCTCCGTATCCCGGCGCGACCGTCTGGATGCTCAGCCGGACCCCCTCCTCCACGTTCCGCGTCCAGGCCTTCACGCCCGACTCCTGGGACCGCGTGGCGGCCTTCTACAAGGACAGCCTTCCCGGATGGCGGATGGTCCGCGCGAAGGACGTGATCATATTCCAGAAGGAGCCCGACCAGGCGGCGATCACGATCTCCGAGTGGGATTACGGGGTGCTGCCGCCGAGCGCGCCGGAGGCGCTGAGGGAAGCGCGGACGGCGATCGGCACCTCCTGGCGGTAGGCGGAGGCCGAAAAAGCCCGCAGGGCGTTCAACGCCTTGACAGTTCGATCAAGGGAAGATTGAAGGCGTCGTCAAAGCGGCGCTCGAGCGGCGCGTCGAACGGCGTGAGCGTGATCTCGCAGGTGACCGCCACCACGCCTCCGGCCAGGTGCCCGGCCCGTACCTGGCAGGAACGGTCGGACGCCACGAGATGGGCGTGGACGCGAGGCGCGCCCTCGTAGCGGGTAACGTTCCCGATCAGGCTGGCGATTTCCCAGACCCCTTCCAGGGTCGATTCCCGGTACCGCGTCTCGTAGCGGTCGAACCAGGCCAGCCGGAGCTGCTCGACGGCCCCCAGGCCGACGAAGGAGGCGCTCTCGATGGCCGCCTCGCGAGCCGCTTCGCGAACACCTTCCAGGATCTCGCTCCCGCGCGGCAGGACGATCAGCACGTGCGCTCCGCGCCGCGCCCAGACCCTCATGGCAGGAGCCGCGCGACCTCCAGCACGGGATTGCCGGTGAGCTCGCTCTTGCCGGTCCGGATCTTCCCCTCGACGCGAATCGTCTCGAAGGGGGAGAAGCCGCGGAAGTCGTCGAGCATCGCCGGCGGGATGACAAGATAGACGTAGGCGGTGCGGTCCGGAACTCGCGCCAGGCCATACCACTCGCCGGTCTCGAACTCGGAGCGCCACTCCTCCGCCCGCTGTAGCGCCACGTGCTCCAGAGTCCATTGGACGCGGCGGCCGGCGAACCGGTCGGGCGCGAGCGCGACCGCCTCGGGCCCGGATGCGGTCGACCCGTCGGTGCGCACCGCTTCGCTCGGTACCCAGCCCTCGATCTGCACGCGCGTCCAGGCGCCTCGACGCTCCACGGCCCGCAGCACGGTGCCGGGGGGGACGCGCGTCAGGACGGTCCCTCCGGGAGCGGAGCGGAGGTCGATCTCCTCGTCCACGCGGCTCGCCGTCCCGCGACCGCTCGCCGGAGAGAGGGAAGCGGTGGCCGGCTCGGGCCGGGCCTCGGTCGCCCCCTTCCCCTCGCTGTTATCGGAGGTCTCTGGCGGGGCGGGCGCTTCGGAACTGCCTTCCGTCGCGGCCGCCGTCGAGCGGACGGCCGAGTCGGGGAGCCAGCCGATCATCTCGATCTCGAACCACCTCCCGTTCCCGGCGACGCGCCGCACCCTCACCCCCCGCTCGAGGGTGCCGAGGATCGCGCCGTTGGGCTCGGCCCTCAGGTTCTCGCGGACCGGCGTGACCCGCCATTCGTCGCCGCTCCTTTCCAGGGACGGTCGCCACATCCAGCCCCGGACGCCGACGCGCGTCCAGTCGCCCCGGCCGCCGAGCCGCTCGAGATCGGCGCCGCGGTTCAGGTGGCCGAGCAGCCGCCCCGTCGCGCTCCACTTGAGGACGGTCTCCTCCACCACCACCTCGAGACGGTCCGCAAGGCGCAGCCCATCGTTCGCCCGCCCGGCGGCCGCCGCCGCGGCGCAGACGAGAACGAGAAAAGACGGTAGCAGGACCCGCATGCAGACCTTCGTCGCCGGGTTCGTAGTCGAGCGGATGGGGACACCGAGGGGACTTCAAGCATTGCTTCGAGGCCCGGTTTTGTCAAGCACGGAAGGGTGCTCCCGGGAAAGACCCCGTCGTTCGCCGACCGGCGTCATCGATCTACTGGACGATGACCCAGCCGTACATGTTGGCGATCACGAAGTGGTTGAACGTCGTGCAGATCACGAGATATTTCCCCGGCTCGTCGAAGGTGCCGGCAGGGGTGGTCCACATGAGGGCCGTGAACTGCTGGTCGGGTCCCCGGACTACGAGCCCGTCGTCGTCGGTGATGCGGCGGGCGAACGGGGCCGCGGGGATCGGCTCGGTCTGGGTGACGTCGATGTCCTCGGGTCGGGTCCCCGGCTCGAAGATCGCGACCTGGTGGTTCGCGAACGAGATCTCGAAGGTGACGCTCCCGCCGACGGCGATGACGACGGTCTGGGGACGCACGTTGTCGTACGCGTGGATGGATTGGTCATGAGTGGCCGGGGGAACGAAGTCGGTTCCGACGCTGCCCGGGGCCAGACCGAAGCGCATCGTGGCGTTCAGCGCCGCGCCCGAGGTTTCGAGACTCCCTTCCTGGACGGGCGACACGAGCGACGGCTGAGGTTCGGAACACGCCGCCAGGACGGCGGCGAGCGTGAGCAGGAGCGCGGTTCGCATGTCAGGACCTCCTGAAAGGACGCGCCGCCGGAGAGCACCCTGCCCACCGGGGGAGGCGCGACGTCCACTCTGCCATAGACGCGCGATCTCTCCCGATTTCGTGCCAGCGCCGGCGAGCTGGCACCCCTCTTCTCGAGGCGGTGCGGTTGCATGGCTGTGCGTACGGAGAAGAGGGCTCGCCGGTCGAACACCGCCCTGGGACCGGGGCTGCCACGGGGTGAACCGCGTCGGCGTAGATTGCCCACGCTCATGGCATCGGCCGAACCCACCTTCCGCGTGGTTCTCGTCGAGCCGCTGATCCCCCAGAACACGGGTACGATCGGACGGCTGTGCGTGGCCGCCCGCGCCGAGCTCCATCTGGTCGGGCCGCTCGGATTCTCGCTCGATGACCGGCGCCGTCGGCGGGCGGGCCTGGACTACTGGCCGGATCTATCCTGGGCGGCCTACGACGACCTGCCGGCGTTCCTGCGGGCCACCGATCCGCCCGTGGATGGCTCCTGGTACGCCACCACCGGGGGCGCGACCGCCTACGCCGACGCTTCCTTCCGGCCCGGCGACTGGCTGTTCTTCGGCACCGAGGCGCAGGGACTGCCAGGCGACCTCACCGACCCGCATCCCGAGCGTTGTCTGGCGATCCCAATGGACCCACGGGCCCGCTCGATCAACCTCGCCATCGCGGTCGGGATCGTGCTCTACGAGGCGCTCCGGCAGACCGGCTGGCCGGGCTCCGCCCGCGCTTCGTTCTCCTGACCAGGGGTGCCTTTCCGAGGGGATGATCCGACCTGGAGCAGGTGGTATCTTGGGGATCACGAGCATCCGACGATCGCCTGAAACATTCACCTCGGGCCGCGAAGGAACACGACTGCGCCTCGCCGTTCCCGCCCTGCTGCTGACGCTCGGCCTGGCCCCGGCCTGCGGCCGGGGGCCGGCCTACGGCTCCGACAACGCGATCATCGCGGTGGTCGACCCCGCGCTCAGGGAGAGCGTGGAGCCGGTGCTCCGCGCATCGCTCGAGCGCAAGATCCAGACGACGCGCCCGGAGCCCATCTTCGAGGTCACCTTCACGACCCCCGAGGGAATCGGCGAGTTCAAGCGGTGGAAGCGCCTGCTGGTGGTCGAGCCCGGCGCCGATGCGGTGCTGCTCCCCGATCTCGTGGACACTCCCCTCCAGGGACCGGTGACCGCCGAGGTCCACGACAAGTGGGCGAACGATCAGACCATCTACGT